>DASRSO010000266.1:0-15015 GCA_035656375.1 Cyclobacteriaceae bacterium | reverse complement strand
CAGGTATCAGACTATGGTATGAGCGCCGATGAGATGATGCAGTTCATGGCGCGGCTCAACACTGAATTGCGTCCGTTGTTCCGCGAACTGCACACCTATGCGCGATACGAGCTTGCTGAAAAATACAAGGTAAAGGAGGTTCCAGATTACCTGCCCGCACACTGGCTGCCCGACAGGTGGGCCCAAAACTGGGGCTCCATGGTCGAAGTGAAAGGACTCGATGTAGACAGTGCGCTGAAATCGAAGAGCCCTGAATGGATCGTGCGCGAAGGAGAAGCATTATACACCAGTATTGGTTTTACACCGTTGCCCGAATCGTTTTGGCAAAAGTCAAGTCTCTATCCCTACCCGGCAGACTCTGTGGTGAAGAAGAATAATCATGCCTCTGCGTGGCATATAGATCTCAACAATGACGTAAGAAGTTTAATGAGTGTCGAGCCAAACTCCGACTGGTTCGAGACTTCAAATCACGAGCTGGGTCATATCTACTATTATCTTACCTACACCAACAAAGATGTTCCGCCAATACTCCGGGGTGGCGCAAATCGTGCGTTCCACGAAGGCATCGGAAGTATGATGGGCCTGGCCGCTATGCAAAAACCATATCTCGTCGGGCGCGGATTAATTTCAAAAACAGCAAAGACCGACTCGATCCAAACCCTTCTGAAAGAAGCATTGAACTATGTTGTATTCATACCGTTCGCGGCCGGAACAATGAGTGAATTTGAGAAAGCCTTGTATAGCGACGATCTCCAGGAAGGTGAGTTCAATAAGAAGTGGTGGGAGCTCGCAAAAAAATACCAGGGTATTGTTCCTCCAATGGAACGTGGCGAAGAGTTTTGTGATGCATGTACGAAGACTCACATCACCAACGACCCCGCGCAGTACTACGACTACGCATTGTCGTTCATCATTATGTTCCAGTTGCACCAGCATATCGCAGAGAACGTTATTCACCAGGATCCCCACGCCACTAACTATTATGGAAAGAAAGAAGTAGGTGATTTCCTAAAGAAGATAA
Source organism: Cyclobacteriaceae bacterium (assembly GCA_035656375.1). GTDB lineage: Bacteria > Bacteroidota > Bacteroidia > Cytophagales > Cyclobacteriaceae > ELB16-189. The sequence goes on along the minus strand of DASRSO010000266.1, from coordinate 13,994 downwards.
TGTATCCCGGCTACAGCAGGGACTGGCGCGTTGTTCTTAAGGAGGCAACCAATGAAGACATGAATGCGAAGGCTATGCTGCGCTACTTCGATCCCCTGATGACCTGGCTCAAGGAACAGAATAAGGGTCGCAAATACACGCTGGCGGAAACGGTCGACTAGACTTTTTAATCCCGACTTAAGGGTATTTCCCGACCCGCGTGAATTCAGGGTTCGTTAGTGTAATAAACACTAACCCTTTCCTTACTATGAAAACGCAACTAGCGACGAGCATGTTATTGCTCGCACTGATGTCGTCATGCGCCATCATTCGTCCCGGTGAAGTGGGAATCAAACAAACGCTTGGAAAGATCCGTCGCGATCACATGGACCCGGGCGCCTATGGCTATAATCCTTTCGTGTCGACCATCAAGAAGATCAACACAAGAACCGTCGAAGCGCTGAATGATCTCGACGTGCCTACAAAAGAAGGACTTACCGTAAAGTCGGAGATCGCATTGCTTTACCATGTAAAACCCGAAGCGGCCAAGGAGGTCTACACGCGCTACGGCATGAACTACCAGGAGGTAATCGTTGAAAGTAACTTCAGGGCTGTCGCCCGGCACATCTTCGCCATGTACTATGCAAAGGAACTGTTTGCGATCGATCGCAAGAAAATTGAAACAGAAGTGGCCGAAGAACTCATCGATGGTATTGAATCGAAAGGGTTCGTTGTAGACGCAGTTCTCTTAAAGTCGATCACCATGCCGCCGCAGATCTTCCAGGCTGTTGAGAACAGGTTGAAATCGGAACAGGAGGCGCTGCAGATGGAGTTCGTCATTCAAAAGCAGAAGAAAGAAGCGGAACGAATGCAGATCGAAGCGGAAGCAATCAAGAATTACAACAAGACGATCAGCGAAAGCCTGAGCGAGGACCTGATAAAATGGAATGGAGTAAAGACATTACAAGAGCTGGTAACATCGAACAATGCAAAGGTGATCATCACCGACGGTAAATCGCCAATGATGATCAATGAGCATTAATCATTAATCATTAATAATGAGCATTAACTACCTCTTCTTGCGATAGCTTTCAGCTTCGGGGATCCACCCTTGCAGGTCTTTGATCCTCGTTTCGTGTGAAGGGTGAGTTGAAAGGAACTCCGGCGGAGCGCCACCGCCAGACTGAGCCGCCATTCTTTCCCAGAACTTCGGTGCTTCATTTGGATCGTAGCCAGCCATCGCCATAAATATCAAACCGATGTGATCGGCTTCCGATTCGTGCTCGCGTGAAAACTTGAGCATTCCCACGTTGGCGCCGATACCGAGTGACTGAAGCAACAGCTCCTGTGCGAGTGTAGGGTTCTGACCCATCGCAGCACTAAGGCCGCTCAACAAACCATTGGCGAGCATGGCTTCGCTCATACGCTCGCGACCGTGGTTGGCAATCGCGTGGGCAACCTCGTGACCCATAACTATCGCAACACCGGCCTCATCTTTACAGATAGGAAGGATGGCAGTGTAGAAGGCTACTTTACCACCGGGCATACACCATGCGTTCACAGTTTTGTCGTCCTGTATGAGATTGAACTCCCACTTGAACCCTGCGAGCTGGTCGGATGCGCCTTTCTGAGCCATGTAGTCTTCAACAGCTGATTGGATCTTCGCTCCTACGTTTTTGATCATAGCAACCTGCGCCTGGTCGTTCGACAGCTTGCTTTCGGCCAACACCTTCTTGTACTCGAGGGCCGACTGTGCAATGATCTCGTCCTGGGCTACGAGGTTGAGTTGTTTGCGGCCAGTTACGGGAACAGTGGCGCAGGAATATATAAGGGTGACGGATATTAAAATGATTAGTGTTCTTCTGAACATACTGCTGGAATGTTTAGTCGTGTAAAGTTAGGAATCGTATATCAAAATTTGTTCTATTTTTACAGAAACCACAGAACCTAATAAAGGATAACGGATTCATGAGAATATTTGCTATCGGCCGCAACTACGCCGAGCACATCAAGGAACTCAACAACGAACGCCCCGACGAGCCGGTCATCTTTACCAAGCCTGATACGGCCGTAATCAAAAACAATGCCCCCTTCTATTACCCCGAGTTCAGTAAGGACATTCACCACGAAGTAGAGCTGGTATTGAGGATCTCCAGGGAAGGAAAGAACATCGAGCCTAAATTTGCGGGGAATTATTTCGACGCAATTGGTGTAGGTATAGACTTCACAGCGCGCGATCTCCAGCAGAAAGCCAAGGACAAAGGCCTCCCCTGGGACATCGCAAAAGGCTTCAATGGTTCGGCTCCCATTTCGGACCGTTTTTTGCCTGTGAGCTCATATAAAGATTTAACCAATATAAATTTTAAACTGGAGGTAAACGGACAATTAAAACAGCAAGGCAATACGAGCCTCATGCTTTTCCCGTTTGATGTGATCATCAGTTACCTGTCAAAATTTTTCACACTTCGTACAGGCGACCTGATCTTCACCGGAACTCCAAAGGGTGTTGGACCTGTTGTAGTTGGCGATAAATTATCCGCGTATATAGAAAATGAGAAATTGTTGGAGTTCGAAGTTAAGTAGCGTAGGTTTTCTTGTTTTTTTATCCAGTGCACTGTGGGCTCAATCTGACTCCACCTCTATATCACTCGCTTCACTAAACGAAGTTAAGCTGCCCGAAGGGTACGTTTTTCCATTGAACGCCGGCCGTCGCGCCATGCTCACCGGCACCATGGGTGAGCTTCGGGCCACTCACTTCCACGCCGGCCTCGACATCGACACCGAAGGCATCGGTCAGCCCGTTGTTGCCGCTAACGACGGTTACATCTACCGCGCTACCGTGGCAACAGGAGGCTACGGAACGGTTCTCTATGTGCGACATCCCGACGGGCGTGGTACGCTGTATGCCCACCTTAACGAATTCCAGGGGCCGATTGCCGAGCACGTCTTACAAGAACGTTATCGCAGGAAACAATCGGAGGTCGACTTGTTTTTCAAGCCGGGCGAGTTCCCCGTAAAGAAAGGCGAGATCATTGCCAAATCCGGAAACACTGGTGGCTCGGGTGGCCCTCACCTGCACTTTGAACTGAGAAGCGCCAACGAAGAGGCGCTCAACCCGATGACGCTCAACTTCAATGAGATCCAGGACCATACACCGCCCCTTCCGCAGAAGATCGCATTCCGCACCATGAGCTTCGACTCGCGTGTGAACGACCAGTTTGGGAGGTTCGAATATTTCGTGCAGCGAAAAGGCAAAGACTACGTTCTCAATCAACCGATACTTGCCAACGGAAGGATCGGCCTTGAAGTGCTTGCGCACGACAAACAGGAGAACTCGAAGTTCAGGTTTGGTATTAACCTGATCGAAGTGTTTGCAAACAACCAAAAAGTATTCACGCAAAAGATCGACAAGATCACTTTTGCCGACACGCGCAACATTCTTGCGTTGATGGATTTCCACACGATGGAAACCAGGGGCTATCGATTCAATAAACTATATGTTGATGATGGTAACCCCCTGCCCTACTATAAAGGCACGGTGATGAAGAATGGCATCGAAGTAAGAGATCAAGACGTCGACGTCGAGATACGTTTGATCGACTATCACGGAAATAGCTCGTCGATATTCGCGACACTGAAGGCTTCACCACCATCGAAGAATACGGAGTTCAATGAGACGATCATTCGCCCTCTTACTACAGATGTGTCTGGCAGTGTGCTTACATTGAATGTAAACATGTGCGAACCCGCCGACGAGAGCAGCTTGTCGGGCGCGGTGCAGGTGTATTCCAATGGAAGAGTACAGGCTGTAAGCCCTTCATATTCCGCACGTGCACGCAATGTGTTTTTGATCGACCTCAACAAGTATCAACCAGATTCAATTGTTACATGTTCCGGCACATGGGTTTCGAACTTCCGCGACCGCGTACCTTCCGGTGTTCCGTACAGGTATTACGGCAACCTTATCGATGTTGACTTCCCCTCTGCTTCGTTGTACGACACACTGTTCCTGTCAACTAACTACGATTCGACGGCACGGGAAACTTTCACGATCGGCAGCCGCCTTACGCCTTTAAGACGTTCGGTGAACATTCAATTGAAGCCTCAACGACAATACGACCAGAACAAGGCGCTCGGCGTCTATCGTGTAGACGGAAATGGCTACACATTCATGAACGGCAACTGGAAGAATGGTAAGGTGAATTTCAGCTCGCTGTCGCTCGGCCAGTTTACAATCATGTACGATACGATTGCACCCACCGTGAGGCCGATAACGATCAACAATTCGGTGGCCCGGCTGAAGATCCGCGACGACCTCTCCGGAATTTCGTATTTTGAAGCCAGCATCAACGGTCAATGGCTGTTGATGACCTACGACTACAAGACCGGCATATTGTATTCCGAACGCATGGACCGGGCAATTCCGCTCAAGGGAGATTTCGAGTTCAAAGTTGTGGACAATGCAGGGAATGAGTCTATCTTTAAGAAACGAATTCCTTAACGCATGAAGCTTCAAGTAGGTGACGCCGCACCGCAGTTCACATCAAAAGACGAGAATGGCAAACCCGTAAGCCTTTCAGACTTCAAAGGAAAAAAGGTGGTACTCTACTTTTATCCCAATGATATGACACCCGGTTGCACTGCCGAAGCCTGCAGTCTCCGCGACAACTACAAGACACTACTGAAGCAGGGATATGTTGTGTTGGGCGTAAGCACCAACGACGAGAAATCGCACCAGAAATTTATCGCGAAGGAAGAGCTGCCGTTCAGCCTGCTTGCGGATACCGACAAGACTGTTCACGAAAAATATGGAACGTGGGGTGAGAAATCGATGTATGGACGCAAGTACATGGGCACGCTCCGTACAACGTTTGTAATCGACGAAAAAGGCAAGATCCAGGAGATCATCGAAAAGGTCGACACGAAAAATCACGCCAGCCAGATCCTCGCCGAGAAAGCAAATGTAAACTTTGCAAAGCCCCCGGTAAAAGATAGACCAGCTAAGCGCCAGGCAGTAAAGAAGAAGAAATAAATCCTTCTATATTCGCAGCTACTATCAATCAATTTGATAATGGCTGAAACCTACGACCTACCTCAACTCAAACGAATTTCATCTCAGATCAGGCGCGACATTGTAAGGATGGTACATGCCTGCCAGTCGGGACACCCCGGCGGCTCTTTAGGATGCACAGAATACTTTGTAGCACTGTACTTTAAAGTACTGAGGCACAACAATCACTTTAACTTCGATGCGAAAGGAGAAGACCTCTTCTTCCTCTCCAACGGTCACATCTCGCCGGTATGGTATTCGACCCTGGCGCGCTCGGGATACTTCGACGCAAAAGAGCTCGCAACGTTCCGGAAGATGAATTCAAGACTGCAGGGACATCCCGCAACACACGAACACCTCCCCGGTATCCGTGTCGCTTCCGGCTCGCTGGGACAGGGCCTTTCCGTAGCGATCGGCGCCGCCCTCACCAAAAAGCTGAACGGCGACGACAAGCTCGTGTATGTCCTGATGGGCGATGGCGAGCAGCAGGAAGGCCAGGTATGGGAAGCATCTATGTATGCAGCCCACAACAAGGTTGATAACCTCGTAGCTACGATCGACTATAACGGCCAACAGATCGACGGCCCTGTGAAGGACATCCTCGACCTGAAAGATCTCAAAGCAAAATGGCAAGCATTCGGCTGGGAAGTCATTACAGCAAACGGCAACAACCTCGAAGAGATGATTGCAACGCTCGAGAAGGCAAAGTCGATGACCGGTAAAGGCAAGCCAATTTTGATCCTTATGACAACCGCCATGGGATATGGTGTCGATTACATGATGGGGTCGCACAAGTGGCACGGCGTTGCACCGAACGATGAAGAATTGAAAAAGGCATTGGCACAACTCGAAGAAACATTAGGAGACTACTGATATGACCAAGTTCACGTTTACAGAAAAAAAAGACACACGTTCCGGGTTTGGTATTGGATTGCATGAGCTCGGAAAAGCAAATCCTAATGTAGTAGCGCTTTGCGCGGATCTCACCGGTTCGCTGAAGATGGATGCGTTCAAGAAGGAATTCCCGAATCGTTTTTTCCAGATCGGTATTGCTGAAGCGAACATGATCGGCATTGCTGCCGGGATGACCATCGGCGGCAAGATCCCCTTCACAGGAACTTTCGCAAACTTCTCGACCGGTCGCGTGTACGACCAGATCCGTCAGTCGGTAGCGTATTCAGGAAAGAACGTTAAGATCTGTGCCTCGCACGCAGGGTTGACTTTGGGAGAAGATGGCGCTACGCACCAGATCCTTGAAGACATTGGTATGATGAAGATGTTGCCGGGAATGACGGTGATCGTTCCGGCAGATCATGCGCAGACAAGAGTGGCAACGCTGGCACTGGGTGAACACATTGGGCCCGTATATCTTCGCTTCGGAAGACCAAACTGGCCGATCTTTACAGCCGGTCGCCCATTCCAGATCGGTAAAGCCGATAAGATGATCGAAGGGAAAGATGTTACCATCATTGCTTGTGGACATATGGTGTGGCAGGCTGTTGAGGCCGAAGCTGCCCTGGCAGAGAAAGGCATCAGCGTTGAGCTGATCAACATGCACACGATAAAGCCGCTCGATGTTGAAGCGATATTGAATTCAGTCGGCAAAACAGGTTGCGTGGTTACTTGTGAAGAGCACCAGATCAACGGTGGCCTGGGCGATAGCGTAGCACAGGTGCTTTCACGCTTCAATCCCGCACCACAGGAGTACGTTGCAGTAAATGATTCGTTTGGCGAGAGTGGTGTTCCCACGGAGTTGCTGAAGAAGTATGGCTTAAGCCCTTCTAACATCGTGACGGCCGCAGAAAAAGTAATTGCACGTAAAAAGAAGTAGCATGGCGTTCATCGACATCGACAACATTGCTGTTAAAGAACCTTTCCCCGGTTTCAAGGGAAAGTTCTTTCATTCAGCAACAATGACAATCGCTCACTGGAACATTAAAGCCGGCAGCGAAGCGCCGATCCACCAACACGTTCACGAACAAACGGTGGATGTGATCTCCGGTCAGCTCGAGTTTACCCTGAATGGTGAGAAAAGAATTCTTGGCCCCGGCCAGGGTTGTGTTGTTCCATCGAATGTACTCCACGGTGCGAAAGCAATCACCGATGTGTTTGTTATCGACACCTTTTCACCTGTTCGCGAAGACTATAAAAACATGAAATGATGAAATATCTATTGGTTGCTGCTTGCGCCTTACCTCTCACCGTCATTGCGCAAACCAAATCTATCACAGGCTTCACAAAGGAGAACGCCGAAAAAGAAATCAAAGCCGAAGAACAATTCGATACATATCTTAAAGCATCCAATCTGCAGGAATGGATGAAGAAACTTACCGCGAAGCCGCACCACCTGGGTTCGCAAAGCGGCAAGGAGTATGCTGAATTCATGCGCGACCAGTTTAAAGCATGGGGCTACGATGCGCAGATAGAAACCTACAAGGTCCTCTTCCCTACCCCTAAAGTTCGCGTGCTGGAAATGACCGGCCCTTCGTCATACAAGGCTGGCCTCGTGGAGCCAACATTGAAAGAAGACGCCACTTCGGCACCCAGTAAAGAACAACTTCCCGTGTACAATGCATGGTCGGCCGATGGAGATGTTACCGGTGACCTCGTGTTTGTAAACTATGGCATTCCCGCCGACTACGAACAACTCGAACGACTTGGCATCGACGTAAAAGGAAAGATCGTTATCGCAAAATATGGCGGATCGTGGCGAGGTATAAAGCCTAAAGTTGCGCAAGAACACGGCGCAGTGGGCTGTATCATTTACTCCGACCCGATGCAGGACGGATACTTCCAGGGTGATGTGTATCCCAAAGGTCCTTTCAGAAACCCGAACGGTGCACAGCGCGGTTCGGTGCTCGATATGCCCGTGTACCCCGGTGATCCGCTAACTCCAAACATTGGCGCTACCGCCGATGCCAAACGCCTCGAGCAATCTGCCGCAACCAACCTGATCAAGATCCCCGTTATAGCGATCTCATACAAAGATGCTGAGCCATTACTTCGCGCTCTTACCGGTCCCGTCGCACCCGAACGTTGGAGAGGCGCCCTGCCTTTCACATACCACATCGGTCCCGGTCCCGCTAAAGTTCATCTGAAACTCCAGTTCGACTGGAAGATGGTAGACTGTCATAACGTGATCGCAAGGATTACCGGCAGCGAGTTGCCCGACGAATGGGTCATCCGCGGTAATCACCACGACGCATGGGTGAACGGGGCTGCAGATCCTATCAGCGGAATGGTTGCCGTAATGGAAGAAGCCCGCGCACTCAGCGAACTCATGAAGACTGGCTGGAAGCCAAAACGTACGATCATCTTCGCAGGCTGGGATGGTGAAGAACCCGGTCTCATCGGTTCAACCGAATGGGCCGAGCATCATGCTGAGGAACTGCAACAGAAGGCTGTTATCTATATCAACTCGGATGGCAACGGCCGCGGCTTCTTCGGAGCTGGCGGATCGCATACGCTCGAGAAACTTGTAAACGAAGCTGGCCGCGATGTGATCGACCCGCAAACCGGCGTCAATGTCCTCGAGCGTCGTAAAGCTGTCGACGCTGCAATGGCTGCAAACACCAAAGCGAAGAAGGATGCACTTTCGCGCACTTCTCTGCCGCTTAGTGCACTTGGTTCTGGCAGCGATTACACTCCATTCATTCAACACCTCGGCATTCCATCACTGAACATCGGCTTCGGAGGTGAAGACGATGGTGGCGAATATCACTCCGTGTACGATTCGTACGATCTCTATGTGCGCTTCAAAGATCCCAAATTCGACTACGGTGTTGCACTCGTAAAAACTGCGGGTCGCATGACTATGCGTGTTGCGAATGCCGACGTACTTCCGTTCGATTTCAAACCGTTCTACAAAACCGTGAATGGTTACATGACTGAAGTAATGACATTGCTCGACAATACCCGTGAAACTACCGAGGTTGAGAACCAGATGATCGACGAGAAGCGATACATACAGGCAAACGATCCCACTCAAAAGTTTGTCGTTCCTGCAAAGAAAGATGCTGTTCCGTTCCTGAATTTCTCAAGTCTTCAGAATGCACTTGCTGGTCTTGAAGATGCTTCGAACAAATTCGCAGAGCTGTATGCAGCAAATCCGAAGCCTAACACCAACCTGAATAATCTCAACAAGATGCTTTACCAGGCAGAACAAAAGTTGCTGATCACAGACGGTCTGCCCATGCGTCCATGGTTCAGGCATTCGATCTATGCACCGGGATTTTATACGGGCTATGGTGTGAAGACGCTGCCAGGTATTCGTGAGGCGATCGAACAAAGGGATTGGAAGACGGCCCAGGTTCAGATTGAGAATGCTGCAAAAGCGATCAACGCTTATTCGGAACAGATCAATGCAGCTTCAAAGATTTTGATGATGCGATAGTTGTCTAGTTTCCCTATGGGTTTTGTACCTTTACGGCCTCGTAACATCCTATGACGCCGAATAAGTTCTTCGTAATCGATTTCGATAGCACTTTTACAAAGGTCGAAGCATTCGACGTTCTCGCGGAGATCTCTCTCGACAGTCATCCCGACCGGGAAAACCTGAAAGAGCAGATCAAACAGATCACCAATAAAGGCATGGATGGCTCGTTGTCGTTTCGTGAATCGCTCGAGCAACGCCTGAAGATACTGTCACCCAACAAACGGCACCTGTCGCAGCTAATTTCTGCCCTCAAGGATAAGGTATCGGCGTCGTTCGTACGCAACAAGGACTTCTTTACATCGCATGCCGACCGGATCTTTATCATATCCAACGGCTTCCACACTTTCATTGAGCCGATCGTTACGGAGTATGGTATCAGGGCGGAGAATATCTTTGCTAACCAGTTCATGTTTGATGAGCAGGGCAATGTAATAGGCTTCGATGAAGAGAATCCATTATCGGCAAACAATGGAAAGGTTGAACAATTGAAAAAGCTCAACCTGCCCGGCGATGTATACGTTATTGGAGACGGCTATACGGACTATGAGATCAAGAAGTCTGGACTGGCCAATAAGTTTTACGCTTTCACAGAGAACATCGAGCGGGAGAATGTGCTGGCAAATGCCGATCACGTTGCACCAAGTCTCGATGAGTTTCTCTACCTCAATAAAATGAATACTGCGATTTCGTACCCCAAGAACCGCATCAATGTGCTCCTGCTGGAAAATGTTCACCAGGTAGCTGTAGATGCGTTACGTGCAGAGGGCTTCAACGTGGAGACCTACCCTGCTGCTATGACCGAAGATGAACTTTGCGAAAGGATCAAAAACGTGTCAGTGCTTGGTATCCGATCGAAGACACAGGTAACAGCAAAAGTCCTGGAGAATGCCAATCGACTGATGGCGATCGGAGCATTCTGTATCGGCGTAAACCAGATCGATCTTGTAAATGCTACCAAAAAAGGTGTGGCTGTATTCAATGCTCCTTTCAGCAACACCCGTTCGGTTGTTGAACTTGCCATTGGTGAAATGATCATGCTTATCCGTGGCATACCCGATAAGTCGACCAAGATGCACAAAGGTGTGTGGGACAAGTCTGCTAAGGGAAGTTTTGAGATACGTGGAAAGAAGCTGGGGCTAATTGGGTATGGCAACATCGGTACTCAACTCTCGGTGATCGCCGAAAACCTGGGCATGACTGTTCTTTACTACGATACAGAAGAAAAGCTGTCGCTCGGAAATGCGATCAAGTGCAAGTCGATGAAAGAAGTGCTTGAGGTTGCCGACGTAGTTTCGTTGCATGTCGATGGACGGGATGCGAACACAAACCTCTTCTCTGAACGTGAGTTCTCACAAATGAAGAAGGGCGCGATCTTCATCAATCTATGCCGTGGCCACGTGGTAGACATTGCTGCACTTAAAGCGAATATCCTGAGCGGGAAGATCGCAGGTTGTGCGATCGATACGTATCCTTACGAGCCGGTGAGCAACAACGAAGAGTTTGTATCGGAACTGCGAGGGTTGCCGAACACGATACTGACGCCGCACATTGGTGGCAGTACAGCGGAAGCGCAGGAGAACATTGGTAACTTTGTTTCGGCGAAGTTCTTTGACTACATCAACACAGGGAGCACATCGAATGCAGTGAACTTCCCGAACCTGACGTTGCCGATATTGAAGAACGCACACAGGCTGATACACATTCACAATAACGTCCCGGGAATTTTGGCCAAGATAAACCAGGTGTTGGCAGAAGGAGGAATTAATATTGTGGGGCAGTATCTCAAGACGACCGAGGATATTGGCTATGTGATCACGGACATCAATAAGGAATATGATAAGGATGTGATCAAGAGGCTCCGCGAAATCGACGACACCATCAAGTTCCGCGTACTTTATTAAAAATAGAAAACCACTCAAGACCTGGAGAGGTGCTGAACCCCTAAAAGACAAGTTTTGGGTCGCCTTCAGCCGCAACCTTCCACTGTTATCCTGCTTTTTGGGCGAGGCCCTGAAGCGATTAAATCTTCAGAGTGAGGCCTGGTTTTGTCCGTCGACTTTACCCGGTATTGGTTTTATTGTTCGGTTCAGCGAACATGTCCCAGATCCGAGTGGGATTTCTAATTCAAACGTACACAAATCTTCCAATTGTGCACCTCTTGATTTCTTTCTCTTTTTTTATTACTTGTGGTCACCCAACAAACGATGAAAATCAATTTTACTCCCGGTCCTTCTCAGCTTTACGTCACCACCGAAAGTCATGCCAAAGTTGCTTTCAAAACCGGCATTCCTTCGATATCGCACCGGAGTAAGGAATTTGAATCAATCTATCGCGAAGCTGTGAGCGGCCTCACGGAGCTTCTTCATATCCCAAACGGTTTTCACATCGTATTCACGGGGTCGGCAACGGAAATATGGGAACGCTCGCTTCAATCTCTTGTTGTTGATCAATCGCTACACTTTGTGAATGGAGCCTTCTCAAAAAAGTATTTCGAGATCGCACAACAACTAAACAAACATCCATTAAAAGTAGAGGTCGCCGATGGCAAAGGTTTCGAAAGTGTTCCTGTTCCGACGGGCGACCCGGAACTGATCGGCCTTACGCACAACGAAACAAGTACCGGTGTTTCACTACCACTTGATTTCATCCATTCATTCAGGGATAAATATCCAAAGGCATTGATAGCAGTCGATGCCGTGTCGTCTCTTCCCTACCCTAAATTCGATTTCAATAAGATCGACATGCTGTTCTTTTCGGTCCAGAAAGGTTTCGGATTACCTGCAGGTCTCGGCGTATGGATCGTCAACGATCGTTGCCTCGCCAAATCAGACGAACTGCTGTCGAAAGGAATTTCTGCCGGCTCTTATCACTCATTGCCTTCGCTCGTTAGTATGTCGACAAAAAATCAAACTCCCGAAACACCAAACGTTTTGGGCATCTATCTACTTGCAAAAGTTACGGGCGACTTCCTTCAACGCGGCCTCACCGCAATCCGACAGGAAACAAACTACAAGGCAGCGTTGCTTTACCAGACACTTGAAAAACTCAGCTTCGCAAAACCATTCGTGCAAGACCCAACACTTCGATCACAGACTGTTATTGTTGCGGAGACGGGAACTCAGACAGAACACATAAACAAAACCCTTCAACCGATAGGACTCTACCCCGGCGACGGATATGGGAAAGCGAAAGCGACACAGTTGAGGTTTGCGAATTTTCCGGCGCATTCGAAAGAGCAGTACGAGTTGCTTTGTGATAGCCTGTCGAAGATGTAGCGGGTCTTTTTTTCTGGGTTCCAGGTTCTGATATCAGCAAGTCAAATGATCCTGTACAACCGAGAGCGATCATTTGACCCGGTTGGTAAACACTTCAGAACATCTCCATGGTCTGTCTGAATCTTCAATCCACAGAAAATCAGAACCCAAATCAGAACAAATTACCTTCTGCCGTTTAAACCCCGACTAATTTCTATTGTCTAACTTCCGTCATCGTGCATGGAAGACAGTGATCTCTTAAAAAAGATCCGTAACCCTGAAACCAGAAGTTATGGTGTTAATTTATTGGTACGTTCGTATCAGGAACGGGTATATCGACATGTTCGTAAAATGGTTATCGACCACGACGACGCCGACGACCTCACCCAGGAAGTCTTCATCAAGGTCAATAACGCAATCGACAGGTTTCGGGAAGACGCACAACTGTTTACCTGGATCTACCGCATCGCAACAAACGAGTGCCTAAACTTCCTGAACAAAAAACGGCGGCGGTTCTTCCTGCCCATCGACGACATCGGGCCGGAGCTGAGTGCTAAAATAGACTCCGCGGCCGATATAGACGCAGACGAGATCCAGAAAAAGCTGCAAAAGGCGTTACTGAAACTGCCTGATAAACAGCGACTTGTGTTCAATATGAAATACTTCGACGATATGTCCTACGAGCAAATCGCCGAGATAACAAACACCAGCGTGGGCGCCCTTAAGGCAAGCTATCACCACGCTGTGAAAAAAATTGAAGATTTTATCAATGAGTAGATTAAACCTCCCGCAACAACAATTGTCAAACAAGGTAAGGCCATGAAGAAACTCGACGACATCCCGAAAAAGAACATCTTCAAAGTACCCGATGGATACTTCGAGGAACTGCCGGCCGTTATCCAGGCCCGAATGGCCAAAGAGCCGAAGAAATCCTACTTTGTACCGGTGGTAAAGTATGCTGTTCCTGTAGCCGCAATGCTCATAGCAGCCCTTATCTGGTTCAGGCCCGCCGCTTCTATTGAAAGCGAGCTCGATAAGATCGATAGCAACCAGATCGCCCTATACCTCGACAACGCATACGCTTCGGATGTTGATCACGAAGATGAAAGCGACTGGACCACCGATGAACTGGACGCCCTGGAACAAGACGTCTACTCAAGTATGGAATATTCTGTTGAAGAAGACATCCTGGACGACATTGATCTATGAAAAAGATAGTGACAACATTAACCCTGCTGCTCGCCATTAGCTTTGGTGCTTTTGCACAGCAGGATGA
>DASRSO010000265.1:0-5708 GCA_035656375.1 Cyclobacteriaceae bacterium | reverse complement strand
GCGCTCTCGCGGATTAACTGAATTTCATCTTCCGTCTTGAGGTGAACCATTCAACTCAGGCCGCATTACCAAACTGAGAACGTCCTTTTACTCTTCCTGATTTCATCATCCCTTCGTAGTGCCTCATGAGGAGGTAGCTTTCGATCTGCTGCAGTGTGTCAAGAACAACACCTACAAGGATCAACAGCGACGTTCCACCATAGAAGTACGCGAAGTTCTGCGAGATACCGGCCTTCACAGCGAATGCAGGAAGGATGGCGATCATTGCAAGGAAAATAGCGCCGGGCAGAGTAATCTTTGATAAAATTCCATCTATGAACTCGGCTGTCTGCTTACCGGGTTTGATACCGGGAACAAAACCACCGTTTCGTTTCAAGTTATCCGCGATGTCGTTCGATGGAACGGTGATTGCGGTATAGAAAAATGTGAACACCAGGATCAACGAGCCAAACAACAAGTTGTATTGCCACGAGGTGAAGTCCGCGAACGTACTTCCGATCGATGCCCCGATGTCAGTATCTCTCCAGATACCTGCAAGCAGTGGAGGCAGGAACATCAATGCCTGTGCAAAGATGATCGGCATAACACCCGCAGAGTTCAACTTCAGCGGAATGAAATCGCGTTTGCCACCATACAATTTATTTCCGACAACCTGTTTAGCGTACTGAACAGGGATGCGGCGTGTTGCTTGTGTAAGGGCAATTACACCCACCACGATAAAGAACAGCACAAGCAATTCAAGAATGAATAACAGCGCACCGTTCATACCCTTGTTCTCGAAAGCTTCCTGGTAGATAGCTGCAGGGAACCTTGATACGATACCGATCATGATCAGCATTGAGATACCGTTACCGATACCCTTGTCGGTGATCCTTTCGCCCAACCACATACAGAACATTGTTCCGGCTACGAGGATGAAGATCGATGACACTGTGAAGAACATACCGGGCTGAATGATCGCCTCGGCGTTGATTGTTGCTCTCAGGTAAGCATAAGACTGTGCACTGGTGATAAGGATCGTAAGTACACGTGTCCACTGGTTAAGTTTCTTACGGCCGCTGTCGCCTTCTTTCTGGAGCTTGGTGAAACGGGGAACGGCTACTGTGAGCAGCTGCACCACGATCGAAGCAGAGATGTAAGGCATGATTCCGAGCGCAAAGATTGAAGCGCGGCTGAACGAACCACCGAGGAAGGTATTCAACAGGTCGAAGATACCAGCCTGGTTGGCGTTGGTCAGCAAGTTCGGATCGACACCGGGCAACACGATATAAGACCCAAGCCTGAAGATGATCAGGAACCCGATAGTGTTCAGGATCCTGACACGAAGGTCTTCAATCGAAAAGATGTTAGCTATCGTCTTAAAAAATCGCATCGTTATTTGATTGTTGTTGCAGTTCCGCCTGACTTCTGGATTGCTGCTGTAGCAGTTTCAGAGAAAGCGTGTGCCGAAACATTGACTTTTGATTTCAGTTCTCCGCGGCCCAACACCTTCACTTTGTCTTTCTTGCCAACAATACCATTGTCAACAAGCACCTGTACGCTGATGTCGGCAGCCTTGATCTTCTGTGCGAGTTCTTCGATAGCATCGAGGTTCACACTCTTGAAGATGATCTTATTGTTGTTCTTGAAACCGAACTTGGGAATACGGCGCTGAAGGGGCATCTGACCACCTTCGAAACCGAATTTCTTGTGATAACCTGAGCGCGACTGAGCACCTTTGTGACCACGACCCGCAGTGCTACCACCTGAGCCCTGGCCTCTTCCGAGGCGCTTGTTTGTCTTTGTCGAACCTGTTGCAGGCTTAAGTGTATGCAGTTTCATTATTTTATTTCCGTTACGGACACCAAATGACTTACTTTTCTAACCATGCCCTGTATCTGGGGCGTGTACTCAACTTCCACAAATGCATCCGGTTTGCCGAGCCCGAGCGACTGGATAGTCCTCAGTTGGGTTTCGGGACGCTTGATAGTAGAACGGGTTTGGGTGATTCTAACTTTTCCCATGATCGTTAGCCGTTATAAACTTTTGACAATTCAACACCTCTGTTACGAGCGATGGTATAAGCATCACGCATTGTAGTAAGCGCTTTGAAAGTAGCCTTCACCACGTTGTGCGGGTTCGAAGATCCTTTCGACTTCGCAAGCACGTTGTGTACGCCGGCGCTTTCGAGCACGGCACGCATCGCACCACCTGCGATAACACCAGTACCAGGAGAAGCGGGCTTCAGCAGGACGAATCCACCACCGAACTTACCGATCGACTCGTGAGGAACAGTTCCTTTGATGATCGGCACCTTCACGAGGTGCTTTTTCGCGTCGTCGATGCCTTTAGTGATTGCATCGGTTACTTCGTTGGCCTTACCAAGACCGTATCCTACTACCCCGTTTCCATCGCCAACCACAACAATGGCTGCGAATGAGAAGCGGCGACCACCTTTTACCACCTTCGCTACGCGCTGGATGGCAACTACCTTTTCTTTGAGGTCGATCTCGCTGGCTTTAACCGTGCTGACGTTGCTCTGTGTCATGCTGTATTCTTAGAATTTTAATCCACCTTCTCTGGCTCCTTCAGCCAAAGCCTTAATATTTCCATGATAGAGGTATCCGTTACGATCGAATACGATCGAGCTGATACCTGCTGCAATTGCTCTTTCTGCCAGTTTCTTACCAACAGCTTTCGAAGTCTCGATCTTCACCGTGCTTTTCTTGTCGAGTTCTGTTGAAGAAACCGAAAGAATAGTGTGGCTCTTTGAGTCGTCGATCACCTGTGCGTAGATCGCCTTGTTGCTTTTGAAAACTGAGAGACGTGGAACCGATGTAGTGCCTTCAATCTTGTTGCGCACTCTCATCTTAACCCGTTGCCTTGCTCCCGCTTTTGTTTTGATGTTACTCATAACGCTTTCAATTATTTAGCAGCTGCCTTACCAGCTTTTCTACGAACAAACTCACCAACATAGCGAATACCCTTGCCTTTGTAAGGCTCAACTTTCCTCAGCGACTTGATCTTCGCAGCAACCTGGCCGATCAACTGCTTATCGATGCCTTCAAGGATGATCATGGGGTTCTGACCTTTTTCCTGTACCGCCTGGAGCTTCAACTCGCCGGGGATCGCTACAAACACGTTGTGCGAATACCCGATGCTAAGTTCAAGCACGTTACCCTGAGCTGAAGCTTTGTAACCAACGCCGATGAGTTCCATCTCGCGGCGATACCCTTTGCTAACACCTTCTACCATCGACGCGATGAGCGCGCGATAAAGACCGTGCTGCGACTTATGTCTTTTCTGTTCAGTAGGACGGGCAATTTCAACTGACTCGCCGCTCACTGTTACTTTGAAGTCAGGCTCGAGTACCTGTTTCAATTCACCCTTGGGACCCTTCACGGTCACTTTACGATCTGAAGCATTGAATGCTACAGAAACGCCTTTCGGCAGGGATATCGGTTTTCTTCCAATTCGTGACATGACTGTGATCGATTAATAGACGTAACACAATACTTCTCCACCAACATTCATCACACGGGCTTCCTTATCCGTTACCACACCTTTCGAAGTGGAGAGGATGGCGATGCCAAGACCGTTGAGGACCTTGGGAAGCTCCGTTGATGGCTTATACTGCCTCAAACCAGGCGAGCTGACACGACGAAGCGTGTTGATCGCAGATTCGCGGGTCTCCGGGTTGTACTTGAGCGCAATCCTGATCTTGCCCTGCTTGTTGTCAGTGTCCTCGAACTTGTAGTTGAGGATGTAGCCCTTGTCGAACAATACTTTCGTGATCTCCTTCTTGAGGTTGGAGGCGGGCACTTCTACGACGCGGTGGCGAGCCTTTATGGCGTTGCGCAGCCGGGTCAAATAATCTGCAATGGGATCCGTTGTCTTCATTTTCTATCCTATAAAATGCAAACCCGTTCTTTTGAAACGGGCTGCAAAGATACCTAACAATTTTTGTTATCCAAAACTGTTACCTGGTTTCCTCCCTTTGATCAGGGGACCTGGGTATTCAGCAACCATATTTTTAAATACCTCCCTGGGAGGCATTTTTCGAAGCTTTATTACCAGCTAGCCTTCGTCAGGCCGGGGATTTTGCCTTCGTTGGCCAGCAAACGGAACTGGTTACGGCAGATGCCGAACTTCCTGATGTATCCGCGGGGCCTGCCGGTGAGCTTGCAGCGATTGCGCAAACGTACCGCCGAAGAGCTACGGGGAAGCTTGTCCAAACCAGCCCAGTTGCCGGCTTCTTTCAAAGCCTTACGCTTGGCGGCGAACTTCTTCACCATCTCCTCCTTCTTCTTCGTCCTGGCGACAATTGATAATTTTGCCATACTTCTTATTAATTCTTTTGTACGAAGGGCATCCCGAATGCTTTCAGCAGTTCGTAGCTCTCTTCATCTGTAGTTGCTGTGGTCACGAACGTGATATCCATACCGTTGATCTTCTGAACCTTATCGATCGAGATCTCGGGGAAGATGATCTGTTCTTTCACTCCAAGGGTGTAGTTACCTCTTCCGTCGAAGCCTTTGTCGCTAACGCCTTTGAAGTCGCGTACGCGGGGCAGGGCAACGTTCATAAGCCTGTCGAGGAATTCGTACATGCGGTCGCCGCGAAGAGTGACTTTCGCGCCGATCGGCTGGTTTCCACGAAGCTTGAAGTTCGAGATATCTTTCTTCGACCTTGTAGCTACGGCTTTCTGACCGGTGATCGTTGTGAGTTCTTCAACACCAACATCAACCAGTTTCTTATCAGCTACAGCTGCACCAATACCTTTGTTGATGCAAATTTTTTCGATACGGGGTACCTGCATCACCGACTTGTACTGAAACTTTGATTTCAGCGCGCCGACGATCTCTTTCGTGTACTTCTCCTTTAATCTTGGTGTTGCCATTGTCAATTATTCTTAAGAATTCGTCTTAATGAATTCACCTGTTTTCTTCGAATATCTCTGGAGCACGCCCTTGTCGTTCAGCTTGCGACCTACGCGCGTAGGCTGGCCAGACGAAGGATCGATGAGCACGAGATTGCTAACGTGCACTGCGGCTTCAGTTTTCTTGATGCCACCTTCAGGTTTTCCTGCAGAAGGCTTCTGATGTTTAGTCACCATGTTGATACCTTCAACAATGGCGCGGTTCTTTTCAGGAAACACTTCGAGGACACGTCCCTCTTTCTTCTTGTCGTTTCCGGCAATTACCCTAACGCGATCTCCTTTGCGGATCTTCAGCTTGGGTTGTTTATTGAATTTCCTTTCCATGATTACAATACTTCTGGAGCCAATGATATGATCTTCATGAACTGCTTCTCGCGGAGCTCACGTGCAACAGGTCCGAAGATGCGGGTACCGCGGGGTTCGTCCTGTGCGTTGAGCAGCACGGCTGCGTTGTCTTCGAAGCGGATGTAAGAACCATCTTTGCGACGGATCTCTTTCGTGGTGCGCACGATAACGGCCTTCGATACCGTTCCTTTCTTAACCTGGCTGGTAGGGAGCGCCGACTTTACAGTCACAACAATCTTGTCGCCTACGCTTGCGGAGCGTCTCTTGGTACCACCCAGCACGTGCATACAAAGGACTTCCTTTGCACCACTATTGTCGGCCACCACGAGCCGTGATTCTGTCGTTATCATGATTACTTCGCTTTTTCAATTATTTCAACAAGTCTCCAGCGCTTGTTCTTGCTCAACGGGCGTGTCTCCATGATACGCACGGTGTCGCCGATACC
>DASRSO010000264.1:0-8286 GCA_035656375.1 Cyclobacteriaceae bacterium | reverse complement strand
CACCGACGAATCACGGCCCGACCAAAAGATGGAGATCACCGCATGGTATACCGACAAGATCCGTCCATTCCTCGGCCCCGAAAGACATCAATCACTTCCCGGTACCGTTCTCGCGGTCGACATCAACAATGGCGAACGTGTGATCGTTGCGAAGAAGGTCGTATTCCGGCCGCTGAAAAAGAATGAGTTGAAGGCACCATCGGGTGGTGTAAAGACGACGCAGGCTGAATTCAGGAAGATGATGGATGAACAGATGAAGAGAATGGGTGGATCTGGCGGAGTAATCATCAGGAATTAAAAGTTACTAGTTGAAAATTATAATGTAAGGCCGCGCTTTTATGAGGAGATCTTTACTGCTTATCCTATTTACAATCCCTTCGTTTGTTTTTGCACAGAAGTTCAACCTTTCCGGAACACTGACAGACACACTGAACAGTCCACTGCCTTCGGCAACGATCATGTTGTTGAATGCAAAAGATTCTTCTCTCGTGAATTTCGGCGTGAGCGATACGAAAGGTTTTTTTGCACTGAAGAGCATCGCACACGGCAGGTATATTTTCAAAGTGTCGTTCGTCGGTTATGCAACGCACACACAAATAGTTGCACCCGACGCTGGGGTGATCGATGTAGACCTCGGCAAAGTGAGGCTTAAACCACAATCCACACAGCTCGATGAAGTTGTCGTTCAAGGCGAAAAGGCGGCGGTAACAGTAAAGAGAGATACTATTGAGTTCAACGCGGGTTCGTTCAAAACCAAGGCGAACGCGAACGTCGAGGACCTGCTAAAGAAGATGCCGGGCATCGATGTGGAGAATGATGGCACGGTCCGTGCGCAAGGCGAACAGGTTCAGCGTGTAACTGTAGATGGAAAGGAATTCTTTGGTCGTGATCCAAAACTTGCAACCAGGAATCTTCCGGCTGATGCAGTAGATAAAGTACAGGTGTTCGACCGGAAGTCGGAGCAATCTCAATTCACAGGTATCGACGACGGTCAACGGGAGAAAACAATCAACCTCGAACTTAAACCCGAGAAACGAAACGGCGCCTTCGGCACAATGATGGCAGGCATCGGAACGAACGACAGGTACCAGGGTCGCGCCAACATCAATCGGTTCAGCAAAGGTAAACAGCTTTCATTTCTCGGAATGGGCAACAACGTGAACGAACAAGGTTTCTCGATAAACGACTACATGAACTTCTCCGGTGGATCGCAGGCACTGATGGGTGGCGGCGGAGCTATCCAGGTTCAATTCGATGGTGGCAATCAAAACGGGGTACCGATGAACTTCGGTGGCCGCCAAAACGGTGTGCTCACGAATTATGCAGGCGGTTTAAATTTCAACAACACACTAAGCAAGAAGACCGAAATAAACGGAAGTTACTTTTACAATCACCTCGACCAGAATATCGATCGCACCGTAGAGCGGATCAACTATATACCCAACGGGACATACAACTTCAATTCGTTCAGCAGGACGCGTAACAAAAATGAGAACCACCGCCTGAACTTCACGATCGATCACAAGATCGACTCGTCTAACTCTATCCGCTTCAACACTAACGCATCGATCAGCAACACTCGCCTGTCGACGTTGAGCGAGAGCCGTACCATGACGCCGGACAACGCTCTTCAAAACACCAGCGCCACAAACAATACCACGATCGGCGATGGCTTGAACGTAACGTCGAACCTTTTGTACCGGCACAGGTTCCGTAAAAAGGGCAGAAGCTTTTCGTTGAACGTGAATGGTGTGGTTGCGCAGAACGAAAGCAACGGAGAGTTAACAGCTGAGAACGAGTTTTACACGGGCCTGGGCGAGAAACGAAACGTGGCACAGGAGAACAGCCAAAAGACCAACAACCAGACCCTCGGAACAACTTTTTCGTACATCGAGCCACTCGGAGGACGAAAATATCTCGAGGCCACCTACAACTTCAGGACCAACCAAAACCAGGTGGAGCGCAACGTATACGACGTGAACAACGGCACGCAGACGATGAACATGCAGTTGAGCAACGTTTACAACAGCAATTATTTGTACAACCGTCCCGGCCTTAGCATGAGGATCAATCGTGCGAAGTACAATCTCTCTTTCGGAGCAAGCTGGCAAAAGACAGTTATCGACGGCCGCCTGGTGTTGCGCGAAGTTGACATCAACCGTTCCTTTCAGAACGTCCTGCCCGTCGCCCGTTTGAATTATGATTTCAGTGCACTGAAACACTTAAGATTTGAATACGAAACTTCGATGCAGGAACCCAGTATTCAACAATTACAGCCGGTGATCGACAACACCACGAACCAGATCAACCAGTCGGTGGGTAACCCGGAGCTTAAGCCCGGTTACAATCACAGGTTCAATGCCAACTTCAACACGTTCGATCCTGCGAAGGGTGTTGGGTTCTTTGCGTTCATGAATGCAACGTACACTGCGAATGCCATTTCGTATGCTCAAACGATCAACCCTAACCTGTCGACACTCACAATGCCGGTGAACGTGAAGAATGCGAGCTCAGTAAATGGAAACCTGAACTTTGGATTTCCTGTTCGCAAGATATTCAGCCGGTTCAACATTGGCCCGACGGCATCACTCCGCAACAACCGGGTGTTGTTGAACCAGGACGAAGTTGCGAGTCAACAACAAACAATGGGTGGCCAGGCACGATACAACTTTACCTTCAAAGATTTCTTTACTCTTGATCTGAGCGCGAACCTCAGCAACCAGGTAACGTCGTACGAGTCTACCGCAGCTACGAAGCCGCAAGACCAGGAGTATTTCAACAAAACATATTCGGCCGAAACGAATCTTACGGTGCTGAAGAATTATCAGCTCAATGCTGCATTCGACTACATGGTGTACGACAGCAAGACTACGGGTTTCAGGCAGGACATACCGTTGTTGAACCTTTCGGTGTCACGGTTCTTCTTTAAAGCGCAGAGCGGGGAGCTGAGGCTGGGTGTGGTGAATTTGCTTGATAAGAGTTTGAGTGTGTCGCAACAGTCGAGTGTAAACTACCTGGAGCAGACGACATACAACAATCTTGGAAGATATTACATGATCAGCTTCACGTATTCATTGAATAAACAACTTAACCCAATGAACAACGGACCACGTGGCGGACGTGGCCCGAGAATGATGATACAAAGGGATTAATCTTGTTTCAAAGCCTCCGCAGGGTTGGCCATTGCCGATTTGATCGTCTGAATACCGACGGTTATTAAGGCGGTGGCCATAACTGTTATTACAGGGACGAACAGCCATCGATACGATGGGCGTGTCTGCTGTTAGCCCAGCCCTTCTTACAGCTGGTTTTGCGAAAGATTTCCGCTAATTTGCGTGAATTTCATGTCCAAAACCGCCCGGAGGCGTCCGATTTCGATCATGCGTTTTAGTGTTTTGACAGTTTTTTTGCTCGTGTGCACTCTCGCCAGCGCACAGATCTTCAATCCTAAATTCGATGTGCAGGGACATCGCGGTGCGCGAGGCCTGATGCCGGAGAACACCATTCCGGCATTCATGTATGCTATCGATGCAGGCGTCACAACATTAGAGATGGACCTTGCCATTACCAAAGACGGCCAGGTTGTCGTTTCGCACGAAGGATGGGTAACTGCAGCGATAGGTCTCGATACTCTTGGCAATCCCATTAAAGAGAAGGACGAAAAGAAACACAACATCTATAAGATGAACTACAAGGATGTTGCGAAGTATGACGTGGGCAGCAAAGTGAATGAACGTTTCCCCGACCAACAGAAAATGAAAGTGTCGAAGCCGTTGCTCAAGGATGTGATCATGACGGTTGAGGATTACATCAAGGGACACGCTTTGTATGAAGTGGACTATAATATAGAGATCAAGAGTGAACCCGAGGGCGACAACAAGTTTCATCCGAAGCCGGCCGAATTTTCGGACATCGTCTTTAACCTGATCGATCAGTATCTTCCCTGGGATCGCGTCGTCATTCAGTCGTTCGATTTCCGGGTATTGAAATACTGGCACGAAAAACATCCGGAGGTCCGGTTGTCTGCCCTTGTCGAAAATCTTAACACGATCGATGAGAACCTGAAAGCTCTCGGCTTCACACCAGCGATCTACAGTCCGGAGTTTCACCTCCTTTCAAAAGATGAGATACGCAGTTGTCACACCAAACGCATGCGTGTAATTCCATGGACCGTGAACGACCCGAAAGAAATGGAGGAGTTGAAGAGTTGGGGTGTTGATGGGATCATAACAGACTATCCCGACAAGGCCAAACAACTTGGCTATACATTGAAGACTACCAAAGGAAAAAAGTAATCCAAACAAATAATGAGCAAGAAGTACGACGCATACTGCATTGGCAACTCTATTGTCGATATCGTTACAGAAGTTGAATACGATTTCTTCACAAAGAATGAAGTAGAGAAGGGCGTCATGACCCTTGTCGACGAAAAACGTCAGTTACACCTGATGAAAGCGATCGACATGGAGAAGAGTAAAATGACTGGCGGCGGCTCTGGGGGCAACACCGTAGTTGCGTTGAGCCAGTTTGGCGGCAAAGGATACTTTTCGAGCCGTGTTGCCAAAGACACACTCGGTAACTTTTACCTGCAGGACCTTCAGAAGAATGGCGTCGATACGAACATGAAGTACGATGCGGCTCCGCAAGATCATACCGGTCGTTGCCTCGTTATGACTTCGCCCGACGCGCAACGCACAATGAATACATTCCTTGGTGTGAATTCATTCTTCTCGCCCGAACACCTCGATGAAGACGCGATCATTAACTCATCGTACGTTTATCTCGAGGGTTATCTCGTAGCGAGCCCGAAAGGTCTCGAGGCGATGAAGGCTACCAAGAAAATCGCAGAGAAAAATAAAGTGCAGGTGGCCCTCACGTTCTCCGATCCAAGCATGGTGAAATATTTTTCCGCACAAATGCAGGAGATCGTTGGTGCGAGCGTCGACCTGTTGTTCTGCAACGATGAAGAGGCAATGATCTTCACCGGCACGAATGATGTGAAAGCTGCCCGCGAAAAATTGAAGGCGGTTGCGAAGCGGTTCGTGATCACACTCGGCGCAAACGGAGCACTCATTTACGACGGCGACACGTTTATCGAGATCGAACCCTACAAAGTAGTGGCCGTGGATACCAACGGCGCCGGCGACATGTTCGCGGGTGCATTTCTTTACGCGATAACACATAACCATAGTTGGGCACAGGCGGGAAAACTTGCTTCACTCGCGGCTTCGCGAGTTGTATCGCAATGGGGACCCAGGTTGGAAACTGCTGCTGTGAGGAAAATTTTATCGGAGTTAACGGCGTAATTCGAAACGCTTACTCCCCGCTTTGCGTTAGTTTTATTCTGTCCTCTTTTTCCTTACTTTGACATAAAACCAGAAGCATTATGCGGAAAATTTTTTTGAGCCTTGGCTGTGTGTTCCTCATTGGAACAGCATCCTGGGGGCAAGCTCGGAAGATCGAGTTCACCGAGTATAACCTCGACAATGGCCTTCACGTGATCCTTCATAAAGACAACACAACTCCCATCGTAGCTGTGTCTGTTCTTTACCATGTGGGATCAAAAAATGAGAACCCCGAACGTACCGGTTTCGCACACTTCTTCGAACACCTGCTGTTCGAAGGATCCGAGAACATCAAGCGTGGTGAGTTCGACAAGTACATCACCAACGCCGGCGGAAACAACAACGCCAACACAAACAACGACCGCACTTTTTACTATGAAATGTTGCCTTCGAATCAACTTGAGTTGGGCTTGTGGCTCGAGTCGGAGCGAATGATGCACGCAAAGATCGAAACTGCAGGTGTTGAAACTCAGCGCGAAGTTGTGAAAGAAGAAAAGCGACAGCGTGTTGACAACCAACCATACGGAAGCTTCGTCGTGGAGGTCCTCAAGCACGCATACACCGTTCACCCATATCGCTGGGCTCCGATCGGATCAATGGATCACCTGAACGCCGCTACGCTCGACGAGTTTATAGATTTCTATAAGACGTTCTATGTTCCTAACAATGCAACGCTTTCAATCGCTGGCGATATAGATATCGACAACGCAAAAACTCTCATCGCGAAATATTTTAAAGACATCCCTAAAGGTACCAAACCCATTCCACGCCCGACTGTTACCGAACCCCAGCAGACCAAAGAAGTTCGCGACGTTGTGCTCGACAACATTCAGCTGCCTGCAGTTATACATGCGTATCATATGCCCGCACAGGGAACACCCGATTCTTACGCTCTCGACATGTTGAGCACCTTGCTCAGCGGTGGCGAAAGCTCACGCCTGAACAAGGCGCTGGTCGACGATCAAAAGACAGCATTCCAGGTGGGAAGTTTTCCTTTCTCTCTTGAAGATCCAGGTCTATATATAGTGCTGTCGGTAGCGAATATGGGAGTGAACGCCGAAACACTCGAGAAAGCAATGGATGTCGAGATCGAAAAAGTTCAGAAAGAGCTCATCTCCGAAAAGGAATTCCAGAAAGTGAAGAACCAGGTTGAAAGCCAGTTCGTACAACAAAATGCTTCAATGGCGGGTATCGCAGAGCAACTCGCTAACTACCACGTGTATTTTGGCGACGCCAACCTGATCAACACCGAGATCAATCGCTACAACAAAGTTACTCGCGAAGATCTTCAGCGTGTGGCCAAAAAGTATCTCACAAAAGAGAACCGTGTATCGCTCTTTTACCTTCCGAAATCAGCGCAAAGCAAACCCGACAACACACAAATCAAACAACAGAATTGATTTATGAAAAAGCTTATAATAATAGCATTGTCCCTGGTATGTGTAGTTGCGCATGCACAGGTAGATCGCAGCAAGGCACCTAAGCCAGCGCCTGCGAGGGAGATCAAAATAGGTGAATACCAGTCACTTACGCTGAAAAATGGTTTACAGGTGTTTGTTGTCGAGAACCACAAGCTTCCACGCATCCAGGTGTCGCTTCAATTGAAGAACGACCCCATCATGGAGCGGGAGAAGACAGGTTACGTTGAACTAACAGGCGACCTGATCGGCACCGGCACCACAACCCGTTCCAAGGCTCAACTCGACGAGGAAGTGGACTTCATCGGCGCCACCCTTAACACCAGCTGGAACAGCATCTTCGCTTCGAGTCTCACCAAGCATCGCGACAAGCTGCTCGAACTGATGACCGATGTTCTTTACAATCCCGCGTTCAATGCCGACGAGCTGGCCAAACTCAAGACACAAAAGTTATCCGAACTCGCTTCCGATAAAGATGATCCTTCTGCGATCATCGCCAACGTCAGGACTTCACTTGTCTACGGAAAGGAACACACTTATGGTGAGATCGTAACTGAAGAGTCGATTGAAAAATTCACGATGGACGATTGCAAGAATTATTTCAATACATACTTCAAGCCCAACAACGCATACCTCGTGATCGTGGGAGATATTGATATGAAGACCGCTTCTGCCGCTGCCGAAAAATATTTTGGCAAGTGGACGCAGGGCAGTGTTACAAATCCCACATACACACAACCAACACCTCCCGCAAAGACTTACGTGGCACTGGTTGATCGTCCAAACTCTGTTCAATCAGTGATCAGCGTAGCTTACCCGGTTAACCTGAAGACTGGTTCACAGGAAGCGATCAAAGCACGTGTGTTGAATCAGATCCTTGGTGGAAGTTTCTCTGCGCGATTGATGCAGAACCTTCGCGAGAAGCACGGCTACACGTATGGTGCGAGCTCTCAGCTCACCAGCGATTTCCTTGTGGGTAATTTCCAGGCGGGTGCAAGTGTTCGTAATGAAGTGACCGACAGCTCTGTGTTTGAATTAATGAGCGAGCTCAATCGCATTGTTAAGGAACCTGTTGGTGATGTGGAACTGTCTTCGGCGAAGGCAGCCATCGCCGGCGCATTCGGTCGTTCGTTAGAAAATCCGCAGACTATTGCATCGTTTGCTGTCAACACTGCGAAGTACAACCTTCCGAAAGATTACTATGCGAATTATCTTAAGAGCATCGATGCCGTTTCGGTGAGCGATGTTCAGGCTACCGCTAAGCAATACATTCTTCCCGGCAATGCACATATTATTGTTGTTGGTAAAGGTTCCGATATCGCCGACAAGCTGAAGAAGTTCGGCGACATCAAATACTTCGACATGTACGGACAACCGTACACGCCGAAAGCTTCCAAGCCGATCCCCGCTGGACTTACCGGCGACAAAGTGATCAGCAAGTATCTTGATGCCATCGGTGGTCTCCCCAAGATCCAGGCTGCGAAGACCTCGAAGCTCGTTTACAAAGCAAGTATCCAGGGTCA
>DASRSO010000263.1:0-23844 GCA_035656375.1 Cyclobacteriaceae bacterium | reverse complement strand
ACATCGGCTTCAACGGACAAGATCCGTTCGGCGTATGTCGACTACCTGCTTACGGAGGGCAAACAACCAGCTTCGGTTTATAAGTTTTGCCTCGACCTCGGTATCAAAGAAGAAGCGTTCTACAACTACTTTGGTTCCTTTGATGCAATTGAGAAAGACATTTGGGCCGGCTTTATTAACAAATCCATCGGGGCCCTTCAATCCGATAAAACGTTTTCAACATTCACCAGTCGCGAGAAGATACTCAGTTTCTATTACGCCCTTTTCGAAGAGCTGAAGAACAATCGGAGCTTCGCACTTCAGCAACTCGGCACATTCCGCAGGCCTGAGTTTACGCCGACATATCTTAAAGAATTCAAAAAGGCGTTCGACGATTTCGTGGGCGCAACAATAAACCTCGGTAAATCGAAAGGCGAGATCAGCGAGCGGCCATTGTTCGATAAGTTGTATCCCCAGTTGTTCTGGATGCACATGGGTTTCCTGTTGCTGTTCTGGCGCGAAGATGAATCGGCTGGTTTCGAAAAGACCGATGCCGCTATCGAGAAATCGGTAAACCTGGCGTTCGATCTGATCGGCAAAGGTGCGATAGACACAGCATTTGATTTTGCCAAGTTCTTATACCAAAGCAAAAAGTGAAGAAACAAGGGAAGGAGTTCGACAAAATACCGGTAACACGAATTCAAAGGGCCTCGAAGTTTATAGCGACAGGCGCACGGATCGGTACCAATTATCTTAAACATTACAGCAAACGTCTCATCAATAATGAGACAACACGCGAAGAACTTCACGAGGACAACGCCCGCGACATCTATGCATCGTTAAGCGAGCTCAAAGGCAGCGCACTGAAAGTTGCGCAGATGCTGAGCATGGACAAGAACCTTTTGCCAACCGCTTACCAGCAGAAATTCGCGATGGCACAATACAGTGCTCCTCCGTTGTCGTACCCGCTCGTGGTAAAAACTTTCCAGAGAAATTTCGGGAAAGGCCCGGACCAGCTTTTTGATTCGTTTACCCGCAGTGCCGTAAATGCTGCTTCGATGGGACAGGTGCACCAGGCAACTTTGAATGGGAAGAAGCTCGCCGTGAAGATTCAATATCCCGGTGTTGCCGACAGTGTGAAGTCCGACCTGGCAATGGTGAAGCCGATTGCCCTTACGATGTTTAATCTCAACCCCGCCGAGTACGACGAGTTCATTGGCGAGGTCGAGCTTCGAATGACTGAAGAGACCGATTACAGGTTGGAGTTAAAGAGGAGCAGGGAACTCTCGTCGAAGTGTAAGCATATACCTAATCTTGTTTTTCCTGAATACTATCCCGACTACTCTTCGGACAAGATCCTGACCATGGATTGGATCGAAGGAAAGCCGCTTGGAGATGTTATCAATTCGTTGCCCGGCAATGTTACCACTCCGTTGGGCCAGGCGATGTGGGACTTTTATCATTACCAGATGCACCGGTTGAAGTCGGTGCACGCAGATCCACATCCCGGTAATTTCATTATCACGCCGGATTACAAATTGGGTGTGATTGATTTCGGATGTGTGAAAGTTATCCCTCCGAAGTTTCACGACACGTACTTTCAACTGATGCACCCCGACTTTCTCACCAATGAGAAAAAGATGGAGAAGGTGTTTTACGATCTTCATTTTATTTACCCGGACGACAGTGCGAAAGACAAGAAGTTCTTCAGAGACCTGTTCTATAAACTTGTTGAATTGCTGGGACGTCCGTTCCGCAGTGACGTGTTTGATTTCTCACAGAAGGACTACTTCGAAACACTGTATGGGTTCGGTGAAGAACTGACCAACATGAAGGAGCTTCGTCAATCGAAGAAGGCGAGAGGTGTGCGCGATGCCATTTACCTGAACAGGACGTACTTCGGGTTGTATAATATTTTACATGATCTAAAGGCAACAATTAAAACAAATGAGTGGGAAAACAGCATTGATCACAGGGGGCACTAAAGGTATCGGTTACGGCATTGCCCAGGCCCTTGTGAATGAAGGATATAAAGTAGCTATCACTGGTCGCGATGAGGCTGCGGGAAAGAAAGCCGCCGGCGATAAGATGTTGTTCATCAAGTCGGATGTGCGCG
Source organism: Cyclobacteriaceae bacterium (assembly GCA_035656375.1). Classification (GTDB taxonomy): domain Bacteria; phylum Bacteroidota; class Bacteroidia; order Cytophagales; family Cyclobacteriaceae; genus ELB16-189. Next base: position 21,749 of record DASRSO010000263.1, on the reverse strand, counting down.
ATCTGAAGTCACAACAGGACGCGGTTGCCAAAACGCTAAAGGAATTTGGCAGTCTCGATGTACTTGTTGCAAATGCCGGTGTCGGGGCATTCGCGTCTATCGAAGACATGACGCCTGAGCAATGGAACCAGATCATCGACGTAAACCTCACGGGAGTTTTCTACAGCATCAAGGCATCACTCGATGCGCTGAAGAAATCGAAAGGGTATATTATCACGATCTCGAGCCTGGCGGGCACGAATTTCTTCGCGGGGGCGAGTGCCTACAATGCGAGCAAGTTCGGGCTTACAGGGTTCACGCAAGCTGTGATGCTTGATCTCAGAAAGTACGGCATCAAGGTGTCGACTATCATGCCGGGGTCGGTGGCAACGGAGTTTAATAATCATTCTGTTGGCGAGGGCGATGACTGGAAAATCCAGATAGAAGACCTCGGACAGATCGTGGTCGATCTGTTACGCATGCACCCGCGAACGCTGCCCAGCAAGATAGAGGTGCGCCCGAGCGTTCCAAAGTAAGATATTTGTTTCGTCTTTGTCAAATAACTAACTTGACAAACACATGGAAAAGGAAAAGGGGAGCCGCACGATATTTAATGTAGCGCTAAGATCGATCAGCTTCGCCTGGGAGACGAACAAGTTGGTTTTCGGCACCCTTATTTGTCTCAACATTTTTCTTGGTTCGATCGTCTATCTCCAGTTCACCAGTTTCTCTTCCATTGTCGATGAGATCATCCTGATCAAGCAGGGGCAGAGCACGTTTTCGAACATGATCCCGCATGTTCTGCTGTTGGCCACAGCGTTCATAATACCCACGGTTGCCCAAAATATTGTTGCGTTCTTTCGTGCGAAGTTCCGTCTCGACCTGGATCTCCGTCTCGACCTTTTCAAGATCGATAAGCAGGGAGAGCTGGATATCGGAACGATCGAGAGCAACTCGTACCAGACGTTGTTGCGAAGTGCGCAGGAGTGGGGTTCGGGAAGCATGCTTGCCTTGCAGGACTTTATCCTTACCTCGGCATCGAGCTTCGCGGGTATTATTACCTCGATGCTGATCTTATGGTCGCTCAGCGGGTGGCTGGTGTTGTTTGCACTCGCCGCTGCGGCGCCGGTGTATTTCTTTTACAAGAAGTACAGTATGGAAGTTTACAGGATCCGATACTTTTCTATCGACGATCATCGTGTGATCAGTAATAGGATCTCACACTTCGAACAATTACAAAAAGCTGTTGATGTTATCCTGTTGAAACTAAAAGGCTGGCTTAAAAAGCAGGTCGGCGACAGGATGCGCGACTACAACAGTAAGATCATAAAGGCTGAACAGCGCAAGGCGATCTCTTACAGCTTCCTGAGCCTGTGGTATTTGTTATTCCTTTTTGCGGCAATTGGCTTGATGACCTACTATGCACTCAATGGCATCATGGCGGTGGGTGCATTGTTGCTCGCGTTTAACACATACACGCGTTTTTACCAAACAGTGAATGGTTACGTTGAATCGATCTCGTGGACCGAAGAGGCATCGCGATATGCGGCGCGCTGGTTCGAGCTGTTTGATGTGAGGCCGAAGATAGTTTCGAAGAAGGATGCGATCCCGTTCGACCACACGAAGCCTCCATTGATCGAATTCAGGAACGTGTCGTTCCGGTATCCCAAAGAAGAAAAGGAGAATCCGTATGTGCTGCAGGACTTAAACTTCACCTTCAGCCCTGGTGAAAAGATCGCGATCGTGGGGGTGAACGGTGCCGGAAAGACAACACTGATCAAACTGTTATGTCGCGTTTATGATCCGACAGACGGCAGCATTCTTGTGAACGGTACTGACCTTCGTGACCTGAAACTTGAGGACTGGCAGAGCTCGATCGGTATCCTCTTCCAGGACTTTCCGATCTACAATCTTACGATACGAGAGTCGATTGGTGTAGGACGGATTGCAGAAGAGCCGAAGCAGGAACAACTGGACAAGGCAGCGAAGTATTCCGGCGCTGACGAATTTATCGACGGCAATTACGAACAACTCATCTGGAAGGAATTCAGAGACGGGATCGATCTTTCGAAAGGGCAACATCAGCGTCTTGCGGTAGCGCGAATGTTTTACCGTAACGCGGCCATTACCATTCTCGACGAGCCCACGGCTTCGATCGATGCGGTGACTGAAGAGAAGATCTTCAGGTCACTCGAAAAACACATGGAGGGGAAGTCGGTTATCCTGATCACGCATCGCTTCAGCACAGTAAAGAATGCCGATAAGATACTGATGATGGAGCATGGGAAGATCATCGAGCAGGGGAGTCATCGCGAGCTGATGGAGGTCAATGGGAAGTATGCGGAACTCTACACGATGCAGGCGAAGAGGTATTTAGAAGAAGAAAAAGAAAATGTAAAGACGGAAGCTTAGTGCTTCCGTCTGTCTACTGCCTGGCGTTCGATCATCCACTGTGGATACTCCGGTGTGAGTTTTGAAACAGCATCGATCTTCTTAAGCTCATCTGCAGTGAATTTCACATCCACGGCTTTCAGATTATCATGAAGCTGATCTATTTTCTTTGCACCAATAATCACTGTTGTAACGACGGGCTGATGTAGCAACCATGCCAATGCCAACTGGGCTACGCTGGCATTCTTCTGCGGCGCCATTTCGCTCAACACATCTATGATGTTGAATGCGCGGTCTTTATTGATCGGGGGGAAGTCGAACACGATCCGCCGTGAGCCCTCCTCTTTAGCGCTCTCGCGGGTGTACTTGCCACTGAGGAATCCGCCGGCCAGGGGGCTCCAAACCATCAGCCCGACTTTTTGATCGAGCAATAGCGGCGCTACCTCGCGTTCGAGGTCGCGGCCAGCTACGGTATAGTACGCCTGCAATGAAACGAACCGGGCAACACGGTTATAGGTCGAGTATCCGAGTGCTTTCATAAGTTGCCATGCTGCGAGGTTGCTTGCACCGATGTAACGAACCTTACCGTTTTTCACCAGGGCATCCAGCGCCTCGAGTGTTTCTTCGAGAGGGGTAAACTCGTCGTAGCCGTGTATTTGATACAGGTCGATATAGTCGGTCTTGAGGCGACGGAGGCTTTCGTCGATCTGGTGGAAGATATGCTTGCGGCTAAGGCCGATGCCGTTGGGGGTGTCGGCGGCTTTGCCCCTGACTTTGGTAGCGAGGACGAGGTCGTGCCGGTTGACGCCGGTGTTCCTGATCGACTGCCCCGTGAGCTCTTCGGAGACACCATCGGAGTACACATTTGCAGTGTCGATAAAGTTAACGCCGGCGTCGACGGCTATCTTCATTTGTTCATCTACTGCTTTCTGGTCGAGCTTGCCGATGTTTCCCCACATCGTGCTGCCCTGGCCGCCGAAGGTCATCGTGCCGAGGCACAGTTCTGATACTTTTAGTCCTGTGTTGCCTAGTAAGTTGTATTTCATAGGTAGGTTAGAATGGTAATTTATGACAGCTGTTTAACCGATTCCGTGCCGAATTCGTGCCCCGGGTTATGTTATTTTTTAACGAAGTAGTCGCCTTAAATTTTACCCAACTTCTTACATAAACGTACATTTTTTCCTGATGATGGGTCGAAAAATACCGTTTGCTAGAACGTTTTCGTAACTATTTATTAAAACTGGCTTCAGTTATACCGCATCTTTAGGTAAAATCGGTAGTACATAACCTAACCAAACTATAGAAGAAAAATACCAGGACATGGGCATCAAGTATGATCCATTCGTAGCTGGTGATTTTCCCGGAGGACAAACAGAGATCATTAAAGAAATACTGACCCAGAAATACATTGTGATGCTTGGGCAATATGAAGTGTTTACCGATGTGCGTCGTGCTGCGAAAGCAACGCCGGTGGTAACGTTGGGAATTGCACCTTACCCGGGAGCAGGGGCGACCGCCCTGCCTGAAAGATATATTTACCCTCAGAATGAGATCAATACAAATCCAAACACTCCGAACCCGCCTCCGGGTATCTCAGTGGCATTGACCTACTTCTGATTTTCAAGATGCTTGCGCCTCGGGCGCCGGCGGTTTAGTACTTAGGACTGGGGCAGGAGCGATCCTGCCCTTCCTATTTACTCAAAACTTTTCGGGGGGTGTCACCTTTTTCGAATTTGCCAGTAGACAACGAAACCGCCGGCTTATGTTCTCAAATTATCTACGAATCGCCCTGCGCACACTGGGCAAAAATAAAGTCTACTCTTCGATCAACATCTCCGGTTTCGCGATCGGGATTGCCTGCAGCCTGCTCATACTGCTTTGGGTGTACGACGAGCTCACATACGACACTTACCTGCCAAAATACGACCGGATCTTCCGGCTCATGGTGAAGTCGCAGTATGGTGGCAGCGTTAACATCTGGAACGCCAACTCATTTCCATCGGCGGCAGCGGTTAAAGACGACCACTCGAGTGTAGTGAATGTGGCGGTTACCGATTGGGGTGGCAGCCACCTTTTGGCCGATGCCTCCAAAGGCGACCGCACCGGTATCCGCAAGAACGGCAACTATGCTACGGAGTCTTTCCTGGAAATATTCGAGCACCCGATGATTGCCGGAAATCCGTCGACAGCGCTGCAAGGTATTAACTCGATCGTGCTTACCGAATCGACAGCCCGTTCGCTGTTTGGCAGCACCGATGTGCTCGACCGAAGCGTTCGACTCGATGACCAGCACGAGCTTAAGGTGACGGGCCTGATCCACGATGTGCCCGCCAACAGCAACATTACTTTCGATTTCCTCGTGCCATGGAAACTGTATGAAAAAGTGCCGTGGATAAAAATGGCAGTCGAACGGTGGGACTTTTCGTCGTTCCCGATATACGTAGAATTGAAAGACAAAACTGACGAGCCGGCGGTGGAGGCGAAGATTAAAGACCTGCTCGCCCGCAATGGTCAGACCGAGTATAAACAAGAACCGTTCCTTCATCCGATCTCCCGGTGGAGATTGCATTCGCAGTTTGAGAATGGTGTCGAGGCAGGTGGGATGATCACCTATGTACGATTGTTTTCGATCATCGCAGGATTCATCCTTTTCATTGCTTGCGTAAACTTCATGAATCTCGCGACGGCAAGAGCAGAGAAGCGGGCGGTGGAAGTGGGAGTGAGGAAGAGCGTAGGTTCGAGAAGGTTCGATCTCATTTCTCAATTTATTGGCGAGTCGGTAGTGACAACGACGATCGCATTTATTGCCGGGTTGATCCTCGCGCAGGTTGCGTTGCCGTTCTACAACCAGCTTGTCTCAAAGCAGTTGTCGATACCTTATAACGCATGGCAATTCTGGACAGGATGTTTGATCATGGTGGTATTCACCGGTATCATTGCGGGCAGTTACCCGGCGTTCTATCTTTCAGCATTCAAGCCTGCAAAAGTGTTGAAGGGCGGACGAGGCGGCGTTGGCGGTACACTTCCACGAAAGATCCTCGTTACGATGCAATTCGGGTTTTCGATGTTGCTCATCGCAGCAACGATCGTAGTCTACCAGCAAATACAACACGTTCGCGATCGAGACCTGGGTTACAAACCCGATAACCTGCTTTCAGTAGGTGTCACCAGCGACATCATCAAAAATTATAAATCAATAAAGGAAAGCTTGCTCGCAACAGGCGCGGTTGAAGCGGTTACAAGGTCAAATAGTTCGATCACCAGCCAGGACTCATGGAACCCGGTGGATTGGCCGGGCAAGCCCCTCGATGAAAAATATTTCTTTGCATTGATCGCGACAGAATACGATTACGTGAAAACAACCGGAATCAAATTGCTCGAGGGCCGCGACTTCTCGCAGGACTTCAAGAGTGATTCGGCAGCGTGCATAGTTAATCGTGCCGCGATCGAGCTCATGAATATGAAAGATCCGATCGGCGCGAAGGTTACCATGGGTCAAAAGCAATACGAGATCATTGGAGTCGCCGAGAATACATTGAGCGGATCACCGTATGATCCAATTGGTCCGATGATCGTCACATTCCAGCCGGACTGGATCGGTACGGTGATGGTGCGACTGTCGTCGTCGTTGCCTGTTGCCGATGCATTAAAAAAAGTTGAGGCCGTTTTCAGGACCTACAGCCCGGCATATCCCTTCGACTATCGTTTTTCGGACGACGCATTCCAGCAGAAATTTACAAACATCAACCTGACGAGCAGGCTTGCTTCGATCTTTGCCATGCTCACAATAATCATTACGGGTCTTGGGCTCTTTGGCCTCGCGGCATTCATGGCCGACCAACGCACAAAGGAGATGGGCATTCGGAAGGTGATGGGCGCTTCGGTACAACAGCTTGTTCGCCTCGTGACATCCGACTTTACTGTACTCATCGCTATCGCTTTTGTCCTTTCATCACCACTTGCATGGTGGCTGATGACAAAATACCTGGAACAATACAGCTACCGCGTCGACGTGCAGTGGTGGATCTTCCCGTTGACGGGTGTTGTGGCATTGATCTTTGCGTTGGTGATTGTGAGTACACAAGCGTTGAAGGCAGCCAGAACAAATCCAGCGCGTTCGTTGCGAAGCGAGTGAGTTGTTAAGTTTATTTCTTCCAGAGTTTACCGTTGACTACCCGTTCGATCACATCGGGCATATAGTTGCGGCTCACAGGGATACGAATGCTGCGCATGCTTATCTCGCTGTTGTCGATCGAGTCGATCTTCGAAATAGAAACGACATACGATTTATGAACACGGATGAACGACTGTGAATCGAGCTTCTCCTCTATGGTCTTTAGCGGAAGCAACGTCATGTACTTTCCCCTTGTGGTGTGAATGGTTACGTAGTTCTGCAGGGCCTGTATGTACAGGATGTCATCGAACCATATCTTTTCGTAGCGCGATTCACATTTGATGAAAAAATAATCCAGTGTGTCCACGTTCCCCTGTTCTTTACTCTTTGAACTGAGTAAAAGCTGGTGGTAGTCTTTTGCCTTCGTAACTGCTTTGAAGAAACGATTGAACGTGATTGGCTTCACAAGGTAATCCAGCACGTCGAGTTGAAACCCTTCGAGTGCGTAACTTGGATAGGCAGTTGTAAGAATTACCATGGGAGGATCTGCAGTCATTTTCAGGAATTCGATGCCGTTCATTACCGGCATCTCGATATCGAGAAAAAGCAGGTCAACCTTTTGTTGATCGTTGATCCGTGTTAGTTCCACGGGATTGGTACCCGTACCCGCCAGTGCAAGAAAGTCAACCTGTTTGATGTAATCGGCTATACATTCCCTTGCCAACGGCTCGTCGTCTATTATTGCACACTGGATCATATCACGCCGTTAAGGTTTGTTGTATCGGTGAGGCGTGTCCTGGTAAGCTCAGGGTAAGGTGAACGCGAAATGTGTTTTTGTCTTCAATAATGTCCAGCAGGTGTTTCTGGGGATACAGCAGTTCCAGTCGACGTCGGACATTTTTTAAACCAAGCCCTCCGTGTTGTATTATGCCTATCGAAGAGTGTGTAGCCGGGCCAACGCTATTGGATACATTGAACAGTAACCGGTCTGCCGACATATTTAATTCCATCCTGATCCAGTTAGAGCCGTCGGGGCGTCGCGACACATGTTTGAAGGCATTCTCTATGAACGGCATAAGGATAAACGGCGCGATCCAGTAACCGGAGGTGTTCCCGGTATCCATTTTTATTTTAAGATCCGACTGGTCCTTGTCGTGACGCAGCTTTTGCAGTTCGATGTAATTTGAAACATAGTCCAATTCCTGGCCCAACGGGATTTGTTGTTCGTTGCATTCGTACAACTGGTAGCGGAGGATGTCCGAGAATTTTGCCAATGCTTCGGAAGCCATCCTGGGGTCTTTGTTGATCAATACAAAAATGGAGTTGATGCTATTGAACAGGAAGTGTGGATTGAATTGCGACTTAAGGAACTTGAGTTCGGTTTCCAGTTTTTCTTTTTCCAGGGCCTGTTCGCGCTGACGCGACTGAACCCAGTTCTTGGCGAGCTTCAAGCTCATGCCCAGCGTCATTGCCGCCATAGACGATGGAAACGTATTGACCTGGAAGAAGAACATCCAGTTGGATGGATCGTGTTGATACATTTCCTCGAACGTCTGGGGCGACAGCCATGCTGAAAAGTAATATCCCGGAATGATCAGCAACGCACAGCACAGTGTTGTGAGCATGAAATAGCATACGTACTGAACATATTTTCCCTTTTCAAGAACACGCGGTATTAGGAAGTAGAGATTGAAGTAGACAGCTACAGCCTCCAGCAGGACGTAAAAACAATACTTAACGGAATAGTACGATGCAAAGATATTGTTCATCGCATTTACCGGGCTACCGATCATTACTACCCACAAGAGGTAGTGATACACAAACCAGAAAGGGAGGTGATAAAGCTTGTAGCGGATGAACCAGTGCTGCGGCTTCATGTTACGAATCTACGAGAAAAACGGGTTTTCGTTGACGGGCAATTGCTGAGAGGTGGCGTTTAATTGACGACGTGCAGAATGCGTGGAAGTCGCGTCGTCATTTCTCCACCGCACGTCGTCAATTCTGTTTTATCCGGCCCTTCTCGTCTCCGTTGTTTGCATCATGCGAACAATCATCTTTCTCTTCATGGCTTCAACGGCCGGCTTTGCACAGGTCACTGGAAAGGTTCAATCCGCGTCCAACCCGGTACCTTTTGCCAATGTTGTAATTCTCCGCAACGACAGCTCGCTGTTAAGTGGAAGCGTGACCACCGAAGGTGGTACGTTTTTTATCGACGTAAAGGAGATCGGCACCTTCATCCTGCGGGTGAGCGCCGTCGGTTACAAAACTTACAACAGGACCGGCATCAGTTTAACTTCAGGGATATACGACACCGGAACGATACATATTTCCGAAGATGCCACTGAACTAAATGAGGTTGTCGTAAAGGCAGAGAAGCCGCTGCTGGAACAGCATGCCGACAAAACGATAGTGAACGTTGAAGCAAGCATTATGACGAAAGGCAGTTCGGTACTGCAACTGCTGGAACGGTCGCCGGGAGTATTCGTCGATCAGCGCAATGGCTCCATTGCCATGAATGGAAAGTCGGGGGTGATGGTTATGATGAATGGTAAGTTGATGCGTTTGCCGATGGCGCAACTCGTGGCGATGTTGAATTCGCTCAGCGCCAACGACATCGAGTCGATCGAATTACTGCCGATGCCACCAGCAAGTATGGATGCAGATGGGAATGCAGGTGTGATCAACATCGTAACAAAGCTCAACAAGGAAGATGGAACCCGGGGTTCATTCGCTGCCTATGGCGGACATGGTTATGGACCAAAAGGCGGGGCGAGTTTAAATTTGCAACACATCCAAGGTCCGTTACGCCTATACTCATCATACTCGTTTATGCACGATCGCAACCTCAGCGGTTGGGAGGCCGACGGTTCCCAGGTAATGCCTGCCTTTGGCGGATATGTAGAAGCAGATGTGGTCGATACCGAGATATTCAATACAAACAGTCACAACGCAACTGGTGGCGTCGATTACCGTTTGAAGGGTTGGTCGCTCGGGGGAAACGCTTCGTACACTTCCAGCAGCTCAGCGCGTGAAATCTCTAACGAGGCCAATTATAACCTGATCGACGCCGACTCGTTCCTGTTGATGCGATCGTCAATTGCAGGAACAAACAGGTGGCGTAATCTTACCGGTGGTGTCTATGCAAGCAAAGAGTTGAAAGATGGCAGTAAGATCAGTTTCGACTACGATTACCTTAACTATCTCAACAACAATCCAACAGAGATCAATTCTGTTTTCCTAAATGATAGCGGCGCCGAAGTAACGCCATCGGGAACCATATTTTTCAACAGGCTTGCCGGCCGGGGACGAACCCCAATACATGTGAACGTTGTTAAGTCCGACTACCAGAAAAAACTGTCAGAAAAACTCCGGATGGAAGCCGGTGTAAAAGCGACGTTTACAGGTAGCAATAACTCTTCAGCAATCGAGAGGTTTGTAAACGATCGATGGACAATCGACGAACGCAGCGCTACCGACGTACGCATGAAAGAGAAAATACTCGCTTCGTATGCGTCGTTCGCTATCGATTTAAGTGAGACCACCAAACTTACCGCCGGCGCCAGATACGAATACTCACGGACACAAACGGAATCACCGAAGCCCGAGAACGAAATTGATTGGAAAGTAAGCCGGTTGTTCCCGAACGTACTGATATCGAAATCATTCGGGCAAAACACCCGGTTGCAATTAAACTGGTCTACCCGCATTACCAGGCCCTCGTATAATGAGCTGGCTTCGTTTGTACAATACACCGATCCCATGTCGGCCATGACAGGTAATCCGTTGCTCAAGCCTACCATTACCAACAACATAAGCCTCGGGGCAAGTATATCCGGTTACTCTTTCACGCTTCTCGCCAGCCAAGACGAAAATCCTATTATTCGATGGCAGTTGACGGAGAACAGTACGCATGACCTCATGTATTGCGGACCACAGAATATGCCGTATCAGAATTCACTGATGTTCACAACCAGTCTTCCTTTCAGGGTAACAAAATGGTGGAACATGACACTCGGTACCACATCGGGCATAAGGCAGTTTGAAGTTACGCATACAAGAATGCCGGCAGAGAAGACTTATTTCTTTTACGTACTGAATGGAACTCAGACTTTTTCGTTGCCGAAGAATTTTTCTTTCGAGCTATCGGGCTGGTATAATTCATCGCAGTACGATGGGTCGAAACATGTTACAGGCTTCGGGGCGTTGAACGCCGGTGTGAAGAAGGATTTTGGAAAGAGAGGTTCGCTGCAGCTCGCATTGTCGGATGTATTGATGTCGCTTAAGCTTGTGAATAAATTCGGAGAGCTGACGGAAGAAGCGTTCAACGTACAGAGCCATGCACCCTGGAGATCCGAGTCGTCGAGATTCAGGGTGTTTAGAATAACCTATTCGATCACGTTTGGAGGTGAGGGATCGGTTAGTTCACGAGATGCTTCAGACTCGGAGAGAAGCAGGCTCAAGTAACGATATACTAGATAAGTCCGCGAGGCTTTCTTTTCTTTCGCAAATGGTAGGTGAGGGCGAGCCAGATGAAATGACGGACGGCTTCTTCGGGGATGTCATCTTTTGTATCGAGGATAATGCCACGTTTGCCATCATAATCATAGGCGTTTCCGAAGGCGCTCTTGAACTGCTCCATTACGCCGCTCTGGCAATGCACGAAGATGCCGTACTTTTCTTTCTGCCAACTGATGCGATCGATCCTCACTGTGGTTCCGCTCTGCGATTCGTTGGTCAGATAACCTGGCGAGCCCCACTTTAGAGTTTCGTCGAGAGGGCCGACGCCTTCGGTTTCGTTGGCGACCTCGAAAATCAATTGTCTCATGCGGTCGAGCTTTGTCCGTAAGTTCTTAGGATACTGATCGAATACCGTTTTTACTTTTTTGTCGGCAAAGGGCTTGCGCTTCATGGACCCAATATCTCTCATTAAAGTGACAACCTCTTGTCAGGAGTCGTTGCGAAGCTGGTTTTTAATATCCGCTACGATCTGGAGGTCCTCCATTTCCTGCCGGATCCCACCGCGGATCAGCCACGTCATGCCGATGGCCCCGAACAGAAAACCCACGTCGGTCAGTACCAGCGCCGACGTCGAAATGTAACGGCTCCATTCGGGCGACAGGACGTAGAAGCCAACAATGTACAGTCCGACAATTCCATACGTTACCGGGCCATTCACTTTTTTGCGGAACTCCAGGAATGCAATTGTGTTTTCGGTGGCTTCTGCAGTGGTATCGGATACTTTAACAATTTTTGATTTGCGTACACTATATGCTTCGATCACTATTCGTATGAGAAGTCCACCGATCATTAATCCGATGCCGATCCGCGAAAGCACCTCGCGAAACGGGAACCAGAAGTAAAACGCGAGGGCGAGCATAATGGCTACGGCCGTGAGGACACCCATGTTGGCATAGTGGGTTACGATAGAACTTCTCTTTTTCGACTCCGCATGTCTTATCAGGTCGGCGGTCGACACGGTAAGGTGACCTGGGTTCTTCTTTGCCGATCTCCAGATCGACTTCAGGTCGTCAAATTCATTCTCCATCTTTCATTAATGTTTTTAGTCTGAGCTTGATCCGGTGGATCTTCACCCTGAGGTTATTTTCGCTGATGCCCATTACGCGGGCGATCTCTTCATATTCCAGTTCGTCGAGTACCATCATGATGATGAGCCGGTCGACGTTTTCAAGTTGCCCTATGGATCGCATCAGGCTTGAGGCGCGCTCTTCTTCGGTGTTCGGCGTCTCAGTTACGGTACCGGCATGTTCGAGCGGCAGCCTGGTTTTATTTTTTGACTTCCGGATGTATTGCAGGCATGTGTTTACAGTAATGCGATAGATCCAGGTTTTGTGAGACGATTCGCTTCTGAAACCTGGCAGGGCATTCCAGACGTTGATGAATACTTCCTGTGACAGGTCGGCGGCGATGTCGCGGTCGCCTTTCACAAACCCCGTGCACATCTGCATAACCATGGGCTGGTATGCAGTGTGCAGTTGTTCAAAAACGGTTTGGGGAGTATTCACCTGAACTTCTTATTCTGAAAGGAAGCTATTCACTTTTCCGTAAAACCACTCTGGCTGGTCGAACATAATAAAGTGGCGGCTGTTTTCTGCAATTACGATGTTCTTGGTTTTCAGATTTGCGTATTGTTTTTCCATGTTGGCGGTTACTACTGTTGCATCGGGATAGGGAGCACCAAGGATAAGTGTTTTAGCTTTCACTTTTGTAAGGGCGTCGCGAAGATCGATCTTCAGAAGATCGGTGTATCCATACACGTATGTTTCGCGGTCGGCCTCGAGGGTCCACTTCGCGATGAGATCTGCCTTTTCTTTGTTAAGCGTCATGCTTGAAGACATCATCGTTGCTGTTTGCTTCATGGTTTCGTCGGTAGCTGCAAGTTGTTGTTTGTTGTAGGGGCTGTCGTACTTGAAAGAACTTGCGGGCACGCCGGGCATCCAGAGCTCACGAAGGCAGGGGAGTGCATCGACGGCAACGATGCTTCGCACCTGGTCGGGGAGTTCCGAGGCAAGGTCGACGGCGAGCATTCCGCCCATGCTGTGCCCGACGATGCGGATGTTCTTGAGTTTATTTGTTTGAATGTAAACGATCATTTCTTTTTTGATCGTTTCATACCAGGGCATTTTGATAGGCTGGAGGTCATTAAAACCGGCGTATGAGATCACATGTGTTTCATATTGTTTGTTGAGGTGTGCGATGGTTTCGTCCCACACGGCGCCGGGGCAGGTGAATCCGGGGAGGAAGATCACGGGTTCGCCCTTACCAGACTTTTTAGCGTGGAAGGCGGGGGTTGCGGAAGGTGTAGATTGTGCGTATGCGGTTGCTATGGCGACGATCACACCGAGGATCAGGATTGATAACTTTTTCATATTGTTTTTTGATGCTTTGATGTAGGGAGGAGGGGATTATTACAGGGGGAGGGAAAAAAAATTGTAAGATTGATTGATCAATTTGGTGTGCGCTGTGGCATGTAAAGAGTAGTAGCAATTTTTTAAATGTCCTGTTCCTGGCGGGAATGATTGCCGTTTTGAGTCTGAACGATCTGCTACGAACCGATAGATGATCATTAGAGTCTCTATATTGACTCGAGTTTTCCATAGGTATATTAGAACTTTAGAAATTTGCACATGAACATCCGGCAAGTGCCATATTTGGTTATTTCCATTGCAGTTGTTGTGTCGTGTGACATTTGAACTATACGCTGGAAGGAATAAAATACTCTGAACTGGTTGAATTGTTGGGCGAGCCAGATAGCGGTGATAGCACATGGGTGTCGTACGAGATCACGTTACGTAAGAATTCTATAGTTAATTCATGTGAAACAGAGGAGTGGCTCGCTGAGATAGGACGGCAGCCCAAACGAGTTATGAAGCCATCATTTTTCGTGATTGTAATAGTGCGCGGTTTGACCGTTACTTGTTCAAATCCGCGAACTGTGGATCAACCTGATGATCATGCCGTAAGATCAATGATCGTCGGCGAATTCATTAAGTACGATTCGGATAATTACGAAAAATTCGTCTTCAAGACGAATTAAACGATCACATAAGAACCGTCACTCCTCCTTCAACGCCTCCACCGGGTTCGCCATCGCAGCTTTAAGTGTCTGAAATCCTATTGTGATCACCGCAACGGTAATCACCAACCCGCCCGCCAATACAAACACACCCGTACCGATCGTAATCCTGCTTTCGAAATCTTGCAACCACTTACTCATCACAAACACCGTCAACGGAACGCTTATTACAAACCCCACAAGTATCAACTTGAAAAATCCCGCAGTTAGATGTCGAAGCACGTCCGCTATCGACGCACCCACCACTTTTCGTATCCCAATCTCCTTCGTTCTTTGAATAATTATGAACGACGACATTCCCAACAATCCCAAACAAGCCAGCAAGATCGCCAGCACCGAGAACCACCGCGCTATCGAAGCAACCTGCTGTTCCTGTTTATACAATGAATCGAAGTATTGGTCTTGAAAGGTTCCCTCCATCGGGTACTCCGGAAATATTCCAGCATACGACTCCTCAATAGCATCCAGTGCCGAAGGTATGTCGCCCTGGATCTTTATATACATGTGCTCATAAACCGACGTGGTGTCCGTAAAGAACACCATCGGGTTAATTTTATAATTCAACCTGTCGAAATAGAAGTCCTTCATCACACCAATCACACGTCCTTGCGTCTCACCACTTCTCCTGAAATTTGCACCGACGGGATCATTTAATTGAAATTGCTTCACCGCGGTCTCATTAATGATGTACGCAGTGCGATAGTCCTGGGGATTGTCCGTCTCAAAATTTCTGCCCGCTACTAATTCCAAACCCGCAAGCTCCATGAAATCTTTATCAACAGCTATGTTCTTCGCGAACGTTTCTGGTGTCTGTTGCGGCATGTGATCCGGATGGAACGTATCACTCCCTGGCTCTCCGCCAATCAGTATCGAAGCACCCCCAACTTTCGATATACCGTTCTGCGACAGGAGGGAAGTCTTCAACTGCTCGAAGCGTAACCGGTTTGCATTACGAAGCGTAACAATGTAAACCTGTTCTTTATCGAACCCCAGGTCTGCATTCTGCATGAACGTGACCTGCTCATGAATGATCATCGTTCCACTGATGAGGCCAATAGATATCACAAACTGGAATATCACCAGCCCCTCACGAAGTCCGCGACCTTCATTTTTTCCCGTCGTTCGTTTGATAACCTGCGTCGGTCGGAAGGTCGATAGCTTCCATGCGGGGTATAGCCCCGAAAGAATTGCTGTAATCGACAACAGCACCACCAGCACTATTATGGTCTCGAAGCTCGTCAGTGTTTCTATCGAAAGCGTGGTGTTCATCACCGCGTTGAACATCCCTAGCGAAGCACCTGCTAACGCCAACGCAATCAGCCCCGAAAAAAGAGTGATCACAACAAACTCCGTAAAGAATTGCAGGGTAAGTCGCGACTGTGAAGCCCCAAGTATCTTACTGATGCCCGTCTCGCGAATTCGCTCGGATGCCCTTGCAGTAGCAAGGTTGATGAAATTAATGATGGCGAGTACCAGGATGAACACCGCAATGCCCATGATGGCATAAAGTTGCGTCGCTGGCACAGCCTTGTGTATATCCCAGTTGAGAATTGTGTTGTGAACCTCCGTTAGCGGCTGCAACGTGGGATGATAGTTCTTCAGATAATCCGCTTCTCCCGCCGTTGAGTATTTAAGTATGATGTTATACAACTGCCGTTCAATTTCGGGGATGTCGCTAGCGTCAGGAACCTTCAAATACTGAAATGCGAGCGTGTGTTCCCAAACATAGAGCTGCGAAGGATCGCGGTGGGCCGGGCGGAGAAAGTCAAAATTAAGATGTGTGTTCCCGGGAACATCAACTACTCCCGTTATTACCAGCGACCGTTCATTGTCGATACCGATAAACTTTCCCAAGGGCGGCTCGCTCCCGAAATACTTTATCGCTGCACGTTCACTGATCACAACCGAGGATGCATCGCGAAGCGCCGTTTTGTGATCGCCCTGGACGAATTTGAAATCGAACATCTCGAAGAAGTTCGAATCTGCTTCGATAATGTTATCCTCGTAGAACCGTACGTCGTTGTACGACACCAGCGCCGACGTCGAGAAATTGCGATAAGGATACCACACCCGTACCACCTTCTCTACTTGTGAAACATCTTCCCGGCAATGATGACCGATAGCCGACGCCCCACCGGAGTAGCGATTACCTGAGTTGTCTTCGAGATTAAGGACGCGATAGATCTGATCGTAACCCGTAAAGATCTTGTCGTAGCTGAATTCCTTTCGTACGTGAAGCAGGATGACCAGGAAGCATGCGATGCCAACCGCGAGCCCAATGACTTCTATTGAAGAGTAGAATTTTCTTTTTACAATGTTACGCCATGCAAGGAGGACCTGGAGCTTGATCATGCGGTGGGGATTTTTTTAAAGGTGGTGATTAAATGACCGCTCCGCTGTTACTTATTTGTTAACGAATGATTTTTGGCTACCTTCAATTTTTACCCCATTTATGGTGATTTATGCAGACTGCTAGCGATCTGACTTATTACCAGGCGACCATCGACAGTCAGAAAGATGTGCTCATATTTTCGATCGATCGGAACTATGCCTACCGCAACTTCAACTCAGCATTCAAGTCGGCAACGTCGAACGTATACGGCACCGAAGTAAAGACGGGGATGAGCATGCTCGAGAGCATTACCAGCGACGACGATCGTAAGAAGGCGCGTGCAAATTGCGACCGAGCGCTGTCGGGCGAAAGTCACAGCACCATGGAAGAGTACGGCACCGTGAACCCTTCGATATTTCAAACACATTACAATCCCATCACCTGCGACGGCAGTGTGATTGGCGTCACCGTGCTGTCTTTGAATATCACTGACAAGATCGTTGCCGAACAAAAGATCAAGAACCTTACAAAAGAGCTGGAGTCATTCACCTACACCGCTGCCCACGACCTGCGTGTACCGTTGCGGGTTATCGACGGCTATTCCAAGATACTGGCTGAAGACTACGGCGATGTGCTCGACGACGAGGGCAAGAAGCTTGTGAAGATCATCACCAGCCACGCGATGCACATGGGCCGCCTTATCGACGACCTGCTGCATTTCGCACAACTTGGAAGGGCTGCCCTGTCGATGCGAATGACCGACGTAAAAGACATTGTTAGGCAAGTGATCGATGAACAGTCGTTGCTCCAACCCGACTGCCGTGCACGTTTTACGGTAGATGACCTTCCGCCCTGCAATTGCGATCCGGACCTTACTCGCATCATATTCTCTAATCTCATTTCGAACGCCATCAAGTTTTCGTCGAAGGTCGATAAGCCGATCGTCGAGATAGGTTCTATCAGGAAAGACAACGAAGTTGTTTACTTCGTGAAAGACAACGGCGTTGGATTCAACATGGAGTACTCCGGAAAATTGTTTGGGTTATTCCAACGATTACATAAGCCCACTGAATTCGAAGGAACCGGTGTGGGCCTTGCCGTTGTTCAACGGGTGGTGGGCAAGCACGGCGGGAAAGCCTGGTTCGAAGCAGCTCTTAACAAGGGGGCGACATTCTATTTCACGCTCTGATGAGACTCGCTGCGATTCTGTTGCTGTTGCTGATCGCTTGAATTTCAATCGCACAAAACAAACCCAATGTCATCGTAATAAAGATGGACGACTGGATCACCAATCGGAAGGGAGAGAATGTGAGAGAAGCAGGGAAGTTGGAGTAAAAGAGAGGTAAAAGGGTTACCTTTGCGGGGTAACGTTTCACGAAAAAGGGAACGGGAAGGCCGGTGACGCGGTGGTACGCAAAGGACACGCGGAGGTACGCGAAGGTTAATTTTTGTTGCGGATCTTATTGCAGAGGTAAGCTGAGGTTAAATTTTCTTTGCGAACCTTATTGCAGAGGGCGCGAAGATTAATTTTTCCAGCAAACCTTCATTGTAGATAGCAGAGGTAGTTTAAGATTATTCCCTCCGCGAACCTCATTCAACTCCGCGAACCTCCGCGACACCCCGCATTCCCCGCATTCCCCTTTTAAAAACCTGAAAAAACCATAATGATCAATAACACCGAGCTTGACGAACGCGAATACCTGGAGGAGATCAAAGACAAACTCAATTCAAGTCTAAAACGAGTCGACGAGCGCGTCAGACTTCACAACACCGAACTCAGGCAAAACAAAGAATACATGTACGAGCACCAGTCCGGCCACGATGAAGCCGACCTGGTTGCTGCCGACCTCTCTGAAATGAGGATGGTGTTTACCGGTGCCAACACCGTCGCCATCAAGAAGAAGATCCATAAACTGCTCGCGTCTCCATATTTTGGCAGGATCGATTTTGCTGTCGGACCCACCGCCCCGAACCCGATCTACATTGGCATTCATTCATTTACCGACGAGGTTACGCGCAAGGGCCTGATATTCGATTGGCGTGCACCCGTGTCATCGATGTTCTATGACTATGAACTGGGCCCCGCCGAATACAAGACGCCGTCGGGCACTGTAAAGGGACAGATATCTTTGAAACGACAGTACCGCATAAAGGACGGTCGCATGGAGTTCATGATAGAGAACTCGCTTAACATTCACGATGAAGTTCTTCAGAAGGAACTAAGCAAATCGTCGGACGACAGGATGAAGAACATCGTGGCTACCATCCAGCGTGATCAGAACAAAGTTATCAGGAACGAGAGCGCACCTGTGATGATCATCCAGGGTGTGGCTGGATCGGGAAAGACGTCGATCGCGTTGCACCGCGTGGCGTTCTTGCTTTATAGATTTCGTGATTCCATTCGTTCGAAAGACATACTCATCATTTCGCCGAACAAAGTTTTCGCCGATTACATTTCGAACGTGTTGCCCGAGTTGGGAGAGGAACACATCCCGGAGATCGGCATGGACGAGCTGGCGACAGAGTTGCTCGAGAATAAGTTCAGGTTCCAGACATTCTTTCAGCAAGTATACACGTTGCTTGAAAGGCCGGACGATCGATTCGTGGAGCGTATGCGGTTCAAGTCGTCGTTCGAATTTCTTTCGAAGCTGAACCAGTATCTTATTCACGTTGAGAATAATTATTTCCAGCCCGAAGAGATCCGCGTAGCTGGAACCGTGATCCCGTTTCCGTTTATACAGGAGCGCTTCAAAGCGTATCACCGGATGCCGATCATGAAACGTTTCCCCGAAATGATCGCGGATATACTACAGTACCTGCGCGGCCAGGTGAACCGTAAACTCACCGGGCGGGAAAAGACCAAAGTGTGGGAAGCGGTTCCGAAGATGTTCAGGATTGCGAGTGTGATAGATCTCTATCGCGACTTTTATGATTGGCTCGGGAGAAAGGACCTTTTCGTTCATTTCAATGGTGATGGGCTTGAGTATGCCGACGTGTTTCCATTGATCTATTGCAAGATACGCCTGGAAGGAACGACCACGCATGAAAAAGTGAAACACCTGTTGGTAGATGAGATGCAGGACTATACTCCGATCCACTATGCCGTGTTGTCGAGAGTGTTTTTGTGTAAGAAGACGGTATTGGGAGATATCAACCAGACCGTGAATCCATACAGTGCATCGTCGGCCGACACGATTGAAGAAGTGTTCCCGCAGGGAGAGATTGTAAAACTGGTGAGGAGCTATCGATCGACTTTTGAGATTGCGAAGTTTGCGTTGGAGGTGAAGCCGAACCCGGACATGATCCCGATGGAGCGACACGGTGAAGAGCCGGAAGTGAAGGGCTTCGCAAAGTTGGAAGACGAAGTTGAAGGGATCCGCAAGATGATTGCAGACTTCCAGGAGTCGGGATACCAGTCGATGGGCATTATCTGCAAGACGCAGCGGCAGGCATCGATGTTGCATAGTCAGTTGCGATCGCCTGATGTGCACTTGCTGACGGCCGACAGTACATCGTACACACAGGGTATAGCGCTGACGACAGTTCACATGGCGAAGGGCCTGGAGTTTGATGATGTGGTGTTGCCGATGGTGGGAGAGAAGAACTATGCGACCGAGGTAGACAGGAGTTTGTTATATATAGCGTGTACGCGTGCGATGCACAGGCTCACCCTGACGCATACGGGGGAAAAAAGTAAGTTTATTGTACGGAAAACCTGACAACCCCGCCATTCTCCATTTCCATCCCTCATTATAAATAATTGTCTTTGCCACGGTAATTCCATCAACCCTGGCAGAGAGTGGGTGCAACTCCCATGCACTTGAGCCCTTGGTGCCTGATGCACTGCCAGGGTTACTTTTTTGACTTTTATCAATTCCACCGCGCGAGTCCTCTCGATGTTACTTGATTTCCACTTTTTTGTTATCCCCCTGTTAATCCCTCAACCACCTTCCACCTCCTCCCGTAAGGATCATCCAAACTCCTTACCCCAATGAACAAACTACTCACAATCCCCTTCACCACCTTCATCCTCATCATCCTCACCACCTCAACTTCCTTCTCCCAAAAATCCGTCCTCATCATCTCCACCAACATCGACTCCGTCGGAAACAACCGCAGCGGCACATACCTCATGGAGATAGCCTTTCCCTTCAAACACTTCACCGACAAAGGCTTCACCGTCGACATAGTCACACCACGCGGCAGCAACGCCGCCATCTATGAAGCCAAAACAAACGAAGAGCTCGCGCGAATTCGCGACTCAAGATCCTTCATCGACAAAACATCAAACACTCTTTCTCCCGACCAGGTCAACCCATCAAAATACTCCGCCGTCTTCGTTCCCGGCGGCCACGGACAATTCTTCGACGTAAGCACCGACGAACGCATTGCGCGCATAATCGCAAAGATATATGAAGCCGGGGGCGTGATCGGTACCGCCGGCCATGGCACCGCCTCGATAATAAACGTCGCGCTCAGCGACTGCTCTTATCTCGTTGCAGGCAAAACCATGACCACCTTTCCCACATACGCCGAACTGAAGTGGATGAACATCAGCAACTACGGCAAACTCCTTCCATTCGATATGGCCGAAGTCATCAAAAGGAGAGGAGCGAAACTTGTCATCTCAACTCCCGAAACCATCGATAAGTTCAGCCTCACGAACGTAGTCGACCGCGACAACCGGTTCGTCACCGGCTCCTTCGCAAAATCTGCACAATGGGTTGCCGAAGAAATGGTGAAGCTCATCAAGTAGATCACTAAACAGATCTTAGTACTTGTATTTCTTCCTGTGATTCTTCGCTTCCTTCGTCAGCTTACCAAACTGCTTATTCATCCTCTTCTTATCTTCTGCCCTGATGCTAAACCTCTTCTGTTCTCTTACCAACTTCGCATAACTCTCATATATCAGTGGATCAAGCTCTCCTGTTGTTAATGCTTCCAATACCATACATCCTTCTTCTAACATGTGTGTACAATCACTATAACGGCAGCCTGCTGCCAACTCATCAATTACCGGGAACATCGAATCTTCATTTCCCGTCTCGCTCGTCACCCCGAACTCTCGCATACCGGGAGTGTCGATCAACAAACTTCCATTCGGAAGCTTGAATAACTCACGTGCCGTTGTTGTGTGCTGTCCCTTGTTGTAAGCACCAACTTCATTGGTTAACTGAAGTCTTGAATCAGTTAAGGAATTTAGAAGTGAACTCTTCCCGACGCCCGACGAGCCGATCATTACATAGGTTTTTCCCTTTTGCAGCGACTGCCTGAACTCTTCAAGGCCAGCGCCCGTCACCGTGCTGCACGTAAACACCGGCATCTGCCTGTTCAAACCC
>DASRSO010000262.1:0-56720 GCA_035656375.1 Cyclobacteriaceae bacterium | reverse complement strand
AGTATGATCCCAGTGAATGGTCTGGCTGTTGTTGCCTGAATGATACCCGGTGGTCTGACCGATGCCATCGCCGTTCCGATCACGCAGATAGTCCAGTCGATCGTCGCCGCTATAGTAACCTATCTGTATGTTGTCCCGACGTGTAGGGCTCAGTAAGATCTTTCCATTAAGATCATAGAAGTAATATGGAAGGTCGAGTTTTACGGTCTTCGCAACCTGGTCGATGTATGTGCGCCTGCCGGACAACCAGATGCTTGCTTTGTTCTTCACAAGAGGTTGTTCGATAAACAATCGCGAAGCGATCAAACCTATGTCTGCCGACGCATGCGTGCGATCGGGTATAACATTGCGCGTGTTGACATTCAATATCGAAGAGAGCCGTCCTCCGTACTGTGCGGGAAACGCACCGTTGATCGACTCGACATCGGAAACCACGTCTGGATTGAACACCGACAGGAATCCAAAAAGGTGAGATGTATTATAAACCGTGGCGCCATCGAGCAACACAAGATTCTGATCGGCCGCACCACCTCGCACAAAAAGATCGGAGCTTCCTTCGACGCCTCTCACAGTGCCCGGCAGCAGCTGAAGAGTTTTAATGACGTCTGCCTCACCACCGAGTACCGGTATGCCACCAATATCGTCGCGGCTTAATCTATTCGTAGACGAACGTGTCGACTTGAGGAGATCTTCATTTGAGAAACGATCGGAGTTGATGATAACTTCTTGCAGCTCGTTCACAGCAGGCTGTAGCGAAAAGTCGAGAGACACATCGCGTGTGAGCTTTACTCTTTGTTCGTTCGTGGTGTACCCCACGTAACTTATCACGACGGTCTTATTACCAGTGGGAAGAGTGATTGTAAATACACCGTTGTTATTCGTGACAGTACTAACGGAATCCGGAAGAACAGTGATGTGAGCTAGTGGAAGAAACTGGTTCGAGCCCCGTTCTTTAACGGTACCCGTTAGTTTTGCAGTTTGAGCGAAGGCTGCGGCTGTACAAAAGAGTACAAAAAGTATCGTGAGCACGCTGCGCATCCGTTCATTATCTTACCTGTGTGTAGTTGGCTCCGAACAAAGTGCCGAGTTCGTTTTTGAAGTTCGATGGATATCCCAGCTTGTTATACCAGTAGGTATACTTCTTATCACCACTGCCATCATTAAAGGAGACAGGATTGTTTTTCGACAGCCAGAAGAGGTCTTTGAACGATAAGGTATAAAGATAATCAGGGTCGCGCATGTACACGCACGACTGGTCGTCGTGACCGATCGTGAGTTCCTTCACCAACGTTTTTTCTCCTGCAACTATTGTGTACGTTGTGAGCTTAACAACATTGCCGTCTTCCCATACAAGTTCGGCTCCGTTTTCGGTTGTGGTCCCATCATCGTTCCAGCTTATTTGGTAGATGAGTATCGGGTTGCCTTCATCGTCGTCTGTAACCGACCGGGCTGAAACTGTTTTAGCGATAGCTCCCTCTTCAAAACGTGTCGTGTCTTTTGTTGTCTTACCGTCGTGATAAAAAGTAGAAACGGTCCTGGAGGCGGCGCTGCTGTCGCGAACGATGTAGAGAAGCTGATCAAAAGCGTAGGTGAACTTCATCGTGGTCCACACATCGGCACCGGAAGTTACCTGGTAAGTATAGATATGTTGCTTTCGATACCTGTATGTATTCGTTTGGTTGGAAACATGATTCGTAAGGCTGATTACACCCAGCGGCGGGTATTGATAGGGTTCATTCTCGCATGCGAAAGCAGCAAGGCACAGGCAGGTCAGGATCACGGATCTCCGCAAAGGCATCCCGCAAATTTAGCAATTAGAATGCCTCTTTACCCTATATATTAATGTGCCTGAAATACACCGTTTGAAACGAATTCATTCTGCAGGAATCGTTCCCGTGGTGCCGCCTCACGCACCTGGAGGTGTTCGGGCAACGACGTCACATCGCCCGGGTATCCGACGGCAATAAATACACCCATCTCTAAGCCGTCTGGTATGCAAAGGTTGGCCTTCGCTTTCGCGTGATTGAAGCCGGCCATCTGGCGAACCTGGAGGCCAAGCTCAACAGCCTGGATGGCGAGAAAAGAATTCGCGCCACCCAGGTCATACATTGCATGAGGATTGTCGGCCTTATAACGAGTGAACCGTGTACGGGTCATGCTGAATATCAACACCGCTGCGTCCTTCGCCCATATCTTATTGCTGTCATTCAAACAATCGATGTAAAGATCCCAGAGCTCCTTCTGGTCTTTCGTCACATACAAATAATACCACGGCTGTTCATTCGTGCTCGAAGGAGCCCACCGCGTCGCCTCAAACAGTGAAGATATCTTGGCTTCACTTACTGGCTCGCCAGAAAAACTTCTAATGCTTCGCCGATTCTTGATCAGATCAGAAACGGGGTATGCTATTACAGCCGACTTTTCCATAGTTCATTCAACTTATTCGATCAGGACTCCCATTTTTCCCATTTGATAATCTCTCATTGCTTCGAGGATCTGCGTCTGGTTGTTCATTACAAACGGACCATGCGAAACAACTTCTTCATCCAGCGGCTTTCCACTCAATAATAATATTCGCGTGTCTTCCAGCGCTTCGAATGAAACACCATCGCCATCTTTTTTAAAGAACACCGCATGACGTCCTTCGGTGAGTCCATAACCATCGATGTTTAGTTTTCCATCCAGCAAATACAACACCACGTTATGATACGAAGGTAATGCAATCGAAACCTTTCCGCCTTTCTTCACGTCCAGTGTCGCTGCATTAACTTCCGTGTGCGACGGTATTGGTCCTTTGAGTTCCGCCACCTCTCCGGAGAATACTTTTAATGTTGCCTTGCCATTGTCCAACATCGAAGTTGGTGTGTCTTCCGCTGCAAGCGGGAAATATGCAGGCTGGTCCATCTTGTGAGCTGCCGGCGTATTGATCCAGAGCTGAATGATCTCCTGGCGTCCGCCGATCTCATGGATGTCGTGAGGAGGCCGTTCGCTGTGGATCACGCCCATGCCTGCATTCATCCACTGTGCTCCGCCAGCATAGATCACGCTGTCGTTGCCACGACTATCGCGATGGTGGACGCCGCCCTTAAAGATAAAAGTCACAGGCGAAAATCCACGGTGAGGATGCGGACCAACGCCGGCATCGTCGGGATCTCTGTCGTTCGGGACTTCTACGTCTGCGTGATGTAATAATAAGAACGGGTCGATCTGGTCGACTTTGGTTGTAGGGAATGGCTGTCTGATTGGAATTCCGCCCATGTCGTATTCGTGACCATATAATAGATGAGAAACTGTGCGTGTTTTCATAATCGTAATGTTATTGCGCTGTTTACTTGCCGTTAGAACGGGGAGAGATCCATCGTCCACAGAGTAATTTAACCTAGGGGTTCCGGCACTCTGCACTTTCCCTCCTGCAAGCCGCGAAGCGGCTGTATTACATTGGTACCTCCATTAATAATACTTCCGAGTTCGAGTCTGCTGTTACTGATAACTTATCGGTTTCCCAAACTCCCAACCCATCTTTCTTATCAAGTGTCTGTCCGTTAACCGTTACACTACCGTCTATCACGAAGACATACACTCCATGTTTTGCGTCGTGCAATTCATAATTAACATGCGTGCCTTTATTGAGAGTTCCGAGATTAAACCATGCGTCCTGGTTGATCTTCACTCCCGACGTTTCTGTTCCTCCGTCGGGCGATACGATCACCTGGAGTTTATTTAACCTGTCTTCCGGTTTCAAAGTAGTTTGGTCGTAACGGGGCTTGATGTTTTTCTTTTTCGGGAACACCCAGATCTGCAGGAAGTTCACAAGCTTATCTCTATTCTTATTGTATTCAGAATGTTGAATGCCTGTGCCTGCACTCATGAGCTGTACATCGTTCTGGCGGATCACACCGGTGTTGCCCATACTGTCTTTATGTTCGAGGTCCCCCGACAACGGGATTGAAATGATCTCCATGTTATCGTGGGGGTGTGTTCCAAAACCCATTCCACCCTGGACGATGTCGTCGTTAAGAACGCGCAGGGCGCCGAAGTGGATCTTTTCAGGATCGTAATAGTGCGCGAAGCTAAAAGAGTGGTGGCTATCGAGCCAACCGTGGTTTGCATGGCCGCGGTCGGAGGCTTTATGAAGGATCGTTTTCATGATTTTCTGTGTGATTTTACAAGGAAAACCGAGGGAGGGGGATAAAAGTTCATACAATTGTTGTATAGACAAGTGTTTTTAGGGGGTGGAGGGGGATACAGAGTGGATTGGATGGAGGTGGGAAAGGGCGGTAAGTTTTAGGGGGGTGAAGGGCGCTCCGCGCGGGTCTCGCGGAGAACGCGGAGGTTTTCGCGGAGGGTCGCGGAGAATTCATAAAACCAGGCAACGCCGCAGTTAATAACATTATCCTGTACCTTTCGAAATACCCTCCGCGAACCTCCTCAACGCCACATTAATAATACTCTCCCGTACCCTCGAAATACTCTCCCGAACCTCCTCGGCGTCCACATTAAATAAATATTCTCCCGTACCTCTCGAAAACACTCTCCCGAACCTCCTCAACGCCACATTAATAATACTCTCCCGTACCTCTCGAAAATACTCTCCGCGAACCTCCTCGGCGTCCACATTAATAATACTCTCCCGTCCCTCTCGAAATACTCTCTGAACCTCTTCGGCGTCCACATTAAATAAATATTCTCAGCGTACCTCCGCGTCCCTCCTCGACTCCGCATTTATTAATATTCTCCGCCTACCTCCCTGTACCTCCTCGACGCCGCATTTAATAATATTCTCCGCGTACCTCCGCGTGTCCTCCGCGTACCCTTGCGACACCCCGCATTCCACCCTGCGCCCTCCCTTTACTCCTACAAATATGAAACATATTCCTTACTTTCACGTTTGTAGAACTAATCTTACCACCTTATGAAAGGCAACTACCTTGGCGAGCTCGAAGAGCTTGTCCTCCTTACCGTCGGCATTCTTCACCCCAACGCCTATGGCGTCGCCGTGATGGATGAGATCCAGCGCCAGGTCAACCGCGAACTCAATATCAGCGCTGTTCATGCGGTCCTTACCCGCCTCGAAGAGAAAGGCTATGTCAAGTCTGGTATGGGTGAACCCTCGCAAGAGCGCGGTGGACGACGCAAGAGAATTTTCACACTTACCGCTGCCGGTAAACGTGCGCTCGAAGAAGCAAATGAAATGCGAACACAGCTCTTCAGCCAGATCCCTAAAGTGGCGCTACAATTCAGGATAGCATAAGAACATGCGTGAGCAATCCCCTCCCCGTTGGGCCGACCGTTTTCTGCAATGGTATTGCAAACCAGAGTTGCTGGAAACCATCCAGGGGGATGTGTACGAATTGTTCTATCGCGAGAAAGACTCCTCGAAGGCGCGACGGAAGTTTATCTGGAATGTGCTCCGGTTTTTCCGGTGGAAGAATATAAAAAGAACACGATCGTCGTCACCCAACCGCTTCGATATGCTACAACATTACTTCAAGCTCGGATTCAGAAATCTTCTCAACAATCGCAATCATGCCATCATTAATGTAACGGGCCTGGCTGTTGCTATCGCTGCCGTAATACTTATTGCCCTCTACGTTCAATATGAGCTTACGTACGACAGCAAGCTTGCGAAGGTACCGAACGTCTATCGCGTGGTAAATATCAACAAGGACGATAACACGCGTGGCCTTGCCAAGATCACGGGAATGCTCGGACCGGCTAGCAGCGAGATCAGAAGTGTGAAAAGCTTCGTTCGGATCACATGGGCAGCGTCGCCAATGTTTGGTGTGAACGACATAAAAGCGTTCGAGCCCAACGGATTATATGCAGACGCGAACTTCCTGGAAATGTTTAATTATCGCATCGTGGAAGGTAGTCCGGCTACAATGTTTTCGTCTCCAAATTCTGTCGTTCTAACTCCGAACCTCGTAAAGAAATATTTTGGCGATGAAAGCGCACTCGGTAAAACGATAACGATCAATAATCACGCACAAGTTACTGTAAGCGGCGTGATCGAAGCGGTTCAGCCCAACACACATTTTACTTTCACTTTTCTTTTCCCGATGGAAGCCGATAAGAGCGATTGGCTGGTATGGGACCGTCAACAATATTACACCTTCCTTCAACTGGATGACAATGCCGACATCGCACAAGTTGAAAAGGATCTCGATGTGATCTACGCCAAAAATATTCCGGCCGACAAACTTAATTACCATGCCAGGCTTCAGCCGCTGACGTCTATTCATCTTCACTCGGCGCTCACCCGCGAGATGGGTGGGAATGGTAACCTTAAAACCGTTTATATCTATATCAGTATCGCTCTGCTTGTATTGATAATTGCATGTATCAACTACATAAACATTTTCACTGCGAAAGCCGGTGAACGATTGAAAGAGATCGGTATGAGAAAAGTTTCGGGTGCCAAACGCAGCGAACTGATCCGGCAATTCCTTTCGGAGTCGTTTGTACTTACGTTTATCGCAGCGGCGGCGGGCGTAGCACTGTCTCTTGCTACGTTACCGTATTTCCGTTACGCCATCGGGATCCCGTTAAGCGCGAACAATATTCTTGATGCAACTTTCATCGGGCTGTTCGCAGCAGGACTTTTTGTAGTTGCGTTATTGGCGGGCGGTTATCCTGCATTCTATCTATCGGCGATGAAGCCTGTTGCGCTGCAGCGTGGAACATCCGGTGCTACCAGAAATCGCTGGCGCGAAGGCCTGGTACTTGTCCAATTCACAATCTCTGCGTTCATGATCACGGCGCTGTTCGGAGTTAGCGGACAGATCACTTACATGGAAAACAAATCGCTCGGCTTCGCGAAAGACAATATCATTATTCTTCAGATCCGCGATCGCGCTACGGTCAAATCGCGGCAAGCGGTAATCGAAAAATTAAAGAGCAATCCGCATGTAACTAATGTTTCTTTCTCCGGAACAACACTCGGTGGCAACGACTGGGGAATGCCCGTGCAACCGGAAGGAGTAGACCGGGACAAAATGCCAGAGACCCGAATCATGGTAGTGGACGAGAATTTTGTTGACACCTATAAGTTCAAAATAATCGAAGGCAGAAATTTCTCCTCCGCATTTCCCGCCGACTCGGCAAATTCGGTATTGGTGAATGCCACAGCCGCAAGAGAGTTCGGATGGGGAAACAACATCCTGGGACGAAGAATCGTGATCCCGGCAGCCAATAATAAAACTGCCGTGGTTGTCGGTGTAGTCGATGACTTCCATTTCAGATCATTGCACTCCGAGATCATTCCGCTCGTCATGTTCATGCAGCCTTCGTGGGATGGGTCCGTTTCCATACGCCTCGACGGCCAGGCAAACAAAGAAACGATCGACGACATAGCCGACATCTGGCAAACATTCGAGCCGCAATTCCCATTCGCTTATGGCTACTTCGACCAGGCGCTCGACCGTCTCTATCAAGCCGACCGGAACACAAGCCGCCTCGTAACGTGGAGCGGAGTGCTTGCAGTCATACTTGCGTGCATCGGGCTCTTCAGTCTTACAGCGTACCAGGCCACAAGACGGTCGAGGGAATTCGGCATACGGAAAGTATTAGGCGCTTCGGTTGAAAGCATTGTCGCCATTCAATTAAAAGCTTACACCATTGTGGCGATCGTCGGCTCTCTTACCGCGTGTGTTTTCGCATGGTACATCATTGAAAAATGGCTGACGGGCTTCGCGTATCGTACAAGCATTCAACCGTCGTGGTTTTTGCTGAGCATAGTTCTTAGCGTTTTTGTCGCAATGGCTACGTCGATCTATCAAAGTCTGCGCAGTGCGATGGTGAATCCGGTTCAGTCGATCAAATCAAATCAGTGAAGATTTGTAGCGGTCCGGGTCACGGCCTGCAAGAGTATGCTGCTCCCTTACCATCTTACCGAAATGCATATTGCGGTTAAGAGCGCTTAACGACAAAGCAATTCTTTTCTCTTTCGTCTCAGGGGTTTTTGCATCATCAACCCACTTGCTAAAATATCGTTGATGTGATGGCGGGAGGCTCTTAAAAAATTGGTAGGCTGTAGGATCGTCTTTCAAACAGACAATTAAATCATTCGAGATCTTCAGCGCTTTCTTATCTACTTCAATTTCTACCGCAACTTTATCTCCCGCTTTCTTCCCCGTCCCTTTTCTCATTCCCGCATTAAATGGAAGCATAAACTTCCCACCCTTCACCGGCAGCAACGACGCTGTTTGATCTCAAACTTGTCGAGCCTTCCCTTAACTCTAAATCCTTTTCTCACTCCGGGATTCAGTTTTTCCGACAGCGTTTTATTAATGATGATAAAAGACCACCCAAGCTTATCAGGGTCGCGGGAATCGATCTCGATCGTGGCCGTGAACTTTATCATAATCCAAATTTAGATAAGTATCTTAGACTATGCGCACTCTCATATTATTGCTCCTGCCCTTGCTGTCGCTCGGCCAGGCGAAAGGAATTCTTCTCGAGGATCTTACGTGGATGCAAGCCGAAAAGATCCTCACACCCGAAACAATTGTGGTCATCCCGTTGGGCGCAGCCTCAAAGGAACACGGCCCACATCTGTTGCTGAAGAACGATCTCATACTTGCCGAGTATTTTAAGAACCGCGTACTGCAATCGGCTAACGTGGTGATCGCGCCCACCATCAATTACCACTTCTACCCTTCGTTTGTTGAGTACCCGGGCTCGACCTCGTTAAAACTGGGCACTGCCCGCGATATGGTGATCGACATTTGTACGGGCCTTTCGAAGTTCGGCCCAAAAAAGTTCTATGTGTTAAATACTGGTGTGTCCACGGTTCGTGCACTGCAGCCCGCAGCCGACTCATTGCAGAAGGCGGGTATCACCATGCACTTTACCGATCTAATTAAAAGCCTGGAACCAATTGAAAGCAAGATCAGGCAGCAGGAAGGTGGCACACACGCCGACGAAATGGAAACGTCTATGATCCTGTACATGAAACCCGACGCGGTCGATATGAAGAAGGCGGTTAAAGATTATCACCCGTCTACCGGTCGTGGCCTCACGCGAGATCCAAATAACAAGAACAGCACTTACTCGGCCAGCGGAGTCTGGGGCGATGCCACGTTAGCCACCAAAGAGAAAGGAAAGATTATTGTAGAGGGGCTTGTGGAAGTTATCTTAAAAGACATCGAAAAAATAAGGGCCACCACAGTTAAGCAGTGACCCCCAATCGTTATACAGCAAGCAAAAAAGAAAGCCAACTATTGAATTTCCGTTACTTCTTTTTACCGTTGCCGTTCCCGTTAAGTACGGGTACAGCTTCAGCTACCGAAACCGCCTTCACAGTTTTCACAATTCGGGCAGCAACCTTGTAAGGATCTGCTGCCGAATTCGGCCTGCGATCTTCGAGCCAGCCTTTCCAGCCAGCTTCTACTGTGGCGATCGGAATACGTATCGACGCACCACGATCTGAAACTCCGTAAGAGAATTTGTCGATCGACTGCGTTTCGTGTTTACCTGTGAGTCGAAGATGATTGTCAGCTCCGTACACGGCGATGTGTTCTTTTACCACTGGAGCAAATGCCTGGCATACCTGTTCGTAGATCTCCTTCGATCCACATTCACGAAGGAGAGCGTTCGAGAAGTTTGCGTGCATGCCCGATCCGTTCCAGTCGGTTGCGCCGAGAGGCTTGCAATGCCAGTTGATTGCAACGCCGTATTTCTCTGCTGTTCTTTCGAGCAGGTAACGTGCAACCCAAACCTGGTCGCCAGCTTCTTTGGCGCCTTTGGCGAAGATCTGGAATTCCCACTGGCCTGTTGCCACCTCAGAGTTAATGCCCTCAACATTAATCCCAGCAGCCAGGCAAAGGTCCAGGTGTTCCTCCACGATCTCCCGTCCAAAGGCATTTTTTGCGCCTACTGAGCAATAGTAAGGTCCCTGTGGAGCAGGATAACCATTCTCCGGAAAACCCAGCGGCTTATTCGTCGCTGTGTTCCAGAGAAAATATTCTTGTTCAAAGCCAAACCAGAAGTCGCGATCGTCGTCTTCGATGGTAGCGCGACCATTGGTCTCATGCGGAGTTCCATCGGGGCTCAACACTTCGCTCATCACGAGAAAAGCATCTTTACGGCCCGGATCGGGAAACAACGCAACTGGTTTCAGTAAGCAGTCTGATGATTTACCAAGCGCTTGTTCTGTAGAGCTTCCGTCGAACGACCACATGGGGCAGTCGTCGAGGGTACCGTCAAAATCTTTAACGATCTTGGTTTTACTACGAAGGCTTTGTGTGGGTGCGTACCCATCAAGCCAAATGTATTCGAGTTTCGTTTTCATCAATTAAAATTTGTAGATGGCTGCGAATCCAAGAGTTGTCTGGCTGTTCTTTGTGAAGTTTCCATCAGAGTCCATGAATTGTTGTGAGCTTTCAAGACCAGCACCGCTGAGTTTTTTGAAAGCATCCATACGAAGCTCAGGTTTGATCATCAGGTTACCCTCGGCCAGGTTGAATGTTCCAGTCAGAGTGAATGTGTTTGCAGATGTTCCGGCATAAGTGTCGGTTGCTGCGTTGTAGCTGCGGAGACCGCGTGCACCATCTTCGTTGTTGAAGTGTTCTGCACGAAGACCGATGCTGAAGAGGTCTGTTGCGTTGTACACGAAGTACAGGTTCGCACCATACCACTTCTTGGTCTTGTCAACGTCGCCATCTGCAGGAATGAATACACCAGGTGCGCCAAGTTCCCCGTGCTGTGTTCCGAGCATCGCCCAGTAGCCGATGTAGAACTTATCGGAGAATGTATACACACCGTTGATATCGTACACAGTGAAATTGCCTTTCGGTGTTTTGCCTTGAGCATCTGCGTTCGATTCATTCGTGTTGATGTAGTTGATGTACATCGTCAGTTTTTCTGCAGGAGCCAACGCGAGCTGACCGATGAGGCCTTTAGCCCTGTTGTTGTCATGAACATAGTCGAAGCCGTTTACGACACCGAGCATCAACGACGCTTTGTCGCTGAAAGCATAGGTGCCCTTGAGGCCTGTGTGATAGAAAGGGATCCCGCTATTGAAAGTGTGGTTGATGGAGTAGAAGTAGTTGAGCGAAGCCTCTATCAGTTCGTACCCGATGTGGGTACCAAATTGTCCCATCGTGAACGAAAGCTTGTCGGTAGCATTGTATTTCCAATACGCTTGCTTAATCAATATAGAAGTCCATGTGTCGTTACCGATCGCATATCCATAAGCAGGACTGAAGTTCGGAACGTTACCATAGTTACCATACTGGGCGCTGGGGCCGTAAGCGATATCGGCGATCATTTCTGATTTCTTGTTGGTGTACTTGAAAACAGTTTGCACCATACCAAGCTGGAACTGATCTACACGGCGATCGAAGCCGCGGCCAACACCCGACACACCCATGTTGTCGCGTGAAGCAGGCTTGTTGAAGTTTGTGAAATAGTAGCTATCGAGATAACCGTTAACCGAGAAAGATGGAGCAGCAGGTTCATCTTCTTTTACTTCCTTTACTTCTTCTTCCGCTTTCTTTTCTCCGGCGGTAACGATCTTGTCATCTTCTGTGCCAACCGGCAGTCTTCTGTTATTAAGAGAAGCTGTGAGATTATCCTGTGCAAGCACAGTCATAGGGGCAATAATCGTCATTACATATATGGCAAACCTTAGTAGGGGATTTTTCATAATTTTGAATGTGTTTTTAGTAACAATAAGCTAGAGTGGCCCGGGGTGGGACCGCAATTTCCCCCCGGGCGCTTTAGTGATCCGATTAAACCGGCTTCACTTCGTACATCGGAGGCAGATTCTCGCCGTGTTGACTCAAATCCTGACCGATAACTTTGTCTTCAGCACTTACGCTCATAGGCGATATGAGATCTGTGATCTTAAGGATGATATAAGATCCTATGCAGATGAATCCAACCGCCAGTACAAGAGCGATGATGTGCGCCTTGAAGAGTGTGAACGATCCGTCGATGAGTAGTCCGTTGCCGGTAGTGTTGGCAGCGTTCACAGCTTGAGAAGCCAGGAGAGCTGTCATTACCATACCTACTGCTCCACCTACACCGTGGCAAGGGAACACATCGAGTGTATCTTCAAGAGAAGTCTTGCTCTTCCAGTGTGCTACTACGTTACTAATAAGGGCAGCGAATGTACCGATGAACAAACTTGAAGGAATTGTTACGAAACCAGCTGCAGGGGTGATTGCCACGAGACCTACAACTGCGCCAATACAGAATCCGAGTGCCGAAGGCTTCTTACCACGAACGGCATCCATGAGTACCCAGCAGAGACCGGCAGCCGCCGATGCAGTGTTGGTTGTTGCGAAAGCAGAAGCTGCAAGCGGACCAGCACCAAGTGCGCTACCGGCGTTGAAGCCGAACCAGCCGAACCACAGCAAACCAGTTCCCAGCAATACGAAAGGAATGTTTGCAGGAGCGATCGCCGCCTTCTTTTCAGTTTTGTCTCTCAGGTAGATAGCTGCAATAAGGGCAGCGAAACCAGCCGACATGTGTACAACGGTACCGCCAGCGAAGTCGAGCACACCGAGGCCAAACAGGAAGCCATCGGGGTGCCATGTCATATGCGCGAGTGGGGCGTAGATGAACAATGAGAACAGTACAAGGAACAGGATGTATGACTTGAAGCGAATACGTTCTGCGAAAGTACCGGTGATAAGAGCCGGGGTAATGATCGCGAACTTAAGCTGGAAGAAAGCAAAGAGGACAAGAGGAATTGTGGGCGCGAGCGACCACGGTTTTCCGTCGAGAACACCCTGGAACATGAAGAACGTTGCCGGGTTGCCTATAAAACCCCCTATGGAGTCGCCAAAGGCGAGGCTAAATCCAACCACGATCCAAACAACACTAATCACCCCCATAGCGATGAAGCTTTGGAGCATGGTGGAGATAATATTCTTGGTATCGATCATACCGCCATAGAAGTAGGCGAGGCCGGGTGTCATGAGGAGCACCAGGGCGGTGGCGGCGAGCATCCAGGCTACGTCACCAGCGACGATACCTTCGGTCACGATTTGCGTGGGTATCGCGGGCTTAAACAGTGCCAGGACACTGACGGCGATGAGCAAAACGAGTAACACAAGGGATTTTTTCATACAGTCGAGGGTTTAAGGTTTGTTAATATTTTTCTCTTTGACATAACAAAGATTTAAAACTCGAGCCTAAAATTGACCCTTATTTGAAAAAAAATCACCGCAATGGATTACGAGAGGGTAAAAATTGAGCCTATTTCAAAAAAAAAGTATGCTTTTTTGAAAAAAGAGGGTCAAAAATTGTCTCGACGTACTATTCAGCGATTTCATTTTTTTGTGAAATGAGCCTTCGGCGAAATATTCTTCTGACCATCGTACTGATTTCAGCAGCTTCCTCAAGCTATGGCCAGGATGAATCGCGCTACGAACTCTTCCGCATCGACCAGGGCGATCTGTACTGGAGCAATACATACAACTTCAATGGTTCAGCCGACAGCTTACGCCGTGAAGTGGTGCAAATGCTGAAGTCGAAGTTCTTTACATTCAATGTGATCAGGAACGAGGTCGGCTACAACGGCGAGCTCAAACACTATAAAGTTGACTGTAAGCGCTTCGGAAGGAATTACTACAACACCCCAAGGATGTACTGGTATGGAGAATGGACGGGGAAGTTCATAGTTGAAGTGCTGGACAATCACTACAGGGTAACGGTGTATGCATTGTATGCTGAAAAATTTCTGCCTGCCGGCAACAACAACCGCGCGCAACGAATTACCACCGGACGCTACATCGAATCGGTGACGAAAAAAGATCGGATGACATTCAAGAAGTCTGAGAAATCGAATCTGGATCTTATGAGCCTGTCGCTAAAAGATGCGTTTGATATTAGAAATACGGTGGTTCCGAATGCGAACTAGGCCTATCCCCTCAGCTTATCCAGTAACCTATTGAGTTCACTCGCCTCAATCTTCGACAGGTTCTTTAAAGTCTCCACCCACTCCCCTTCTTCGAGATCTATCTGTTTCATAAGCCCAATCCCTTTGTCCGTGATCGAAATGTCGACTTGCCTCCTGTTACTCTCACACAACTCCCTCTTCACAAACCCCTTTTGACGAAGCTTCTCAACCAGGCGTGTCGCATTACTGCTCTTGTCGATCATCCTCGAAGTGATTTCAGCCAGCATGAGTTTCGCGGGGTGACTGCCCCTTAGGATGCGGAGTACATTGTATTGTTCGGGGGTAACATCGTGCTTTTTCAGCCGCGCGGCATTCCTGCTGTAAACCCAACTTCCGGTGTAGAGAATATTGATAGCAGCCTTCTGGTGCTCACTGTTAAACTTTTGCTGTCGTATGTCGTCTTCAAGGCTCATTTCGTCGGTGTCTCAACTATAATTGTATATACAACAATCGCACCTAAAAGGTTCTTTTTCAAGGGGTAACGAGCCCGAATTAAGTAGCAGCGAAGGCCTGTAAGTTGTCAGCCCCGCCACCTCCCTCCTTATTACTCCTTACTCCGGGCTATTAACTCCTTGCGCCTTACTCCTAACTTGGTATTTTAGTGCAAACTCATCTTAAATCAGGCCTTACGGCCACTTTTGAAACCCAACAGACAATGAAAAAAACACTCCGCAGCCAGGGCTGGTTTGGCAAGACCGGCAAAGACGGATTTATCTATCGATCATGGATGAAAAACCAGGGCATTCCCGACGAAGAATTCAGGGGCAAACCGGTGATTGGGATCTGTAACACCTGGTCGGAACTGACTCCCTGCAACGCGCATTTTCGGGAACTCGCCGAGTCGGTGAAAAAAGGCGTCTACCAGGCAGGAGGATTCCCGGTAGAGTTTCCAGTGATGTCGTTGGGTGAAACGCTGATCAAACCGACGGCCATGCTCTATAGGAACCTTGCAAGTATGGACGTGGAAGAATCGATCCGGGCTAACCCGGTCGATGGTGTTGTACTGCTCTGCGGTTGCGACAAAACAACTCCATCGCTGGTAATGGGCGCGGCGAGTGTAAACCTGCCGACACTCGTGATATCGGGTGGACCAATGCTGACCGGTAAGTTCCGTGGTAAAGATATTGCAACCAGTGACGTGTGGCGTTTCAACGACGCGGTGCGTTCGGGCGAAATGACCGACGATGATGTGCGCGAAGCTGAGGCGTGTATGAGCCGTAGCCGCGGTCACTGCGCTGTTATGGGAACCGCTTCAACAATGGCGTGTATGGTCGAGTCGCTCGGACTTACACTGCCAGGCAACGCTGCAATTCCCGCTGCCGATTCGAGGAGAAAAGTTTTCGCACAAAAGTCTGGTCAGCGCATCGTGGAGATGGTGAACGAGGACCTGAAGATGTCGGATATCCTTACTCGCGAGGCATTCGAGAATGCGATCATCACCAATGCTGCGATCGGCGGCTCTACTAATTTCATCATTCACCTGCTGGCTATCGCGGGCCGTATCGGTGTTGAGCTTAACCTTAAAGACTTCGATAAACTTTCTAAAGACGTGCCGCTCGTTGCAAACCTGCAGCCATCAGGAAAGTATTTCATGGAAGACTTCTACTATGCCGGTGGACTTCCAGCTGTAATGAGAGAGCTCGACAAGTACCTGCGCAAGAATAAGACTGTGAATGGCAAGACCATGCAGGAGAATTATTCGAAAGCTGAGATCTGGAATAAAGATGTGATCACCAGCACGGATAAACCATTCAATCCACTTTCCGGTGTGGCGATCCTTAGCGGAAATCTTTGTGAGAACGGCTGCGTCATTAAGCCTTCTGCAGCAAGTCCGCACCTGATGAAACATACAGGGAAAGCAGTTGTCTTCGAAGACATAGAAGACTTTCATGCACGTGTAGATGATCCAGATCTTCCGGTCGACGAAACCAGTGTGTTGGTATTGAAGAACGTGGGCCCGATCGGTTATCCCGGAATGCCCGAGGTAGGCAACATGCAGATCCCCAAGAAGCTTCTTGCTAAAGGCGTCACCGATATGGTTCGGATTTCTGACGGCCGTATGAGCGGGACCGGCTTCGGTACCGTTGTTCTTCATGCATCGCCAGAGGCTGCCCTCGGTGGCAACTTTGCACTCGTTAAAGATGGCGATGTGATCAAGCTCGACGTTCCTGCACGAACCCTGACTATAGAAGTAAGTGATGAGGAATTCAAGAAGAGAAAAGCGAACTGGAAGCCTCGTCATAAGCAATACAGCCGCGGATATGTGTGGTTGTACCAGACGAATGTAGACCAAGCGCACCTTGGCGCGGATATGAAAATGTTGAAGGGCGGATCGGGAAGCGAGGTAACTCGCGATTCACACTGATGAAGGTTTTCGAAAATCAAACGGCAATTGTTACCGGCGCTGGCCAGGGAATTGGCCTCGAGATATGTCATGAGCTTGCGGCCAATGGCGCTCGTGTTATTCTCAATGATGTTGAAGAGGGGCTTGCACGCGAAGCCGCAGAAAAAGTAAACAGGAAGCACGGCGTCTGCCTGGCTATGGCCGGAGATGCATCCAGTCCCGCTTTCATCCAATCTATGGTCGACGAGGCTGTTCGTTCTTTCGGTCGCCTCGACATTGCTGTGGCAAACGCCGGCATCACCTTGTTTGGTGACTTTCTTGAATATCCCTACGATGATTTCATTAAGGTAATGCGATTGAATCTCGGTGGAAGTTTCTTCCTGGCCCAGGCAGCTGCGCGCCAGATGAAACAACAAGGTGAAGGAGGAAGCATTTTATTCATGTCGTCAGTAACCGGGCACCAGGCGCATAAAAATCTTGCAGCGTATGGAATGACGAAGGCTGCGCTGGAGATGCTTGCAAAGAACCTTGTGATAGAAGTATCGCAATACAAGATCAACGTGAACTGCGTGGCTCCCGGCGCGACGAAGACCGAGCGAACAATGCAGGACGCCGACTACGACAAGACGTGGAAGAACATCACCCCCATGGGCCGCCCGGCAACACCTGCCGACATTGCGGCAGCGGTGTCATTTCTTGTGAGCCCTTCCGCACGACACGTGACAGGGCAAACGTTAGTAGTTGACGGAGGATGGACGAGCGTGAGCCCGAATCCCTGAAAGCACACCCAATAAAAAAGTATTTCTGTCATACTACTCTGCCTGGTGGTATCGGTAGTGGCTATGGCGGCTGAAATTCGGGGCAAGATTGTTTTACGCTGATCGTACGGTTGAAGCAACCCTGCCAGGGTTTATGAAAGCAGTAACCTCACTATCTCTTTCTGCCTCTTCTTAAGCAAGTCGGTGTAGCGTTTATCATCCAGTCCAAGAAGTTCTTTATAAAGCGGCGCGGTCACCGACGGATACCTGAGCAGCGAGAACAAGTTTAGTATGAATTGTATGGGGTCGCTGCCCTTGACTTCCCCCCGCCCCATCGCTGCTTTTACCTGTGCCGCGAACGCGTTCATCCGCACGTTGGCCAGCTTGTCGACCGGCTTATAGTTTTGTGCGATGATCTCGGTGACGACGAATGTGTCGAGGTAGGGATACTCGAGCGAGTTCTCGAGCCACACCTCCACGTACTTCTCAATTTTCTTTCGAAACGGAATGTTCGACTCGACCACCTCGTTGAGTTTCTCCGTCAGGTTCTGGAGGGCGTCGGTGAAGACATGTTTGAAGAGCAGATCCCGTGTGCGGAAGTAGTAGTGGACCGATGTTCGGGGCAGGCCGGCTGCTTTGCCGATGTCGGCAGTTGTTGCATGAAGCCGACCCTCTTTAAGGAATATCCTCTTCGCTGTGTCTATTATAAGCTCTTCGCTTGACTGACCTTTTGCCACTATGTTTCCGTTAACCCAGCTTCTAATTTACACCATTTATCCATTGAATAAACCTTTTATAAAAGGAGGGTTAAGGTAAAAGTGCAAGGAAAGGCCTTTTACATAATTCAAACTTTTATTCTAACATAATGTTTGACATAATTGTCAAACATTATGACCAAACGTCTGATCCTGCATGCTTTCAGTGCAATTGCCCTTCTCGCTGCTGCATGTGCCGAGAAGGTTGTTCCTCCCGACGATACAGCAAAGGTGAAGGACGCCATTTCAGAAGCCCTGATATCGGGCTGGGAACAGATGGGTTTCAAACAAGGTCAATCCGCGCCGGACTTCACGCTGTTTTCGAGCGACAGCAAACCATTTACTCTCTCGAAAGAATTGAAAAAAAAGAAGCCCATTGTAATGATCAATGCGAGCTACACGTGCGACGTCAGTCGGGCCAACCTCGAATCGATACTAGACCTGGCGAACACCTACAGTAAAGACGCAAACTTCTTCTTCGTGTATACCATCGACGCGCACCCGAGCGATTCGCCGGGCCCATATTCACTCGAGAACAAGATCGAGATCCCTAAGAACAACGTGCGCGATAAAGTGCAGGCAAAACAACCGAAGACCTATGCGGAGCGTAAGGCGCTTGCAGAACGATGGAAGTCGAGATACAATATTCCAATCACTGTATTGATCGACAGTCCCGACAATTACTTCTGGACAAACTTCGGGCAGGCACCGAACATGATCTATATTATTGCACCCGACAAGAACGTGGTCTTCAAGCAGGCGTGGTTCAACCATGGGACGGCTACTTCTGAGCTACAGAAGCTCTCATCGGAGTAATTTCATTTTATCCGGCCGTACTTTTTCAAGACCTGCACGACCTTCTTTGTTGGTAAAGCGTGGGCTTTGTTGCCATTGATCCCTTCCATTGTTTCGGCGGCGACCATTGCATTCATAATCGATTCTTCCACGCTTTGCACGGTGGCGTCGAACAGCGGGTTAATCACATCATTAGAGAGTTGTTCGACCATAGTGTTGTCCTTACGGTTGAAGGCATTCGTGTTGGCCGTAGAGAAGGCAATGAAGATATCTCCTGAGCCGTTCCCTCCGCGACCACCGACTATACCGATACCAAGGGAAACACGTTGGGCAATTCGTTTAAGCTGGTGCGGCAGCAGCGGGGCGTCGGTGGCAACAACCACGATGATCGATCCATCTCCTTCCTTGCGATACCCTTGTGGTGGAAGCTTGAGTTCGGTCTTCAGCGTGTCTTTCAAGTGTTCCCACATAGGCACGCCGGCAATCGTGAGCAACTGGCGTGAGCCGAAGTTTGCCTGTACCAGCACACCAATCGTATAAGACTTATCGTTGATGGTCACCACCCGCGACGACGTACCAGTGCCTCCTTTGAAACCGAGACACATCATGCCCGTTCCGCCACCAACATTTCCTTCGGCGATCTTTCCACCTGCAGCAGTGTTGAGCGCATTCCATGCGTGCTCTTCTTTTACATGAAACCCATAGATATCATTAAGGAAGCCATCGTACGTTTCGGCAACTACCGGATACGTGTACCAGAAGTCTTCCTTATACCAATGCTTGTCGACAAACCATTTCAGCACCGCATCGCGTACGACCCCGACGCTGTTTGTGTTTGTTATCATGATCGGTGTTTCGAGAAATCCCGATTCGGTGATCCATGTCGTGCCGGTCATCTCGCCGTTGCCGTTGAGGCTGTACCAGTTTCCATACACGGGGTTGTTGGTCTTACCACGGGGAAGTATCGCGGTAACGCCGGTGCGGACAGGTCCTTTGCCAAGGATATTTTTCCCCTGGCCTGTGATAATGGTGCTGTATCCTACTTCAACACCTGCGACATCGGTAATGCAGTTGTTCTTACCGGGAGTGCCCTCGAACGGGATGCCCGCTTCGCGGGCGCGTGGCTTTTGTGAGAAGGATGAAAAGCAAATAGACGAAGCAAGCAGTACTGCGATGAATTTCATAGGTTAAATATAACCTATTCAACCTTGAGCGAATTGACGGGGTTTGCCCGCGCAGCCCTGTATGTTTGAAGCGCTACAGTGATCCATGTGACGAGAAGTGCTGCGCCGGCAGAAAGCACAAAGAACCACCAACTTAATTCGATCCGGAACGCGAAACCGTCGAGCCAGTTGGCGGCGATAAAATAACTTATTGGAACCGCTATCAGTATGGAAATAAACACCGGGGCTATGATGTCGCTAGCGAGCAGTCGAACGATATTCATCGAGCTGGCTCCGAGCACTTTCCGTACACCGATCTCTTTCATTTTTCTCTCGCATGAAAACACGGCGAGCCCGAACAGTCCGATGCATGAGATCAGTGTGGCTACCGCCGCGAACCATGCAGAAAGGGACGACACCCTGATCTCCGATTCATACAGCCTGTTGTAATCTTCGTCGACGAACGTGAAATCAAACGGATATTTTGGAACGTACTTATGATAGACTGCCTGTACCCGTTCAAGAGTGCGCTGATCGAATGTGGGCTCAAGCCTTATGAGTATGTCGCGGCGGAAGGGTGCATACATAAAGAACACCGGGCGAAGCTCTGTGTGAAGAGATCCAAATTGAAAATCTTTCACCACCCCAACGATCTCCTTGCGATCGGTGCCGTAGTGAACCGTTTTACCAACCGGATCGGTAAAGCCCATCATCTTTACAGCTGCCTCGTTTACGATCATCTTTGTGTCTTCGCCCTGGAAGTCTTTCGAAAATGTTCGTCCTTCCTTCAATTCAATGCCCAGCGTTTCAATAAGGCCGTGACTGATTGTCGGGCTTGGAAAGCTGATCAACTTCTCGTTACCAACCTGTCCCTCCCATGTGAATCCATTGTGAAGGGAGTAATTTCTGTTCAGGATGCTGCCACCCATATTCGAAGCACTCAAAACGCCGGGTATGTTTTTAATTTCCTGGACAAAGGACTCAAACTTCATTGCATCGAATTCCCCACGCCAGAAGAAACTGATGATGTTATCTTTCGAATACCCGAGGTTGCGGGTTTGCACGAATGCAATCTGGCGGTTAACTATCATGAACGCCGTAATGAATACGATCGAGATCGCGAACTGCAGTATCACAAGTCCCTTCCGGGCCAAAACTTCCGAACCGCTGTTGTTGATGAGTTTGCCTTTAAGGACTTCGGCAGGCCTGAAGGCCGAGAGGAAGAATGCCGGGTAAGAGCCGGCCAGGATGCCAATCACAAGCACAAACGCAACAGGCTTCAGATCAAGATCCAGGGTGAGCTGTTTCCCGGTCAGTTCATTAAAGTATGGAAGAAAAAGAAGGCTTACTCCTGCAGCGATCATGAGCGATAAACACGACATGATCACCGACTCGGTAAGGAATTGACCGATAAGAGTCGAACGCTTTACACCGAGTGCTTTCTTTACACCGATCTCTTTGATCTTTCTTGATGCCTGTGCGGTTGAAAGATTTACAAAATTGATACAGGCAATTGCCAGTGTAAAGATTGCTACCAGTGAAAATAATTTTACGTAAGCGATGCGGCCTTCGTCGTACAAATATTTATCTGAATAGCGACTTACAAATAGTTCCCCTTTAGTCCCTGGATCTTTCGAGATCACAAAGCCGGCAATCTTTTTATTGAGTGCTTCGATGTCGGTGTCCGCACGAAGCAGGAGCGACGTGAATGCGTAGCTTGAATTCCATTGTGTCGAGTACCTGTCGCCCTCGGCAAGCTTGTCGTAAGGAAAGATGATGTCGAAATGCCATGTCGACGATGCGGGCACGTCGTCGAACACACCACTGATGGCAAACGGACCCTGCAGGCGCATCGGGTGGGTCCAATCGACAACTTTACCGATTGCTTCGATCTCGTTTCCGAACAATTTGGTTGCAAGGCTCTTTGATACGACCAACCCGGTGTTGTCTCCATGTAAGAGTTTATAAGAGAACACCCTGAAGAAATCGATACTCGCGAAAAATCCTTCTGCAGGAACGTCTTTGGTGCCATAGGTAACAATGCCCGAACCCATGGGTGCCATGGACACGGCACGTTCTATCCCGGGAACTTCCGCAACCATCGCTTCGGCTAGAGGCGACGGAGTATAGTCGATGGTGTTGATCCCCGTTGGCGATGGGTAGTTCGCCCTCACACGAAAAATGCGTTCATCATTCTCATGGAATTTGTCCATCGACAATTCGCTGGCGATCCATGTGTAGATAAGCAAGGCGCAGGTGAGGCCTGTCGAAAGGCTGCCGAGGTTGATAAAAAAGGCGGTCTTCCTTCTCCGGAAGCTCCTGAAAGAGATGAGGATG
The DNA here is from genome assembly GCA_035656375.1 of Cyclobacteriaceae bacterium. Taxonomy (GTDB): domain Bacteria; phylum Bacteroidota; class Bacteroidia; order Cytophagales; family Cyclobacteriaceae; genus ELB16-189. The sequence goes on along the minus strand of DASRSO010000262.1, from coordinate 34,659 downwards.
TTGTGACGAACGACCGACATATTGCTGTGTGTATGTTGTTCGAAGAATGGACGGATCATGCCAGGGCGGAACAGGAGGATGACGTCGCGCCAGAGCAGGAAGTTTGCGCGCCGGCGACCGAGCATCGTTACCCGCTCTTCATACATCTCGATAAGATCTCCCTCCACGTCGATGTGGTATTCCGGTTTGCAGAATCGTTTAAGAAGTTTTAAAGGAAGACGGGGGATCATCACTTATCAGCTCATTTTAAGGATTGCCTCCGGTAAAGATTTCCAGAAACCAACACGGATCTCAAGAGTTTGTTGTAGGGTTTTCTTGCCGTAGGCTGTGAGGGTGAAGTAGAGCTTGGGCCGGCCGCCGCGGGTTGTATCGGGTGGTGCGTGCTTTGAAGAGAGGAAGCCTTTTTTCTCGAGGCGGCGGAGGGTGACCTGGAGGGCGCCGACGGAGATCTCGCGTTTGGAGCGGAGTTCGATCTCTTGTTTTATGGTGACGCCATAGGCGTTGCCGTGGAGGACGCCGACGGCGAGGAGGACGATTTCTTCGAATTCACCGAGCATGAGGTGAAGGTAATGAATACTATTTAATAGAGTTGTTGTTGTGACAATATTTTACAGTAAAGTTTATTAAATAGTATTGGTAGAATGAGCATAAAAAAACCTCGATGAGTTTCGAGGTTTTTAGTGGGAGCTGAGGGGTTCGAACCCCCGACCCTCTGCTTGTAAGAAATAACCCGCCCTTTATCACCCTTAGGCAATTCTTCACTACCTTTTACATAATCGCCGATTTTACTGCAATTATGGTCATTTACTATGGACTCCATTTTTCAGCCATTATCGGCGCGTGTGTCAAACTTGTGTCAAACTAAAAGTGAGCGACCTCAATAGAGGCGATTTAAGCATGGCAAAGAGGATGGAGGGTGAATTGCTGCCCGATTACATTTTGTGGACGTGGAGCGAAAATAAAGAGGGTCTACACCCGGTTAAAATCAGAATCACCCACCAACGAAGGAGGCAGTACTACCCGGTACGACGGCCTGACGGGCAGAAGCTCTTCATGAGCAAAGTGGATTTTGAACACATTTCAACCACGCCCCTGCAAAAGCTTCGCGGCGATAATCGTGTCCTCCGCAATCTCATCGACACGGCGGTAGAATTCGCGAAGCAAGGTATTGAGGAAGCGACCAATAAGGGCAAAACACCCTTCTCGTTCGTGAATTTCGAAAAGAAGTACCTCGGTGAAGAGACTGGCAGAAACTTCTTGGCATTCTTCAAGGGTCACATCGACAAACTAAGTAGGAAGGGACAGGCTGGAACAGCAAGGACCTATTCGGGTGCTTATAGTGCATTTAATGCCTTTCAAAATGATCGTGACCTTGACCCGGCAGAATTAACGGTAAAGAAACTTCAAGACTTTGACCTTTGGTTGCGCGAATCACATGTCGTGTCGAAGGAAGGGAAATCGGTCACTATCCCGGCGAAGAACGATACTTCGATCTCGATTTACATGAGATGCGTCCGCTCCGTGTATAACGAAATGGCGGCTAACGACGAGTATCTTGAGGCTGTTCACCCGTTCAGTAAGAACGACCGCGATAAGAAGTACAGAATCCCCACCTCTTCGGGACAGAAGGGGCAAACATTAACGAAGAATGAGATTGCCAACTTCATCAATGGCAAGGTCGACGGAGATCGCATCCCGGAAAATCCTATGTACCGAGCAAAGCAGTTGTTTCTGTTTTCATTCTTCGGTCAGGGCGCAAACTTCAAAGACCTGGCTCTGCTTCGATACAAGGACGTGAGTACCGACTCTATTGAATTCGAGCGTCAGAAGACCATAAGAACGAAGCGCGAAGCTCGCACGGTTCAGATTCCCTTAACTGTTGAACTCCGCGACATTCTTATCGAGCAAGGTTCTCCAGACAAGAGCAAAAACAACTATGTGTTCGGGGTGTTTGAGCCTACTGTAACCTACACAGAGAAGCGTAGGGACGACATGATTCGTCAGTGGATAAAGACTACGAACAAATGGTTGAAGCGTTACTGCCGTCTTAACGATCTGCCGGAAGTAAGTACCTACGCCAGTCGCCACACATTTGCTTCTCTCGCAAAATCACATCTTCCGGTTGCGATGATTAGCCAAATGTTAGGCCACAGCCGAATCACCACAACTCAAACGTATTTAGGACGATTCCAAGATGAAGAGAGGCGTGAAGGTCTTAACAAGGTCTTTAGTGGCATACGAAGCGAGCAGGCATGACAAATAATAACTCACGAGCGGAGTCGAAAACACTTCGGGCTATTAGAACTCTCATTAAGGCGCACAACAAGTCTCACGCGTCGAAGCTCGCGGTCGATGATGCCCTTGTGATCTTTCATGTGTCTGCAATTCTCACCCGAATAGAGATTCTTAAGGAAGATCCCCTTCACAGCACCAAAGAGTGTGCGACATATCAGAACGAGCTTAGTAAGGTCGCCGAACTGCTTAAGTCACGAAATGCAATAACCGAAGTGAGGCTTGTAACTGTGAAGGGCAAGCCGGTAAAGATCACTTCGCAACTTCTCATACATTTTATCGAGCAAGGGTTTGATTTGAGGCACGCAAGAAAGAGTCGCGGAGGAAAACCAAAAGACCTGATAATTGGTTGGTGCTATCCACATATAAAATCCCTCCAGGCACTTGGTGTGCCGTTTGAGTTCATAGCCAGTCTTTTCCATAAAGACCCGGATACATTGCTACGTGCATTGTCCCGTTCGCAGACAAAACCACCTTCAAATTCGATATAGTTTCGTCCTGTTCTTCACTTTAACGCTGGAATAGCTTTGCCTCATCAAAGAACAATTCGTGGCGATATGAATGCTATTCAGAGTACAAACCCGTTTGAGGCAATAGACCTCCAGTTGAAGACCATACAGAGCGAACTTCTAAGCATAAAGAACGCAATTGCATCCTCCACACATCAGGAAAAGACTTACTACACCATTGCGGAAGCAGCGCAAAAGTTGAATGTGTCGACGATAACTGTTTACCGAAATGCTCAGGCCGGTAAGATACCGACGAAAAGAATTGGGAGCAGGGTAATGATTCCAGGTTCGTATCTCGACAAATAAGTTCCGATCATGAAGAACCGGGGCGAATTGAGGATTCCATTACGGCTCCTCAAAAGTGTTGTGGCAAAGAAGCATATCAAACTACTTCGATTGCTCGCCACAGCAAAGTTATGCGGCCACAGATGCAAAATTGGCGTCCTTAGAAAGTTAATAAGGCTAAATGACCGAACGTTCAGGCGAATGATCTCGAAGCTAGTCTCAATGGGTTGGGCGGGCTACGATGGCGTCTACATCTTTCCGAGATCGTGGAGAAGGTTGGGCTTGAACAAGCGTCGGGGTTTATACCTTGTCGATGTGCCAAAGAATCTCGTGAGGTTCGAAGCGTTGTGCTTCACGCTCGCACTTAAAGAAATTTGCCGGCGTAGGGGAAGTCAACACTTGGAAATAGGAAAAGTTGAGCAAACAGACTTCCCCGCCCGGTATCTCTCAAAAACGCTCGAAGTGAGTGAGCGTAGATTTCAACGGTTAAAAGCGGCGTCTCAAAAATACAAACTTATTTCTGTGACCCGACAATTCATGATTGTCGGTGCAGCAAATGAAGTCTCGTCGTTAAAGAAAAATTTGAAAGATGTTAGTGTGTTCGTTCGAGGCACCACGGCCGTTGCACCTATACCGTCTCGAATCCAATTTAACGTGTGAGAACTGCGGACAAATTTGGCGGCTTATATCCGAAGGATATACATATGCTGTTAACAACAGGAAATTAATTCAGTATGGCTAAATACAGGCAAGGTGAAAGTGGGAATCCGCGAGGACGACCACAGGGGTCAAAGAACTTCATAACAAGTTCGTTCAGAGAAGAGCTACTTTCAGCGATCTCAATTGAATCTATCCTTGCTGATATAGAGAAATGCGTACCAGCACAACGAGCGGCATTGAAGATCAAATTATTGGAATTCGTGCAACCAAAACTAAAAAACATTGAGTTTGTTGACGTAACATCCATTGAAGCCCTCATTCAAATGAGTCCAGAGGAACGCAGAAAGAGAATAATGGAGCTTAAATTAAAACACAATGAACGAAGTGAACGAACTAAAATTGCTTGAGGAAATTGAACAGGTACTTGCCCTACAATGTCCACGAGTGCTAGTCGCATTTGAGGACGAAACCGGGGTGTCGATGCAAAACTGTCCGCTTATTTCTAACAATTGCATCTGCATCGGGCGTGGCCCTCGAATTACAGTCCCTTACAAGCCTTAATCTTGAAGGAGTTGTAGGCTCGCGCGTTCGCGCTACTTCCCTTCGATGATTTGCAGAACATGGTCAGAGGCATAAGTCACAACAATTCCTGTATTGTGCTCGGTATCAAATTCTCCGATCGGTGTTTTGACCTTTTTCTTTTCATTGAGGTAGGACGACACTACTCCGATAAACTGCATACGGTCAGTGCCTATTCGCACAACCAACGGTCCACCAGAAAACCCCGGGTTGTTCAACCCGTCAACGTAGATAACCATAACGTCCGTAGGTCCAGGAGTATAAGAGGACACGATTCCTCTTTTTACAAACGGTGCTGGAAAGCCGTCGTTAAAGATTGCGGCTTTGTCTTCCATCTTCATACCATATGGAAAGCCGAGAAAAAAGCATTCTTGAGATAGGTAAAAGCCATTCGAACCTATCTCGAAGGTTGACTCCTTTAATTCTTTGGTTTTGAGTCTAAGTACCGCGATATCAATCTCGTCAATAGTATGGACTAAATACGTGGCGGTTAGGCTCACCCATTTGCCATGCTTCGAGACTTCGAACTGAACTTCAGACTTATGGGTGATCGTCTTCGGAAATAAATGTTTTGCGGTAACGATAAAATTGTCGCCGTTCACAGCTATTCTAAAACCAGTTGCTGTTTGCGCTGAGTACTGAAGTTGAAAAACATTCTGGAGAATTTCCTTAGGTACCATATTAGGAACGGTTGAAAAAAACTTTCTTCTAAGTTGACATTTTCGAGGTGCGAGGGCTAGTATAAGGTAGGGTTTAATTTGAATCCAAAAAAGTTGGCTTATTTCCTCTCACATCGAAGCACGTAAAATTTTCCCTCTGGCAGAATCGACCAAGTGATTTGCTGGCGTGCGTTTGTCCAAACCCTAGCGGCATCCGAATAACTGTACCCAGCGTTGCGAAGCTTCGCTTGCACTACTGAAATGTCGGAGAAAGCAATCTTTGTTGCATGACTTTCACATAATCCGCTCTCGTCGAATGAAGACGTAAACTCCGGGGTACCGATGTTCCCGTACATTATATCAAAGTACTTTTTGTCGGAACCTGTGAACGTTCCTTCGTCGAAGTATTGAACCGAGATGCGAGTCTCCCAGTACTTTTTAATTTGGTCGACAGTTTGGTTTATAAACAGAGGGGGTGTTAACGTCGAGCTTTCAACGGTCGATTTTGACCTTGCAACTGCGGTATTTTCATTTCGCATCGACTGCAATTTCAAACTGTCCACTGCAATCATTAGCGAATCGATCCGCAATGACATAGTTGCTACAATTTCCTCAAGCTTCAAAATCCTTTGTGCTGATTCGTTGTCGGAGTGACACGAGGTAACGACTAATGCTAGCAGAATTAGAGTTGGGATTTTTTTCATACGGAGGGTTTCATGGATTCAAGATAGGACCATTTTGATCTCATGCCCAAGTCGGTCGTAGGACTATTTTGAGCCTGTGGCAAAACGCGGAAATCCGAGTCGTAAACTCAACCTCATTAAAGAGGTATTGGAGGCGAATGATAAAAGCCAGGCATGGCTGGCGGGTGAGTTGGACGTCGAGTTTAGAACGGTGAACCGATATGTAAACAACCATCGGCAGCCGAGTCTTGAACTGCTTTTCGCTATCGCAAAAATCCTGAAGGTTAATGTCAAGGAGCTGATAAACTCGTAATCATCGAGTTGTCACGATCAGAATTTCTGTACCTTCAATGGGCATTGTCACTGCACCTCAAACTTGTTTTGTCTTATGGATTTGCTTAACACGATAGTAGGCATACTGGGGCTTTTATTGGGCATTTTTTCAATGCTGTACGCTTTTAAAACGACACGAATATTCTCTCGAGGAGTAAAATTCAGTGCACTGAATCAAATTCGGACTCTTATTAATCGAATGGAGAATGCGAAGAAAGAGCAGACTGCAAACCCAACAGCTTATAACGCTATGCAGCACACTCAAGAAGATTTAGAAACTTTGTTCAAGAACTTACAGACGATTTTCGAAATCTCTGATAAAGATGCACGTCGGTACTTGAAGTAGATTATGGCCATACATCTTCCCTACCAATACACTCGTTACACCTTCTCGAAGAACTATAACACGCCTGTTACAAAGCAGGAATTTGACGCCTTGCGAATAAACAAAGGGGAGTTCATAACAAGATATAAGGCAACACTTCGTCAGCAGTTCCGTCAGGAACAAGGAGGTCTCAAACGGGCTTGCTTTTACATTATGGCCGCCTATTTCGTAACAGGGGTTGGCGTACCGATTCTCGCGATTGCTGCTCCCAAAGTACTGGACGTGATTGAGAAGGTGGAAGGTTTTTTTACGATTTTAGGAGTGTTGTGCCTGCTTGGATTCTTTACTCTCCCAATCGGTTGGGGATATTATAAAAGCAGTGACTCACTCGACGATTTTCTTGCTAGTGCGAAGCAGTATTACGACCGGCAGTACACGGACATAACGAAATTTTCCGATTACGAGAGCTATCTCGCCTCTGTAAATGACCGAATTGGGTTCAAAATGAGGCAGTAACTTGCCGGTTGTGTCAAAATTGTGTCAAACTCCAAAAACAAAAAGGCAGTCACGTTTCCGTAACTGCCTGATTTCCTGTGTGGGAGCTGAGGGGTTCGAACCCCCGACCCTCTGCTTGTAAGGCAGATGCTCTGAACCAGCTGAGCTAAGCTCCCATTTACTCAAAAGCTTCGATGGGCGACGCCCTTCTACTTTTTGGGACTGCAAATGTAGTCGAGAAATCGAATTGTGCAAAGAAAGAGGCGGTTTCAGCCCACTTTTGTCCCTATTTTTACACCACCATTTTTTAAACTTGAAAAGGTTCAAACGCATCCTTTTTTACTTCACCCTCACGGTGGCGACCCTCGTGTTGGCGCTGCTGATATCTGTCTACCTCTTCAAGGACCGCATCATAAAACAGTTCATCAACGAAGCCAACAAAAGCCTCGCCACGCCCATCAGTATCCGGAAGATCGACGTCTCCGCCCTGACCGACTTCCCAAGCCTTGCCATCGTGTTCCACGACGTGTACGTCGAAGACAGTCACCCCGGCAAAGACACGCTCCTCACTGCCAGGACCATTTCGTTCAGGCTCAACCCCATCGAAGTATGGCAGGGCAACTATAATGTGCAGGCTCTCAGGATCGAGAAAAGCATCACACGTCTTAGGGTCAATGCCGTTGGCAAGGAAAACTATATCATTTTAAAAGAAGGAAGTGGCGGGGGAACAGGGACTATAAAGTTCAACCTGGAGAACGTAAAGATCGTTGACACAGAAGTTTCTTACGAGGATAAGCAGTCGAAGCACTCGCACCTCTTTCGCAGCGATTTCCTCGAAGCTTCGATCGGCATCAATGGCGATCTTTATAAAATTCATGCGGAGGGTGACCTTACCACCGAGCAGATCGGTGTCGACGGCCAGCTATTCCTGGTTAAAAAAGAATTCGATGCGGTTGCCGACATCGACTACGACGACGAGAACAAGATCGTTACCATCAATCCTTCAACACTCGACCTGCAACGGTCGGCATTCGAAGTGACCGGCACCTATAAGTTCAAAGAAAAAAACCTGATCGATATAGAAGCTCACGGTAAGGATACCGACATCCAAACGGTGTTGTCGCTGCTGCCCGATGGTTTCAGCAAGCAGTTCCGGGATTACCAGAGCGATGGCGATGTATATTTCACTTTCAACGTGCGCGGCGAGATGAGTGCGCGAAAAGACCCGGTGTTCTCTATTGCTTTTGGTTGCACCGATGCCACCGTGTTCCATCCGTCATACAATTCGAGGATAACGAAAGCTAACCTCGAAGGATCATTTGCAACACCGTCGTTCTCCAGTCTCGCCGAAGCAAGGCTGTTCCTTAAAAATGTTCGGGGAGAACTTAACGGCGAGCCTTTCGAAGCAGACTTTGGTCTTATCAACTTCGACAATCCGATCATAGACCTTAAATTTAAAGGCAATGTCGATGCGAAATCGATCATGTCGTTCTACCCTATCCCCGGCGTAAACGAAATGAGTGGTGTGGTTAGAGCCGACGTGGAATTTTCGGGTGAAGTCGGTCTTCTTAAGAAGCGAACGACGGCACAGCAGGTAAAGGCATCGGGAACGCTCGATCTTGCTGACCTCAATCTTTCATTGGGCAAGCGTCCGGTGATAATTTCCGGGCTTAGCGGGGCATTGCAGTTCAACAACAACGATCTCGCGTTGAGCAATTGCGTGGGCGTTATCGGAAACAGTGACTTTGTGTTGAATGGCCTTTTTAAGAACAGCGTTACGTTTTTGTTGTTCGAAAACCAACCGATTGGTATAGAGGCAGACCTTAGATCGAAGTTCCTGGACCTTGACGAGTTGTTCAGCATAGCTTTTGGAAACCAGGCGTCTGGCGAATACCAGTTTGCTATTTCTCCGAACGTGCATTTGAATTTCAATTGCTCTGTGCGCTCGTTGCACTACAGGAGGTTTAAACCGAGGAAGATCGCGGGCAATCTTTTGATAAAGAACCAGATGGCCGTGTCGCGCAAGCTGTCGTTCGACGCGATGGGTGGCTCGCTTACGCTTGACGGTATCGTGGACGCGAAAAATCCGAAGGCGATCGATGTGGTGAGTGGTTTCAAACTTACGGGTGTGCACCTGGATAGCCTCTTCTTTGTGTTCGAGAATTTCAAACAGGATTTCATTCAGGACAAACATCTGAAGGGCCACGTGACAGCGGAGGTCAACACAGAAATGAATCTCAATGAGAAGTTAAACCTGTTCCCGGAAACGCTGGTGGCCGACATAAGCGCAACGATCAAGAACGGCGAGCTTAACAACTTCGAGCCGATGAAGAGCCTTAACAGGTATCTCGACGATGAAGGACTTAGCAAGCTGAGGTTTGCCGACCTCCGGAACGACATTCACATAGAGAACAAGGTGATCATCATTCCACAGATGGAGATCAGCAGTAACGTGACGACAATACAGCTAAGTGGAACGCATACGTTCGATCAACATATCGACTATCGCGTAACGGCGCCGCTTCGAAACAAAAAGAAGATAGACCCCGATGAAGCTTTTGGAGCGATCGAGGACGATGGCGGCGGGCGAATGAAGATCTTCTTGAAGATCACGGGTACAACCGACGACTATAATGTAAGCTACGACAAGCAGGCATTGAAAAAGAAAATTGCTTCCGACCTGAAGAAGGAAGTGAAAGAGTTACGTGAAGCGATCAAGCTGAAGGGGAACAAGAAGAAAAAAGAGGCTGAGCTTTCGGACGAGGAGTTCGACTGGAACGATAACTGACGAACAATGAAAATAGGAAACACCCCGTTGATAAGGCTCGAAAAACTTTCGGAGCCTGGCTGCGCCGACATCTACGTGAAATACGAAGGTGCAAACCCGACCGGCAGCATGAAAGACCGCATGGCGTTGTCGATGATAGAAGGCGCCGAAAGACGTGGCCAGTTGAAAGCAGGCAACTCGGTTGTTGAGTTTACGGGCGGGAGTACAGGCAGTTCGCTCGCGATGGTGTGTGCGGTGAAAGGCTATAAGGCACATCTCGTTTCTTCGGATGCATTTGCGTTCGAAAAGCTGCAGACGATGCGCGCGTTTGGAGCACAGCTCGACATAGTTCCATCGGAAGGTGGCAAGATCACTGCAACTCTCTTTCCAGCGATGCGCGCAAGGGTACAAGAAGTTCTAAAAACACAAGGTACATTTTGGACGGACCAGTTTAACAATGCCGACAATCCCGGTGGCTATCATGACATGGCGCGGGAGATCATTCGTGAGCTTGGGTCGGACATCAGCGAGTTTGTAATGGGTGTTGGTACTGGTGGAGCGTTCTCGGGAAATGCAGTGGTCTTGAAGAAAGAGATCCCCTCCATAAAATGCATCGCAGTTGAACCATACTTTGTCCGCGCAATTTCAGGTGGCGACACGTCGGGTAAACATAAACTGGAGGGCATCGGAACAGGAACGATACCGGCGAACTTCAGGAAAGATCTCAATGACGAGACTGTTGCAGTGAAAGACGAAGATGCGATGGACACCGCACGGAAGCTCGCAAGGCTTGAAGGAGTGTGGGGAGGAACAACGGGTGGCGCGAACGTATGGGCGGCGATTCAACGCGCGCGCATCGTTGGTAAGGGAAAAAAAATCGTTACGATTATACCTGACTCAGGGTTGAAGTACCTAAATGGGGAGCTATATAAATAACCTACCTTCGGATAAGCTTTGCTTTAAACTGTTTCCCTTCTCCTTCCAACTGGATGATGTAAACACCGGATCTTAATTCTGAAAGATCCATTGTTGTTGAATTGACGGTTTGATCGAAATACTTTCTTCCCACCAGGTCGTATATGGTCACTTTCGTTTCTCCATTTTCAAAAGGAATTATATGCAATGTCTCTCCAACTGGATTAGGGAAAAATCCTGGCGATAAGGCCTCGTCGCCCAAACCGGTGATGGTTACTGCTGTTTCGTCGGAGAAGGGACTCGAACATCCCAATGTAACCTGAACTTTATAGCTGCCGGATTCAGTGACTGTGTATGTCTGACTTGAAGCATTGAGAATGATGGTGCCATTGCGGTACCATTGATTTCCCTCGGCAGCACTGGAGGTTAGCTTGTTGGATCCGGTTAGCGTTACTGTTGGCTTTGCGGGAGGCGTACAAATAGTGACCCCGACTGGTTCGGATGTGGGGCTTTCGCAGCTGCCTAAAATCACTCTTACATTATACGTCCCAGATGTTGTTGCCGTGTAAGTCTGGGCTGTCGCGCCGGCGATTGCCTCGCCATTCAAATACCATTGATTGCCGGAGGTTGCGCTGGACGTGAGCTTTACGGTTTCGGTGACTGAGATGGTTGGTTTGGAAGGCGGAATACAAATGGTAATCGACTTTGCATCCGACGGCTGGCTTACGCACGTGCCCGCAGATATGATCACAGTATAGGATCCTGAAACGGTTGGCGTATAAGTTTGTGCCGTGGCACCGTCTATTGGATTGCCGTCTTTGTACCATTGATTACCTGATGATGCACTGGAGGTAAGAACGTTTGTTTCGGAAACCGATACGGTCGGCTTTGCAGGTGACGTACAAAAGTCGATCAGAACATTCTTCGAGGTCAGGCTCTCGCAACCTCCCGAAGTCACGCGAACTGTATAGGAACCTGATGCGGTAGCCGTGAACGTCTGGCCCGTTGCGCCGTCTATCGCAGCGCCATAGTTATACCATTGATTTCCTGTGGATGCACTTGAGGTAAGTACATATTCGTTTGTTGTGATGGTTGGTTTCGGGGGTGCGTCGCAGAAGCCGAACAGACGCATGGTTGGTCCAGCTCCATTCTGGTATTCGAGATCCAGGATCTTGGCGAATGACGACCCATCGGTGTTTAGTTTGTACACGACACCGGCATTGTTGGCGCCTCCTTTATAAGTTACGCCAAACAAGGCATTGTTAAAAAGCAGAAGTCCCGCGTAAGGTGTTTCTCCATCGCTTCCGCCAAAATCATGAAGTTTCGTAAAGCCGCTTCCGTCGATATTGACTTTGAATATTGTTCCTTTACTACTCGTACCGCCGAACGCTGCGGTGGCAAAGATGGTGTTGCCGATGATTACCAGTTCACAAAACATGTAGGAACCATCAGTAGGGGTGAGCGTATAGACCCGGGAAAAATCTGTTCCATCCTTTTTGATCCTGTAGATCACTCCATTACCCATTAACGTTCCATACAGATATCCGTCAGGGCCTTCTATTACCCCGGAGTAGGGCATCGATCCATCTGTTGCACTAAATGCCCGCACGATACTGAAGTCGGAGCCATCTGGTTTTATTCGATATAACGATCCTCTTGAATTAAGTCCGCTGGTACTGATCGCCCCGTAGAGATATCCGTTAGACGCCAACGTAAGGTCCCCGGTGACGCCCTGCCCATCTGCCTGCTGGGAAAATTCTTTCACCTTGCTCGCCGCTGTTCCGTCGCTATTGAATTTGAACATGAATCCTCCATTACCTGTGCCACCATAAGGCGAAGTGGTGTACCACACATTGTTATCTCCCTGCACAGGCGTGGATGCAGGACCACCTGGGTACTGCAAGGAAATTGGAAGGACCTGGTCCGATTGAGGCGCACCTGGTGACAGCTTTACAAGAGCCACACCATAAACAGAATTGAGTTGGGAGATCCCATAGAGGAGGTTGTCGGTACCACGTGACAGTCCTGAAACAATTCGACCGGTGTCTTGCTGATCGTCGAACGTATGAATGACTTCGAAGTCTGATCCGTCGGAATTGACAGAATATGCGAAAGGCTTTGAGTCTTCATCACCGAAGTTAAATCCAAATACCTTATCATCAATCGTGACAAGATTCGATCTGTACATTGAAGCTGCTGCCGGGAAGTCTGCAATTTTTTCAAAACCTGATCCGTCGGGGTTAATATGAAACATGGCGCCTGTGTTGTTTGCTCCTCCGCCATCCGTTGTTCCAATAAGCTTTCCATCGTTGTCGGGCAGTAACCGGGCACGGGTGGAGCTTCCGACGGTCATATCAAATGAAGACAGGATAACCTCGTAGTTGTTTCCATCTGCGTCGAGTCGTATTATCCGTCCGTTGCCATTTTCGTCGCTGCCCGTGAGGTATAATTTGTTGTCGCCGAGCTGTGTTAATGGATTAAGTTTTGTTTGGGTTACTTCTTTAATGATCTCGAAGTTGGTTCCATCTTTATCCATTCGATAGATCACACCAGTGGTGCTCATATCTTTTCGAGCCACACCGTAAAGCTTACCATCATTTCCTTCCATGAGGCCGTTGGGAAATTGCTCGGGAGAGGTTACACTGAAATCATGTAATATTTGATAGTTAGTGCCGTCGAGGTTGATGCGGTAGATTACTCCTTCTGATGGGCTGGGACCGCCGGCATAGTTTGCCCCGTAAAGTTTGCCGTCGGAACCAATGAAGTTTGTGGGTTGAGTATTTGGCGAACCGACGACAACTGTTGTATATGTATGCAGTTTCACCAGACTGGAGCCGTCGGCATTCAATTTGAAAATTACTCCAGCCGTAGCAATGTTTGAATCTTGTAGCGTACCGTAGATATCGCCGGATGCTGAGACGGCTATCGAGTAAATCCCGGCAAACGGAACCTGGCCTCCGTTGTAGAGCATCTGAACATCCGTTCCATCTGGCTTCATCTTAAAGATCTGTGTGCCTGAAGCACCATACAGATAACCATCCGGGCCCACAACAACGAACACCCCCGGGGCGCTTGGGTGGGCTCCGATGTGTCTGTGCACTTCGTATCCGCTGCCGTCTGGATTTAAAGAAAAGACGCTACCCCTCGCCAGCTTGCCGCCAAGGGTCGATACTCCGTAGAGCTTCTGTTGCGCTAAACTTGTAGATGCGGAGAGAAAGCACATTAATAGAAAAAGAACACGCATTTGCTCTGGGGATGTTTTAAAATTAGGAAAACATCTCCGTTGTTGTTGCCTTTATCTACCTCCCAAAATATACAAACGGCGCCCAGAAATTTGGGTGTTTGAATTCAGCCCCATAATCACCTTTTATAAACTTGCGTTTCAATTCGGTGACCACCTGCGCGTAGCTTTTACCTTTCTGTGATTCTTTATAAAGATCACTCATGAACAAGCTTGTAGACGTATCGTTTACCGGCCACAACGAGACCAGCGCGGCGTTCGAGCCGGCAATCAGCAACGACTGTGTCAAACCCGTTACTCCTTCGCCGGAGTAGATCTTACCCAACGCCGTCTGGCAGGCCGATAGCACGGTGAGGTCTGCATTGATGTTGAGCGACGCGAACTCTTCGACATTCAGAAAGCCATCCTCACCTTCCTGCTCATTTGTAAACACGCTCATTGCCACGCCCGATAGGTCGGGGATCTCCTCCACCACAAAACCGTGTGTCGCCAGGTGTAACACCTTGAACTGCTTGAGGCTTCCATCTTTCGACATTGCCTTCAATCGATTCTCGGTAAAGTCGCGCCCCGTAAACACTTGTGCACCCGGAACATTTTGCGAAAGACTGTTCACCTCTGCTAAAGTTCCCGGCAGGGGGTTCATAGCGTTGTTCCCAAAGAGGGTGGCGTAAGCTTTTCTCTGGGATCTACCTGCAAGCTTGTTCTCCTCCACTTCTGCCACGAGTGAATTCATATCGTGCTGTTTGTTGATCGCCATCGCGGGCGTCGTGTTTGGCTCATAGATTGCGCCACCCATTGCCATCAATGGCTTTCGTCCGGCAGCGTATTGTCGCTCGTTGATAAATCGCAGCGCACCGGCAGAATTCAAATAACGTAAGCTGTAATTTTCAACGAGATACTTTCCATTGAACATCTGCAGTGCTTCGAACGGGATGTAGTTCAATACGCCATCGGGCGAGATCAGCAAACTTTTGATGCCATTCAGCCTGTTGAGAACGGGGAGGATCAAAAACTTGTAGTATCCCTGCAGGTATTCTTTCAGGAGTTCGTCTGCCATTCCTGGTCGTTCAAAAAACTTTCGTGTAAGCTGCGTCACTTTTTGAAAGTCGGCCATGATCACCCGCGTGTCGCGACTGGCGGGAACGGTTTGATCCTGGCCGCGCCTTTCGCCGTGCTCTTTGTTGATCCGATCGAGATATTTTTCTTTGATCCCACCTATGAAACTGTCGTCGGTGTGAAACAATACTCTTGAATATTTCTTTGTGATAACAAGAATGATCACTTCGTGGGCGGTGAACAGATCGTAGAAGATTGCTGCTTCATCGGGGGCCAGCATGTTCTGTACGTCGGCAATTGTGCCGGGCCTTACTTCTCTTCCTTTGGCGAGGCGTTCGGTGAGTACGCGGCTTCGGCTGGCTTCGATAGCTTCGTAAGCTTTCTCGGCATTTCCCAACTGCGCATAGCATGCCGCCAGGAATTCGTAGGCGCTCATCTGCGACTGGTAGTACGTCAGCTTGTCGGCGGCACTCATTTCGCCCTGCACTCTTTTCGCCAGTTCGATCGACTCTTCGAAATATTCGGCAGCATACTGATATCCTTTGGAGGCGTACATGCCTGCACCCATGTTATTGAGTGTAAGAGATGCTTCGCCCCACATCTGTTTGTCTTTGTATATCTTGAGAAGACTACCATACAACTGTGCTCCTTTGGCCTGTGCTTCGTAGGTGTTTACTTTACCGTAAGCGACGGCAAGGTTACCGGTTATTGAGCCGATGAGCACTTCGAATTTGTATTTCAATGCGATTTGCAGTGCGGTCTCGCCAAAGTACACTGCGTTATTCACGTCGGTATTATAGATGACGTAGTTGTAGACAATGCAAAGCATGTTCGCGGCGGCCGTTGCACCATGACGATTGCCGGCTTTCTCCGCGAGCTGATATGCTGCTGTTGCAATCTTTCTTGCTTCCTCGTGTTTGTTGAGTCGCTCGTACGCGCCCGCGGTCAAGATCAACGCATTTACATCGTGTACGTGCAGTGGAAGCTGATCGGAAAGGTCGAAGATCTCCTCGGCGAAATCAATGATCTTTTCATCGTTGCCTAATGTGGCGTAAGTATCGAGCATTTCGCTTACAAGCTTTGTGGCCTGGAATGGATTCGCGCCATAACCATTCTTGCGATAGTAATTATATCCCGCCTGGGCTGCGGCAAGCGATTCACTCGGCTGCCCATAACTACGAAGCCAGATACATGCGTATGCATAAACCCCTATGGCCATTTCGGGCCACTTCAGTTTCATGAACTTCTCTGCATATTCGTCAGCTATCTGCCTTGTCTTCTCAGGGGTTTTATTAAACGCTGCTGTTACTTCGAGGATGGAAGGATATCTTTCCTTTACAGTACTTAGGTGTTGCGGATACCAGTCGGCAAGCTGGTTGAATACTGCTGCTTTGTTCGTGTTGTTGCCTACTTTATGCAAATCGTCGATGACATCCTTCATAGGATATCCTTCCGGGTAAAGCTTCATCGACTCGACGAGGTATTCTTTCGCTTTCGCGACATCTCCTTCGAGCACGTAGTAATATGCAGCGTTGAAATACGAATAGAAGTTAGTCGGGTCTATCGCGAACGCGGCGTTGATATAACCATTCGCGTCCTTATGGCGGCCGAGATTAATGAGATCGAAGGCAACAACCAGGTGGGCTGTAAGATTTTCGGGATAGGCAGCATATAGCTCGCGAGCCTTCTCGAGCGAGGCAGCGTACTCGCCACGGTTTGCCATGTCAAGGCATTCCTGTTCGAGCTTCTGATAATAGTCTTCCTGCGCAAACCCATTGCTGCATGAAAGTATCATCAATAAAAGTAGGGCTGGTCCTGCCAGACCAGCCCTGGAACACAATCCAACCCTAGGCATTTGCATACCTATTATCTACTATGTTGTTTTTGATTCCTTTACTTGTCGAGGTTCACACGGCAGAACCAGAGGCTGCTTCCTTTCTTGTTCTCCCCGAGGTAGTTCACCTGGTTGGTGTTGGTAAACCTCAGGTAGTTCAGTATGCCGCCATAGTGCACGAAGTTGTCTCCGCTGCCGTACTCCGAGTATTTCGCGAACGTACCGGCTGCCAGGTCGATCTTCGCCATCTTGGGCATTGGCAGAGGTTTTTCCAGAACTACATCAAGCTCTTTTACTGATTTCGTATCGATGTTGTCGAAGAAAGTCCAGTACAGGTATTTACCGTCGCTGCTGAATTCAAAGAACTGACCATCGGGACCGTTCGCAGCTTTTTTCTTGTTCATCGTGTATTCAGAAACAAGTGTTCCTTTAGCATCGAAGTGGAACATCACGAGGTCTTCATAAGCACGGCCTACTATCTGTCCTTTGCCGTTCCGATCGAGACCGTAGTTCTGACCTGCGAGGATCAATTCACCGTTGGGGCTCATGATGGCTTCACTGAATGTTACACGACGTCCGTTGTAAGGATCACCTTTCTTGCCATCGGGCTGAGGTTTCAGTTTCGATTTGAAGTCGTCCATTGTTGTGCTGGTGACGAACTCCATTTTGCCACCGTTAACTTTTGCAAGCTGGAATGTGGGCCACTTGGTCTTGTCGCTTGAAACTTCCGCCCTGTTCACATAGTATTCTTTCTTTTCGTCGTTCGAAGGACCGTAGAAGAATACAGAACCATCTTTTGCTTTTACAAACTCGTCGATCCTCCAGAGGCTGTTAGGCGATTTGAATGAGATGCGATCGACCAACTTGCCGTCAGCGTATGAAACTCGTACATAGGTATAGTCTGTAGGGTCTTCGCCCCAGAGCTTACCACCACCGACATACCTTGGGATCTTTGTTGTTGCGAATACGGCGATGAAGTCTGTCTGGTTTCCGTCCTCATCTTGTAACCCATAAGTTGCTGCGAGAGCTTGCGGTGTTTCGAAGTTCACTGTTACATCGGCAAGCTTGGTGAGGTTGATGTCGTACTTAACGAAATGGTAGTTCAGGATGTGATTGAGGGGCCCGTTCTTCGGAGTTCCTTTTTCGCCGGTGAGGATCATCGCGGTGCCATCAGCATCGTTTTCCAGGTGACTGTGATAGAACAGTTTCTTGTCGTCGTCTGTTTTTGCTTTCAGCTTACCTTCTACGGAAGTCCATGCGTTGTATTTTGCAGAGAACCAGTTCCAGTTGAACCTGGTCACCTTACGCTTCAGTACGAGGGTTCCCATCATGTTGGGCTCAACAAAAAGTCCTTCAACTTCGAAGTTTTCACCACGGTACTTCTTTGGGCGATATTCTTCCGGCAGTTTATCGGTCTCGAGGTTGATCACTTTTTCATCCTGGTTCACCAGGTTGAAGTTGTAATCGAAATTGTAGCCAATGAATTTGATCTGGTCGCGCTTCGCCTTGACCCGGTAAACGACCCTAAGCTGCTGCTTGGCCTCGTTGTTTTGGATCATGTAGATAAAGCCCTTTTGAGCATCTTTCGAGACGTCGAAAGTTTTCTCGAGGTCGAGGGTTTGACTTTGCGCCACAAACGCGATGAGCACCAATGGCAGGACTAAGTATTTCATGGGGTGTTGTGTGTTAGTTAATGTTCTTCAAAGGAACGGCTACCACATTCGGCCATCAATCCGTATCTGCTGGTAATTTGGGATACCGAGCAGTACGTACGGAACGTCCGTGCCACCCCTTAACTTGAACTCATCTTTACCGGCGTAAGCGATTTGGATGAGGGGAATACTTAACTTTCACCAAAACACCCGGAACTGAACCCCATGCTGAATACCCGACTCGCCATCTTTTTGGTGCTGATCCTCTATGCGCCGGAGGGGTTTACGCAAACCTTCGACAAGGTCGGGAGCGCGGCGTTGATGGCTGAGCTGAACGAACGCGAAAAGGTTCGGTTCGTTAACGACAACTTCTACAAACTTTACAGCGCCGACTTCGCCAACGCCACCGAGCTATCGAAGTGGGCAAGTGAGATCGCCCATGCCCGGCAGTGGCCCGACGAAGAAGCCCGCGCTCAAATGAACTGGGGTGTGATCACATTCCTGTCGAGCGACTACAAGAACGTGCTTCCGCACTTTTTCCGGTCGTTGCACCTGTTCGATTCTCTTCAGAATAAGTCCGGGATTGCGGCTGTCAATAATGAGATGGCGGTCTTTTACCATAAACAGAAAGACAACGGAAAGGCGGAAGCTGCGCTCGACGCTGCCGAAGCAGCTGCCCGTGCTTCGAATGACCTTAAGAGTTTGAGTACAACACTTCACCATCGCGGGGTTTGGCTTTCGACGGAGGGTAATTACAAAGATGCCCGTCCGTTTTTCGAAGAGGTGCTGAGGATACGGACTGAGATAAAAGATCCGGTAGGATTAAGTTACGTGTACCTCGATTTTGCAGAGATGGCATTGAACGACGGCGACTTTAATGCGGCGCTGAAAAATCTCAACCTGTCTACGGAGATCAGGAGAAAACTTGGCGATAAACAAGGAGTGGTCGTGAACCTCGTCAATACGGGAGAAACATATTTCGCTGCGAAAAAGTACAAAGAAGCATTGCCATGGTTCCTGGAAGGATTACAGCAAGGAAAAGAGATCGGTTTCACCGACCTGGTGAGGCACACCAATGGTTTTGTTGCAAGAACATACGAGGCGCTTAATGATTATAAGAACGCTTACAAATACCAGGAAGAAGGGTACAAGTTAAAAGACAGTCTTTTCAACATCGAGCGCACGAAGGTGATCCAGGACATGGAAGCCAAATACGAGACCGAGAAGAAGAATCAGACCATTGCGATGCTCGACCAGGAGAACAAGACGAAGCAGGCGATGATTTCGGGCCTCGCAAGCACGGTAGTGTTATTGGTGATCGTATTTTTCTTGTGGCGCAACAGGAATCAGCAGCGGCATGCGGCGATCATGCACGAACAGAAAGTTCGTTTGCGTGAAGCCCAGATCAATGCGGTGATTGAATCGCAGGAAACGGAGCGCCGCCGCTTTGCTACAGATCTTCACGATGGCATGGGTCAGTTGATCTCCGCGTTACAGATGAACATCTCGTCGCTTCGTGGATTGAATACATTCGAGAAACGCGACCAGTTGTTCGAATCATCGGAGCAGTTACTTAACGAAGCCCACGATGAGATCCGCAACATAGCATTCAATCTTATGCCGCCGGTGCTTGTGAAGGAAGGGCTGGTGCCCGCGGTCCAGGAATTGGCTCGTAAGATCAACAAGAACGGCAAGATCAAAGCAGAAATGTCGGTGTTCGACGTAAACGACAGGCTGACGCAAGTTGCGGAGATCTCGTTGTATCGCGTAATCCAGGAACTGCTGTCGAACATCATCAAGTATTCGAAAGCCACGAACGTAACGATCTCGTTTACAGGCTACGAAAATGAGCTGGTGCTCACGATCGACGACGACGGCAATGGTTACGACCTGAAGGCATTCCAGGAAAGCAAAGAGGGCAATGGATGGCGGAATGTGAATTCGAGAATTAGCTTAATTAAGGGATCGATCGAGATCGACACTCAATTAAACAGGAGAAACAGCACAGTAATTATTACAATCCCGGTTGAAGTAAAATACCGACCAGCAGGTATAGCAATCGGCGAGTAGATTATTGTGCTTTGTTCCATGTCAAAGAATTGGTTCAAGAACCCTTTTGGAAGAGCAATGGCTTTAGAGAAGCGCTCCATACTATTAGTTGACGACCACAGGATACTTCTTGACGGGGTAAAGAATCTACTCGTGAACTCTCCCGACTTCGAAGTAAAAGATACAGCCTCTACAGGCAAGGATGCGCTGCAACTCATGAAGAGCAATGAGTACGACATCCTGGTGACTGATTACGAACTGCCGGAGATCACCGGTCTTGAACTCATTCGCGCTGCGAAGACAGTTCTTCCCGACATGAAGATCGTTGTATTGAGTATGCACGACGACCCCGCGGTTGTTCGTGAACTGTTACGTGCAGGCATCCACGGATACATTCTCAAGAAAGACACACACAAAACGTTGACCGACGCCCTTCATAAAGTAATTGCAGGAAAACGTTTTCTCAGCGACGAGATCTCTGAGCTGCTCATCCAGATGGCGGACGAGCCCGAAGAACGCGGTGTGCTTACCACACGCGAAGTCGAAATTTTACGATTGATAGCGAAAGAATTCAGCAGTCGTCAGATCGCTGAAATATTATTCATCAGCGAACGCACTGTCGAAACGCATCGCAAGAATATTTTAAAGAAGACCGGGGCCACGAATCTTGTCGGCCTGATCAAGTACGCGTACGCGAATAATCTGATCTAGATCATTCAACTCCAGGACTCAGGGCCTTTACCAGAACGGCAGCAGATATTCCCAGGAAGATCAGTACTCTTCGATCTGTTTTTTTCTGCTTGATTGTTCTCTTCTCCATCTTGCCCATCATCCGGCTATGTTCGCGCTCAATCTTTACCTTTTGTCTTTCAAGCTTTCTGTCGGCTCTAACTTCCGCCCTGCTCTCGATCTTTCTGTCTATCGCCACATTAGTGCTGTCGTTGCCATGGCACATAGCCGTAAACGACATAAACATCAGCACAACCACCCCCACACATTTCATACACCTCTCTCATCAGTTACAACGAGGTAGGCAAAAGGTATTCCGTTGCGTTAAAGCACGTTAAATATCATTTAAAGGGTTGAATGATGATAAATGTTGCGACTATGCTGCTACACTAATGATCTACGTGTGGCAATTCGGGCTACAAGCTCTTAGCTTTATTCCAGTAAACGTCCATCTCCGCGAGGGTCATCTCACCAAGTTTCTTCCCGTCTTTTTCCGACTCAGTCTCTAAGAACTGAAATCTCTTGATGAACTTCTTGTTGGTACGCTCCAATGCTTCTTCGGGGTCGATATCGAGGAACCGGGCGTAGTTGACCAATGAAAATAACAGGTCGCCGAACTCCGCGGTTTTCTTGTCCCTGTCTGTCTCCGCCTGGAACTCCCGCATCTCCTCCTCTACTTTTTCCCAAACCTGCTCCTTCTTCTCCCAATCGAATCCAACACCACGGGCTTTGTCCTGTATCCTTACTGATTTCACAAGGGCGGGCAACGACTTGGGCACGCCTTGCAGCACCGACTTGTTCCCGGTCTTCAGTTTTATCTTTTCCCAGTTCGATTTTACGGCTTCTTCGTTGTCGGCCACTACATCGCCATAAACGTGGGGGTGTCTTTCGATGAGCTTATCGCAGATCGCATTGAGTACGTCGGCCATGTCGAACTTTGTTTGCTCGGAAGCGATTCGGGCATAGAACACATTGTGAAGCATGAGGTCACCAAGTTCTTTCTTCACTTCCTTCCAGTCGCCTTCGATGATGGCGTCGGATAGCTCGTAGGTTTCTTCGATGGTAAGGTGTCGCAACGACTCCCAGGTTTGCTTCTTGTCCCACGGGCAATTCTCGCGCAGTTCGTCCATAACGGTTAGGAGGCGGTCGAACGCTTCAAGTTTGGCTTTTCTATTGGGATCCGGGGCTGATAATGGTTTCTTCATGGCAGAACTTATACCTGTGTGCAGCTGTTATCTTTTAGGTATCTTTGTTGCAATTTAGTTCAAATGGCAGTCTTTCTTTTGTCACTCGGTATTTTCGCTCTCTTCTTCATACTGATGTCGGTACGGCTCTTTTTTGTGAAGAATGGCGAGTTTCGAGGCACGTGTGCCACGCAAAGTCCCTATCTCGCAAAACAGGGGATCCAGTGTGGTTACTGTGGTAAAGTTATCGGAGAAGGTGATGCCTGCGGCGACCCTGATAAAGCCAACACGCCTGTTGATTTACCCTCAATAGCAAAGAAAAACTAAGTGACACTTATCAAATCCATTTCCGGGATCCGGGGAACCATTGGCGGAGCACCCGGCACTTCCCTTACTCCCGTCGACGTAGTAAAATTTGCGGCAGCTTTCGGAACATGGCTTAAAAAAAGAAAAGGCCGCAAGGTTGTCATCGGCCGCGATGCACGCATCTCCGGCGAAATGGTAAGTCAGCTCGTTGCATACACTCTCAAAGGCCTCGGCCTCGATGTGATCGACGTGGGGCTCTCAACGACTCCTACTGTCGAGATCGCCGTGATGATCGAAAAAGCAGGCGGTGGCATTATCCTCACCGCAAGTCACAATCCCGCACAATGGAATGCGCTAAAGATGCTCAACGAAAAAGGGGAGTTTCTTTCGAGCGCCGATGGAGCCGAAGTACTTCAACTTGCCAACGATGAAAAGTTCGACTTCGCTCCGATCGACAAGCTTGGTCGACAAACATACAACACAACCTACATCCGCCGTCACATCGAATTGATACTCCGTCATCGGTTGGTCGACGTGAAAGCAATCAAGAAAGCAAAGTTTAAAGTAGCGGTAGACGCTGTTAACTCAACGGGTGGTATCGCCGTGCCGCAGCTCCTGAAAGAACTCGGTGTTAAGGTCACCGAGATCAACTGCGAACCCGACGGCAAATTTGCGCACGACCCGGAGCCACTTCCCGGCAACATGCAGGAGATCATGTCGGTCGTGAAGCGTTCGAAACTCGATCTCGGTATTGTTGTCGACCCCGATGTCGACAGGCTTGCGTTCGTACAGGAAGACGGCCAGCCTTTCGGAGAAGAATATACATTGGTTGCCATTGCCGATTACGTCCTCTCGCGACGCAAAGGCAATACAGTTTCAAATCTTTCTTCCACACGTGCATTGCGCGATGTGACCGAGAAAGCGGGTGGAAAATATACAGCCGCAGCGGTTGGTGAAGTGAACGTTGTTACTGCCATGAAGGAAACGAAAGCAGTTATTGGTGGCGAAGGCAATGGTGGCGTTATACTTCCGGATTTTCACTACGGCCGCGATGCTTTGATTGGCATTGCATTATTCCTTACGCACCTGGCAAAATCAAAGAAGAAGGCCTCCGAACTGAGAGCCGGTTATCCGCAGTACATAATTTCAAAAAATAAGATAGAGCTCACGCCCCAGATCAACGTCGATAAAGTTCTTGACGATATCAGATCGAGGTACTCTATGGAAGAAGTGAACACAAGCGATGGTGTAAAGATCGACTTTGAGAAAACGAAAGAGTGGGTACACCTTAGAAAATCCAACACCGAGCCCATTATCCGCATCTATGCGGAATCAAAGAACGAACAATCCGCCGGACGCCTGGCTTCGCAGATCATTGCCGATATACAACAGATAATAAAGTTGTAGTTTTGCAGTCTCAACGACCTTACCATGGCCATTTATTTTGATAACGCTGCCACTACGCCACTCGATCCCGAAGTTTTCGAGGCGATGAAGCCCTTTTTAATGGAGGATTTCGGCAACCCGTCGTCTACGCATTCGCACGGCCGTAAAGTGAGGGCAGCAATTGAATCATCAAGAAAAAAAGTAGCAGAACTCCTGAACTGCACTCCCGGGGAGATCATTTTCACTTCGGGTGGAACGGAGGCCGACAATACATTGATCACAAGTACGGTTCACACGTATGGCATCAAGCACGTGATCTCTTCACCTATCGAACACCACGCGGTGCTTCATACTATCGAGACTCTCGAAAAGGCAGGTGTTATTCATTCGCATTCAGTGCAACTCGATAGCAATGGCCACGTGGATATCGATCACTTAAAAAAATTACTGGTTCAACATCCCGGCGCATTGGTATCACTCATGCATGCGAACAACGAGCTGGGCAACCTTCTCGACCTTAAAACCGTTGGCGAACTTTGCAAAGAACACAACGCATTCTTTCATTCAGATACTGTACAGACTGTAGGTCACTATCGTCACAACATGAAAGAGCTTTTCATTTGTGGGATGACTGCAGCGGCGCATAAGTTTCATGGACCGAAAGGTGTTGGCTTTATGTACATACGTAAAGACAAGAAGATCAACCCGCTTGTACATGGTGGAGCGCAGGAGCGCAACATGCGTGGAGGCACTGAGAACGTTTATGGTATTGTTGGATTGGTGAAGGCTTTAGAGATCGCTTATCGCGAAATGGATGAACACGAAAAGTACATCGCCGGTCTCAAAGCCAGGATGATTGAAAAACTGAAAGCTGAGATCCCTGGAGTAACATTCCACGGCGACTCAGCGAATCTTCAGAAGAGTTTATACACAGTATTGAATGTAAGTCTCCCCGAGTGTGAAGAAAATGATATGATCCTGTTCAACCTCGACCTGGCTGGCATCTCCGCATCAGGAGGCAGCGCATGTTCGAGTGGTGCAAGTACGGGATCGCATGTACTGGGAGCGCTCTATCCCGGGTCGAAACGCGGAGCTGTTCGTTTCTCTTTCAGTAAATACAACAAGCCAGAAGAGGTGGATGCTGTCGTTGAAAAGCTTGCGGATCTTGTGTGCACAAAGGTTTCCAGCGTTTAATTAACAATGGCGACGCCAACCGTTAGCTTCATCGGTTCCGGCAACCTGGCGTGGCACCTCGCTCCCGCCCTCGACAATCTCGGCTTCGTAGTAAAAGAGGTCTTTAGTGCAAGGCCAAAAAATGCTGCCGCACTTACCGAGCGCCTTTACCAGGCAGAGGTAAAAAACTCACTGGATTTTTCCGACAGTCCTTCGAAGGTCTTCTTCGTTGCAGTTTCCGACGAAGCGATCGTAGACGTTGCTAAAGAGATCATTCTGCCTGAAGGTGGAATTCTCGTTCACACTTCCGGAAGTCAACCATTGGAGATCTTACAATATGCTGCCGCAGAACACTTCGGTGTTTTCTATCCACTTCAGACTTTTACAAAATCGAGAGCGATCGATTTCAAGAACGTGCCAGTGTTCATCGAAGCCAGCGATGATGTTGCAGAGAAGCAACTGATGTCGATGGCGAAAAGCCTTACCAGCAAGTCACGCAAGATGTCTTCCGAAGAACGCAAGGGACTTCATATAGCTGCTGTGTTTGCGTCGAACTTCCCTAACCACATGCTGCGCATCTCGAAAGAGCTGATGGAAGAGAAAGGGTTGAATTTCGATTGGCTGAAACCACTCGTGCTCGAGACAATAACAAAAGCGCTTAACGTCGGACCGGAGTATTCTCAAACGGGGCCGGCAGTTCGCGGAGATCTTGAAATATTAGATGAGCATCTCAAGCTTCTGAAAGCCGATAAAACCCTGGCCAGGATCTACCAGATCATTAGCCAGGATATCATCGACAGGAACAGTTAGTTTTGACGATCATTCAGCCCTCAGAACCGTCGTCGGGTTTGCATTTGCAGCACGCATCACCTGTACCAGGATCGTGCATATAGAGATCACTGTCACGATCAGCATACTGGCAGCAAAATACCACGGCTCGATATCGATTTTATAGGCGTAAGAGCTCAGCCACTTTATAAGTCCATAGCTCGCTATCGGGATGGCAATCACAGAAGACACCGCGATGTAATACAAGTACTGTTTTAGCTGTTGAAATATCAACACGCCCGTGGGTGCGCCAAGTATCTTCTTAATTGACACCTCCTTCTTTCTTCTTTCTATTGCGAAGATCGACAGGCCCCACAGCCCCAGGCCACCGATAAGCAGTGCGAGTATCGAGAACCAGTTCAGGATCGACAATAACTTTTGTTCTTCTTTGTATGCCCTGTCAAACTCATCATCCAGGAAAACATAATCGAAAGGCGTGTCCGGGAACAGTGAACGCCATGTTCCGGATAGCTCTCGAAGCAGACCGCTTACGTCCTGCGTTGATATCTTGAAAAAGACATAGCTAAAAGTTCGCGGATCCTTATGGAACAGCAACGGCTCCACTTGCGTGTGTAACGAAGCGAAGTTGAAATCTTTAAATACCCCGATCACTTCGCCTTCGCGTGGTTTGGAGCTCAGCGGGTTGTTGACTTTCAGCCTGAGTCCGATAGGATTCCTACCACCGAACATTTTTACCGCGGCCTCATTAATGATAAACATGTCGACTGAATCGGGAAGATTATCCGGCAATGGTCGTCCTTGCAGCAGCTCTATTTCAAATGTGCCCAGGAATGTTTTGTCGATACCACCATTAAGAATAGCGAGATGGTCTTCCGAGGGCGAGATGTTGCCCTCCGAGATCGGCGTGACCCGTGATTGAAGATAAGACCCGCGACCGACAATGTCTGACGAAATGGAAGTGGACACCACTCCATTCACTTTAGAGAATTCATTGCGGATTATCTCCTGGCTAACACCAGCCTTCAGGAATCTCAATGGAACATAAAGGATCCGATCAGGATTGTAACCCAGGTTCTTTGTTCGTATGAACCTCATCTGCTGATAGACCACAAACGTACCCGACACCAATGCGATCGATATAACGAACTGGACTACTACAAGCCCTTTCCTGAAACTTACCGAGCCTGGATCATCCGTCATCCGTCCTTTAAGCACCTTCAACGGTTTGAATCCGGAAAGAAATATTGCAGGGTACAATCCGGAAACGGCGGAGGTAACGAGCAAAAGAATAAAGATCCGCACCATCATCACATTACCCACCAATGCAGACGGTGGAATTTGTCTCTGAAAGAGATTATTGAACATTGGAAGCGTTATCCTTGCGATAACCATGGCAACCAAAAACGATAAGCAGGTAACAAATAAAGATTCGGCGAAAAATTGTATGGCAATAGATCCCCGCCCTGAACCCATTACCTTTCTCATAGCAACCTCTCGCGCTCTCAAAGTATATCTCGCAGTCGACAGGTTCATATAATTGATGCAGGCTATCAACAGCACAACAAGTGCTATCGTCATGAACGTGTAGACAGTTGACTCGGAACTATTGGTCGTCATCTCGAAGCGATAGTTCGACCCCAGGTGTATCTCCGTCATTGGTTTCAACTCGGGCATTATGTCCTTCGATCGCCCCTGGCCTACATGGCTTTCAACGAAGGCAGGCAGTTTGGCATTCAGTGCCTGGTAATCGGCCGTTTCCTCCAGTTGCAGGTAACTGTAAAATGAATAGAAACCTTTTCGTTCCAGCTTCAGCACAAGTGCCATCGCCAACTTTTCGGCATCGGCCTTACTTATTGAAGACAATGTGGCAAACGAAGCCAGGAAATTGAATTTCAGGTGTGTTTGTGTTGGATCATCCTTCAGAACACCTGTTACTGTAAAGTCGAATGAGTTTGCAACACGAAGCACCTTTCCGATGGGACTTTCGGATCCAAAATATTTTTTCGCGACCGATGGGGTGAGAACAATTGAATACGGGGCCACCAAGGCCGTGCGCTCATCACCAACTGCCAGTGGAAATGAAAACATCGTTAGTATAGTCGAATCGGCATACGTAAAATCCTCTTCATAAAAAGCTACGTCGTTCTCAGGGTTTCTTACAACAGAACGAAGGCGTGCGATGCGCATGAAGTTCTTCACCTCCGGAAAAGCCTCTTTCAGCGCAGGGGCGAATGTAGCCGGCGTAACGGCCATTTCGGTCAACGAAGGGTCGTCGAGAATACCACCCTTTATACGATAGATGTTCTCCGCATGTGGATGTTGCAAGTCGTAATTCATTTCGTAGTCGACGAACAACATAAGCAACAGGAATGTTGCAAGCCCTACACTTAGCCCAAAGAAGTTGATTGCAAAAACGACCCGGTCTTTGATGAGCGATCGTACGAGTACCTTAATGAGATTGTGGAACATAGAGGAATGGTTCAACAAATTTGAACGCACCTCCGCCAGGCAATGGCCGTTTTATTCGATGAATTTATCGAATGATGACTATGAAGTTTTGTAATGATCTAGCATCGACCGTCGCGTGTGCTGGATAAAGCTCTCGATATATCTCGGCCGGTTATTCGTTTTCAGTGTGGCGATGTACCATTCACGTTTAAGTCCTGTACGTGTAATCCTTACGGGTTGCAGTTTATGAGAATCAAAATATGGCATCGCCAGCCAGTTTGCCATTACGGCAATACCAAGCCCTTCTTTCACCATCTCCACAACTGCTTCTGTAAGTTGAATGTATATCACCTTTTTAGGAAGCACCTTGTGTGGCTTGAGAAAAGTTTCAAAGAATGCACTTTCGTCGAAACTTTTGGAATGTGTGATGTATGTTATGCTCCTGAAGTCATCAGGTTCAAGGAATGTTCTTGCAGACATCGGGTCGGTGCGTGGTATCAACGCAACAACCTCGTCTTCGAAGAGGTCGATGTACTCGATGTTCCTGTCGGTTTGCTTTCGATGCATTATGGCAACGTCGACCTTGCCGCCAAGAAGCATGCTGAGTGGCTGGTTTACATCCGTTGTACTGAGTTGCACTTCGACGTTGGGGAACTCTGCCTGGAATTGTTTTAGTATGCGCGGAAGCCAGTGATAACACGTGGATGATTCCGTGGCCAGCCTGATTCGCCCGGTCTCGCCGGTCATTATCCGTTTTACGTCGGCCTGCAGTTTGTCTACTTCGTTTACGATCAAATACGAGGAGTTCAGGAAAGCCTTCCCTGCAGTAGTCAGTACAAGTTTGCGATTGGTCCTGGTGAACAACTGGCATCCCAACTGGCTTTCGATCTCCTTCAGTTGATGACTCAGCGCCGGTTGGGTAAGAAAGAGTCTTTCGGCAGCGGCTGTTACCGAACCGGCTTCTGCTATTGCAATTACCATCTTAAAATGCCTGACCTCCATCTTTTGACTATCCAAGTTACAACCGCCAGTTGTTGTGCGAAAATCTGTCCTCCTTCAACAGCCGCTCGATCTCATTTTTCATCAGACGGACGTCCTCGGGGTAAAGGCACTCGTTGTTGCTATAGAAACCCGGATCTTCGTCGCGATGGGGAAAATAACACGCCTGACCATACTTTTGAATTTTCGCACTCTTTGCCCTTCCATAAATGTGAAGATGAAGTTGTGGACCTTCGGGCGCAAAGACGCTCCAGTTTCCATTGTCCTGGTAATTGACCCTGCCGATGTCCACACCACGTAAGAGCAATACGTTGGTCATCGCCTCCCCGGCCACGATACTCAGCTGCATCAATTCAATTGCCTGCCGTGGCGTTAGCTGCTGACGCGTTGAGACTTTGAACCTGGGATTGATTGTGATGTGGCCGCCGTCGTTCCGATCGACGAGGGGATGTTCGACGGCTTCTATGGTAAAATTCTCTGATTCAAAAATTATCATGCAGTATTTGCGCAAGGTATGCGCGGTAATTTTCTATGATCTTTTTTCTTTCCGAAACACTGATGCGCAGGATATCGTGAGCTACAAATGCAGGAATGATTTTCATGCCAACGTATCCAAGTACACCTTCTTCTATGTTATAAAGTATGTCATGCTTTTTACGGCCGTCAATTGTAAATCTATCGCCCGTTGTTTCGGCGGTGATCACCATCAGTGCTCTCTTGCCTTTCAACTTCTCAACGTCGCCATAGGCATATCCTTTCGAAAGCACCCTATCGAACCAACCCTTCAGGATAGCAGGAACTGACCACCACCAGAACGGAAAATGAAAGATCACAAGATCCGATTGATCGAGCCTGGAGTGCTCACGCCTGATATCCGCTGGCAGCGAATCTGTCAGCGATGCGTAAACTTGTTCGTTCATCACATTGAAGTACTCCTTGCTGAACCGGTTTGTAAATTCATCACCCTCAACGACGGGATTGAATTTTTCTTCGTAAAGATCTGAAACATTATAATCAAGCTGTTCCCGTTGCAGCAATGCAATGGTCTCTGCAGCTAAAGCAAAGGTGAACGATTTCTTCTCGGGATGCGCAATAACTATTGTGATTGTGGGCTTCTTCATTATATTCAAAATTAGATGAGCGCACTCCCGATAGAAATGAAATTTATTTATGATCTCGATAAGTAATCCTAATGAAGGATGCGACTTGCAGTAATCACATCGTCGAACGCAAAAGCGCTTCCCGGCGGCGAAACGCTCGCGTTATCAGGGTTTAACTATGACTTGCTCGTGTGGGATGAAGCAGGCATCGACGGGCTTTCGCGATATGACTGCATTTTGGTCAGGACGTGTTGGGACTATCACCTGAAATATCCAGCCTTTCGAAGCTGGCTCGATCAACTGGCAAATTCAGGGCTCAACGTTGTTAACCCGGTTCAAAGCCTGGTATGGAATTCAACAAAAAACTATCTATTGGATCTGATGGAGATTGGCATCCCGGTGGTGCCAACGTACAAGAGCAACCAGCTAGCCATGATGATGGCCGACTTTCCGGACCAGGACGATTTCATTGTAAAACCGCTAGTCTCAGCGACTGCGTTTAACCTGGAAAAAGTAAGGCGGGCCGACATCGAAAATTCTGCGCTTGAACCAGACGTCATCGTTCAACCATTCATTAAAGAGATACATGAAAATGGAGAATGGTCGTTGATCTATTTTGATAATTTTTTTAGTCATGCCGTACTGAAGAAACCAAAACCGCAAGAGTTCCGGGTACAATCCGACTTCGGTGGAACGGTGGAGTTCACCAATCCCCCCGACATTGTTTCGAAGCTTGCAGACCTCGTCGTTGCCCGGCTGCCCGTCCGGCCACATTACTGCAGGGTTGACGTTGTAAAAACAAAGGCTGGCGCCCTGCTGATGGAGATCGAGATGGTCGAGCCGGAGTTATTTATTGAAGGCCCCCTGGCGATTTCCAACTACAAAAGGTTTGTCGGCGGGCTATCAAAAAAATAAAGGAATCATCTGCCGCAAGTCGTACATTGTGTTACTAAATCAATCATTATGCGCTCAATTTTCTCACTGTTATTAGTCGCAATAACAACATTATCATTTGCTCAAAACACTCCCCGCGAACAGCTCGATCCCAAAGTGACCGAGGTATGGGATCTCAAACCCGTTAAGATCACTCCCGGTGCAAACCCCGGTGATGCTCCGTCGGATGCAACAATCCTGTTCAATGGTAAAGATCTTAACGAGTGGACTGCTGCCGACGGCTCTGCTCCGAAGTGGGAAGTGAAAGACGGCGCGTTCACCGTAACGAAAGGTGGCGGCGACGTGAAAACCAAAAAGACATTCGGAGATTTTCAATTGCACATCGAGTGGAGAACTCCTTCGGTAATTGTTGGCGAAGGCCAGGGACGTGGCAACAGCGGTATCTTCCTCCAGGGCCTGTATGAATTGCAGGTGCTCGACAGCTACGAGAGCGTAACGTATTCAAACGGACAGGCTGGTTCTATCTACAAGCAAGAGCAGGCTGTTCCACTTGTGAATGCTACACGCAAGCCGGGCGAATGGCAGACTTACGATGTGATCTTCACCGCGCCAAGATTTGGAACAGGTGGCAGGATGTTGATCCCTGCATACGTTACCGTGTTACACAACGGTGTTCTTATTCAAAGTCATACTGCAATCACTGGTCCGACAGAGTACAAAGGACTTCCGGTGTACAAGCCGCACGATAAAGGACCTCTTCAACTACAGGATCATGGCAACCCTGTAAGCTACCGGAATATCTGGATCCGCGAGCTATAAAATAAAAAAGCCCCGTTTTAAGCGGGGCTTTTTCTTTATAGAGAACTTTTACTTGTTGCTTACTGGCGTTTGAGAAACCTCGCCTTTTATAAACAACTGAACTGATCCGTTCGGAATATTAGCTGTTACAGTTACTGCTTTATTGAACGCACCAACAGAAGCTGCATTGTAAGTTGCTTTGATGAAGCCTTTTCCTCCGGGAGGAACTGGATCCTTCGACCAGTCGGGAGTAGTGCAACCGCAAGATGCCTGAACGTTTGTGATAATCATCGGAACTTTACCTGTGTTCGTGAATTTAAATTCATGTGTGACAGGAGCGCCTTGCTTGATCTTACCAAAATCGAAATTTTGTGCGTCGAACGAAGCGACAGCGAGGTCGGCATTTGCTGCCGGGGCAGTCTGGCTGTAACCTGTTGTGGCTACTGCTGCCAGCACGATCATCAGAAAAAATAGTTTCTTCATTTTTGTAATGTTTTTAAAGGTTGAGTAATCTTCGTTCAACCGAGCCTCAAATTTATAAATTTTGAAGGAATTCCGCGCGTTCGTTTGAACACATCAAACATCGCTTCAAAAACCGCGCCCGCGTGTTAAGCGGCTTATAAATGATGTTAACGACTTGTTAAACATCTGTTTCCACCAACCGGAGGGGTAAAACCTCGTTACTTTTACTCTATAGAGATTAAAAGTGAGCAGGTTAACATTGCGGATTGTGATAATACTGGCGGGCCTTAGCATCGCCGGAATAACGTTTACCCAGATCTACTGGGTCCGCAAGGCATTCGATATTCACGAAAATCAGTTCTACCGCGATGTAAATGCGGCACTTAGAAATGTCGCAACGCAGATCTTCGAGATCAACGATACACCATCGCCCGCAAACAATCCCGTAACACAGGTTTCCACTAATTATTATGTCGTAACGATCAACGGACCGATCGACGTAAACCTTCTTGAGTTTTTGATTGCCACAGAATTCGAAAAAAGAAACATCAAGGCCGATTTCGAATATGCTGTTTACGACTGCATATATAAGTGTATGGCGGCTAAAGAATCCACTGCCGCTCCCAGCAACAAACGACTTGTAAACTCTGCATCTCTTCCGAGCTGGGAAGCCGGTCCAGACGATGGATATTATTTCGGAGTACAGTTCCCAAAACTTGAAGCAAGCCTTATCAGCCAGATGGGAATATGGTTGTTCTCATCGGCCGTAAACCTTGTGGTGATATTCTTCTTCGTGTATACGTTGTTTGTAATCCTGAAGCAAAGAAGGTTGTCTGAGATCCAACGCGACTTCATCAACAACATGACGCACGAATTCAAGACACCGATCTCGACCATTGCGATATCGGCAGAGGTATTGAAAGACCCGCGGATCATCAACGCGCCGGAACGACTCCTTAATTATACAACCATCATTCAAAACGAGAACAACCGGCTGAAGCAACAGGTTGAACGTGTGCTCCAAATGGCACGTCTCGATAAAGAGCAGATCGGTTTGAAGAAGGAAGTTCTCGACGTACACGACATCATTCGCGAAGCCGTGAAGAATATCTCGATTGGAAAGACGGCAACAGACGAAAACATCGAGCTCAATCTAGACTCATCCCATTCGAAAGTTGAAGCCGACAAACTTCACCTGACCAACGTATTCTTCAACCTGTTAGACAACGCCCTGAAATATTGCAAAGAAATTCCCCGGATCGTAATTAGTACTACGAGACTGAATGATATGCTGCACATTACTGTTCAGGACAACGGGATCGGCATCAGTCCCGAAAATCACAGAAAAGTATTTCAGAAGTTCTATCGGGTTCCCACCGGGAACATACACGACGTAAAAGGTTTTGGTATAGGTCTGAACTATGTGAAGCTCGTGATGGAATCACATAAGGGAAAAATCAACCTGGCCAGTGAATTGGGTAAAGGCAGTACTTTCACTTTGATCCTTCCTGTTGCATGAACATGAACACGAAAATCCTATTGGTAGAGGACGATCCGAGTCTTGGCTTTGTAATCAAAGATAACCTCGAAATGAAAGGTTATCACGTTACGCTCTGTAACGATGGCGAGAGCGGCGAGTCGACATTTCACCAAAGTGCATTCGACCTGTGTATTTTGGATGTAATGATGCCGCGCAAAGACGGGTTTACCGTAGCACGAAATATTCGCAAAAAAAATCAACAGGTACCGATCCTCTTCGTCACCGCCAAGTCGATGCTCGAAGACAAGACCGAAGGTTTTAGTGCGGGTGGCGACGACTACATCACCAAACCTTTCAGTGTCGAAGAGCTCCAGATGCGTATCGAAGTCTTCCTCCGTCGCTCGAACGGAAAGGAAAATGTCGACACGGTGTTCAAGCTCGGCCAGTTTGTTTTCGACAGCAGCAATCTCACTCTTTCAAATAACGGCTCCGTTCGCACCCTCACTCAAAAGGAGTCGGACGTGCTCGGACTTTTGTGCAAAAACCGCGAGCGTGTTCTGACGCGCGAAGAGATCCT
>DASRSO010000261.1:0-34072 GCA_035656375.1 Cyclobacteriaceae bacterium | reverse complement strand
GGTTCGCTCTTCTTCCTCACGCTTCCTCCGCGCTTCCTCTTCGTCCCTCTGCTTTTTGGCTGCCGCTTCCTGTTCCATGCGGGCCTTTTCTGCCGCCTGGGCCTCCATCGCCTTCTTCTTACTCTTACAACCGGTAGCTATAAGAAGACCGCAAAACAAGACGGTGACAAATAATCTTGGCAAACGTGAAATCATCGTATTTTGAATTTTTGTTTTAAAAATAAGAATCGAGTTAATTTTTATGCCACACTGGAAAATCGTCGGGATAACGCCGATACCCAACAAATTATGCACCATAATTGTTGAAAAAACTCTACAACGAGGACGAAATCCCCATTAGAAGTTGATTAAGTCGGTCAATTGCCTGGGCTAATCACCATCGCCTGCCGTTAGTGCGGGCCGGTCTGACTCTTCCTCCATCACATCGAGAAGTGAAAAAAGCCCATCGAGGTCGATCATCAGATCCCTCAGGTATTCCGCTTCAGCAGCCCCATCATACATCAAGAATTCGAGCAACATCGACCTCAGGTTGCGGCTTAATCGCCGGGCCGGATGGTACTCATAAAAGCGTTCGAACTGCTCCAGTAGCCTTTGGCTGATTACAGCCCGTGGAGGGTCGTTCGGGTTAATATTTTTTTCCTCTACAATAAGTCCCTTTTTCTTTTTCATTGTCAAATTCAGTTACAGTGATCATTACATCCAGAAAGGAACATATCCGCTCCATAGCACACAGACTGCCCCTGAATTCTTATGAAATTATTGTTCAAACCTCTACCTCAGCCGCCCCTCCCCTGGCGTTTCTTTTTAGGATTCTTCATTGCCCTATAACGAATTGCTTTCTCCGCGGCCATGATCGCCTCAATCGCGAATTCCTCGTCCCGCAACTGATACACCATGCGCTCGCTTAAATAAAGAACCAGAAGTTCCTCTGTGTTCACCTTCAGGATACTCCCCAGTTGAACTACCTGTTCCCGTGTCGGCCGCTTCGTCCCTTTCTCGATCCTGCTCACAAATGAGAGATCTACCTTCAGAGCCGCCGCTACCTCTCTCAGCAACAGACCTTTAGATTCTCTTGCTTCACGTATCGTTTCTCCAAATGTTTTCATTTGACCAAAATGGTCAACAAAGATAAGCACTTGACCAGGATAGTCAAGTCCCCGCCCCACATTTTTTAATTATAACCCATCCTCGTCAAGCTTGCGTGCTTTCGCAGGCTTCGCCTGGTTAATGCGATAGCTTAGTGTGAGATTGAATTGGCGCTTACGGCCCTGGAAGTTACCAGACGTGTAGAAATTTTCCCCTTGAGTTATCGATCGTACTCTTCTTGAATTGAATATGTCGATTACGTTGAAGTTCAAGTTCCCTCTTCCTTTAAAGATCTCTTTGCTCAAAGCGAAATCAGCGTACGCCAGTGCTTTTCTTCTTCCCTGTGCAGTCTTCTGTGGCGCCTCAAAGTTTGTACGCAGCTGCAGGTCAATGCTTTTCGGAAGCGTAAATCGGGAAGATTGTCTTGCATACCAGCTATAAGTTGATGCTTTGTAGGTTGAAACCACGTTACTTCCGTCGATATCTGCGTGGAAGAAGTTGAAGTTGAAGTCAACCTTCCACCATTTAACCGGGGTCATTGTGCTGGTAAATTCCACACCATAGGCCACTTCCGACCGTAAGTTTTGAGGGAGTGTGATCGCATTTCCCTTGTCGTCTACCGTCCTGATGCGTTCAATCTTCGAAGTTGTGTTTCGTCCATATACGGAAGATGTAAGGGAACCCTTATCGAAATATTTGATGTGACCGATCTCGAAGACGTCGCTGAATTCGGGATTGAGATTGGGGTTACCCGAGAAATAATTCCGGCTGTCGGAGAATGTCATGAACGGACTAAGATCATTATAGAACGGACGACGCACGCGGCGGCTGTAGCTAACCTGGATATCGTTGTCGTTGGGGAGATCGTACGTGAGGTGTGCACTCGGAAACAGGTTTGAATATTTTCTCGGATTCACTTCCTGTGTTTTTTCCAGCGTCGTTTTCACATCGGTCATCTCTGCACGCAATCCTGCCTGGTAGGCCACCTTCCCTGTCTTGTTGCCGAGAATGGCGTATGCTGCGTGGATGTTCTCATTGTAATAAAAGATATTGTCGAGCCCCGGAAGGGCCTGGAAGCTTCCGTCGTCTTGCTGTTGAGTTACGATATAATCGTTCACCATTTTCCTGAAGCTGGTACGAACGCCTGTCTCGAACCTGCCTTCCTTTCCGATTGGCTTAATGTAATCGAGCTGAAACAGGAGTTGCTTTTCGCTTTCGTCGTTAACTGATTTTTGAAGAAGATTTTGCAAGGGATCGGCGACCATGTTTGCGTCGAAGTAGTTCTGTGTGAAGGTTTGATCGGAGGTCTCCCAGTTGTCGAGCAGCTTGGCTTCGGCGATCAGCTCGTGGCCTTTCGTAGCGAACGACTTTTTATAAATGAGTGAATATTCGGAGTTGGGTTCGATCTCGTCTTCGTCCTGGTGACGCGTGATCATGTCGGTGGGATTGGATTCATTAAAGAGAAAATCCCTGTACACGATATCGGTAAGTCGTTTTACGTCGCTGCGGCGGAAGAGGTAAGAGGCAGTGAGGACACTCTTTTCTGTAAAGAAGATATCGAGACCACCGCGGATATTTTGGTTGAAGCCGGTGATCGTGCCTTCGTTCGATTGCCTCAGATAAAAAGTAGTGTCGCCGCTGTATCGTTCCTGGTATTGAGTGCCTCGGGCTGGTTGAACGCGATAGGCGATGGTATAATTAATAAAGAAGTTGACCTTGTTCTTCCGGTAGTTAAGGTTGGTGGCTGCGCCCATGTTCACCGGGTATCCTGTTATAATATCTATTGCCGCATTGAATCCCTGCTTGCGATCTTTCTTCAACACTATATTAATGACGCCGGCCATACCTTCAGCTTCGTAACGGGCGGAAGGGTTGGTGATCACTTCAACCCGTTCGATCATGCTGCCTTGTAGTTGTTGAAGTCCGCCGGAACCGTTAAAGCTGACAAGTCCCGAAGGTTTACCGTCGATGAGGATACGAACGTTGTCGCTGCCGCGAAGTTTGATGCCGCCTTCCGGGTCGACGGAGATTGAAGGAACGTACGAGAGGATGTCGGCAGCGGTACCGCCGGTGTTGGCAAGATCCTTTCCTACGTTGAACACCCGCTTGTCGAGTGACAGCTCCATGGAGCTTTTCTCGCCCTGTACAACTACTTCGTCGAGGATCGACTTACTGGTTTTCATCACCACCGAACCAACGTCGACGGAGGTACCCGAAGCTTTGATGTTGGGTATGGTGAGATCTTCGAAAGAAATGAAGGTGACTTTAATATAGTAGTCACCAGGTTTTACGCCGACTTTGAATATACCGTTGGCGTCGGTAACGGCGCCACTGGCGAGAGTGGAGTCGGTTTGTTGATAGACCGCGACGTTGCTGAACGACATGGGCGCGCCGGCTTCGTCGACGACTTTGCCTTGAATGGTGACCTGGGCGGCGGCAGGTATGGCGAAAAGAATGGCGGCAACGAGTAGAAACCGCGAAAACGGTGAGGTGAGGGCAGAAATCATTCTAGTAATATATCGTGTTTACTTGAAGAACTGTCGGAAAATGTGATTTCCATCGATTGCGGAAAGGCTGATCGGCGAAGGAAATGTTAACTCACGATAAGATTTAGTTCCACAAAAAGCATTCTGGAGTGAGTACCGGTTTCTACAAACTTTAGTTGAAAATATAACCCTGATTCAATTTCCGGCCTGTTTTGGGCGTTGGGGTGATGTTGCCCAAAATTTGTCATTGGTCAACCAACACAATCAAAAGCTTGATCAATGAAGACGGTTATCGTGAGTTGGATGAAAGCGTTAGCGTTTGGATGTGGCGTGATCTTATTGATTTCATGTGATGATCCAAATGAGCCCGCGGGAAAAGGAAATGTGCAGTTTGAAATTACTGATGCTCCCTCGGATGATGCGAATGTTAGAAGTGTATTTGTAACAGTGACAGACATAAAGGTGGATGGTAAGTCCATCGGTGGTGTTACGAAGACGACCCTTGATCTCAAGGCATTTAGTGAAGGGAATACGAAGGTGCTGGCAATGGCCAGTCAGTTTGATGCGAAGGCATACGGCAGCGTGTCCCTGGTACTTGATTTAAATAATGATGCGAATGGTGCATCGCCTGGATGTTATGTGCAGACAGTTGATGGTGCACGTTACAAGTTGAAGAACACGGCTGATGGTACGATGGAGATTGTTGCGGCGAGGAGTTTTCAGGTAGCGAGCAACGCGACGACTAAAGTTGTATTGGATTTCGATGTGAGGAAGAGTATCGCATATGATGCGAATGAAACTGTGCGATACAAATTTGTGAGTGACAGGGATCTCAGCGCGGCGGTAAGGTTGGTGATTCGTGAACATGCTGGGGTGATTAAGGGTACATATAATGAGAATTCGGCAAGCCCATCGAACGGTGTTATAGTTTATGCGTACAAGAAAGGAACATTTAGCGCATCGACTGAGACGCAGCCGCAGGGTGAGAACAAGACATACTTTATCAATGCAGCCGGAAGCTCGGTGATAAAGTCTGGTTTAAATGGTAAGGTTTATACAATAGCATTCCTGGAAGAAGGTGACTATGAGCTGTACTTCGCCGCGTATGAAGAAACTCCCTCGGGCAAAGCTTCATTCACAGGCCTGTTGCAGGCGGAAACTAATGTTGACGGGACGGTAGGGAATAGGATAACTGTGAAGGCTGGCGCCTCGATGTCCATCTCTACAGTTATAAAAGGAATCCTGTAACGAGGGTTGGCTGGTAGTCCAATGGGAAGGGGGCAGAGATAATCTGCCCTCTTTTTTATTTTATGAAGATCATTTTTTGAAGGTCAGTGAAGAACATTAAGCCGGGCCATGAGTTCGGCGCGGTGCTTATCGCTGATGGGCAGCCTGTAGTTGCCGATAGCAACCTCGGTGCCTGTGATCTCGCGCACCTTGCGAATGTTAACAATGTACGACCGGTGAATTTTAATAAACCTCGAGGGCGCGAGCTGTTCGGCAAGTGACGCCATGCTCATCGTAATATTATGTAGTTTATCGACACATTGAATGTTGCAATAGGACCGGCTTGCCTCAACATACATGATGCTGTTGTATTCCAGCCGCGAATATTTCTGCAGGCCCGTCTTTACGAAAACGAATTCGTCATTCTCGCGTTCTTCGAGTGCTCGCAAGGCATTTGCGTTATAGACGGCAATGTCGATCGCCCTTAAGAGGTCTGCCTCTGTGAATGGTTTGGCAAGAAAGTTTACGGGTTGAGTTGGTTTTGCCTTTCGTACTGTGACGTGATCTGTGTAATCCGACAGATAGATTACAGGGGTGCGATACATATCGCGGATTACTGCGGCGGTTTGAATGCCGTCCATTTTTCCCCCGAGCTTTATGTCCATGATCACGATGTCGGGCTGCTGATGTTCTGCGAATGCAATTGCCTCTTCGCCTGTATTACAAATTCCGATAACCTCCATGCCGTGATCTGCAATCATTGCCTGGATACTTTTAGCGATGACTACGTTGTCTTCAACGATCAGGACGAGTGCCTTTTCCATGAAGGGGTTGTTGGAAACTTTATGGTAACAGTGGTTCCGTTGTTCGATTTGACATCCAACTTGCCGTGAAGCTGATCTACGAATGCTTCGACGAGATCGAATCCTTGCGATGTGTGCCGCAAGTGTATGTCGATGCCGACGCCATTATCACAAACGATGGTTAACAGGTCTCCATCGGGTTGTAGTTTCATCGACACTTCCAGGTGAGGGTCGGATATGTTTGTGAATGCGTATTTGAAGGAGTTGCTTACGAGTTCCTGTACGATCAAACTGAGTGGAAGGGCTTTATCGATATCCAGGTTTACATCGTCGATGTCGACTACTAATGAGAGGTTCTTTGTTCTGAAGTTGTAGATGTCTGTTAACTGATTGACGAGGTCGTTGGTATATTTTCGGAGTTCGATTGCCTGTCCGGGGCTTACCGAGTAGAACTTTTCGTGGAGGAGTGACATTGCGTGCACTCGACTTTCGGAGCTGCGTGCTTCGAGGATCATATTGTGATCGGTGTAGTGTCGTGCCTGGAGATGGAAGATACTTGCGAGGGTTTGAAAATTATTCTTTGCACGATGACGGAAGTCGGCAAGCAAGAGTTCGAATCTCTCTTTTGAAGCACGAGCGCTTCGAAAGTTGACGTATGCGATGAGGCCGACACCAGTGACGAGCAGGAGGCCGACACCGAGGGTTCCGATTAGGGTTTGACTGCTGCGGATTCGATTCCTGTTTATTTCTTCGCGTTGTTCAAGTATGGCGATCTGTTGTTCTTTTTTGAGGGTTTCATAACGGATCTGCATGGCCTGAAGGCTTCGGTTCTTTTCTTCGTTGAAGAGGCTGTTGCGTACGGCGATGAGCTGTTCGAGGTGATTCATTCCGTTTGCGAAGTTGCGTTGTTCGCGATCGAGGCGGATCTGGAGTTCGAGGTTTTGCTGTAGGTAGTCGGGCGTGCCGGCGCGGTGGATGATGGACTCCGATCGCTTGAGATTTCTTTGTGCTAGGAGTACCTGGTTGTTGCGGAGGTTTAGTTCTCCGAGATTGTTTAGCAGTTGGATCATTCCGACGGGGTCATCGATCTGGTTCTGCATTGCGAGAGCTTCATTCAGTTGCTTGTCGGCGAGGGAAGTGTTGCCGGTGAGGAGTGATACCTGGCCGATGTTATTTATAGTTCGGGACAGGCCTTTAATGTCGTTCAATTCACGTTTGATTGCGGCAGCTTTTTGAAGGTTAGTGACGGCGCTGTCGTATTGTTTCATGGTGATGAAGACTTCACCGATGTTGTTATAGATCCGCGCGACGTCGGCGGATTGGTTGTTTACTTTTCGGTTTTCGAGAGCGAGGCGATAATACTCAAGGGCTTTATCGTAATCGCGTGTACGGGTGTATAAGGAGCCGATGGTGTTATAGCAGGAGCCACGGAGAAGGGATTGGTCTGTGGTTTTTTGTGAGGAGATTACGTGAAGGGCGGAGGCGAGGGATTCCTCGTAGAGGCCGATGTTTTTGTAGACGATGGAAAGGTTGGATTCAAGAACAAGAGCACTGGAACTATCACCAGCAATTGTAAGCTTCTGAAGGGCGGCTTGATAGAAGAAGATACAAGAATCAAACCTGGCTTTTGCAGCGTAGATGTTCCCAATCACCATCAAGATATTTCCCTGCAACTTCGTTTCCTTATCTGGGCCTATCGATTTGAGGGCTTCTCGATAATACAAAAGAGCTCGGTTATTTTCACCCGCAATATGAAGGCTCCAGGCTAACCGAGAGGCATACTTAGCAATACTATCAGGGTTTCTTATTGTTCGATATTTAGTCAACAGTGCGTGAGTGCTGTCAACATTTGGTTGAGCCTCTGAAGTGACAACGAACAATTGAAGAACGCATAGCCAACCTAATGTTTTCATGGCAATGCTATTTGAGAACGAAAGATAAACAAAAACGGTGAAGCCAGAGGCGACTCCACCGTTCTATCTATATCGTGTTTTCACGATGTGAGAAACAAATTTCGGCTATTTACAGCCACATGGTGGGGGAGGCGGTAAGCTTATCGGCAAATCCTCATCCTGCAGCGGGCCGATAGGCTCTTCAACACAACTCGCTGCGCTGAAAGCAATAACCAGCACCAACACATATTTCAGTAGTTTCATTTTCTTTTTTTGATTGTGGTGGAACATGACCACGGGTGTGTTGGCTCTTATGAAAAGCTCACTACCCCACCACCCGTGTACAGGCAGGCCAGCAACCATTTCACTCGAGCCGTCGATCGACTTGAAGAATAGTACCGTAGACTATAGTCTACACACAGTGCAAAAAGAAAAAAATGTTCACTACTCATTGATCAATGAGCTGATTTCCGAACACGGGTTTTTCTACTCCCACCAGACAACTTCTTTTCCGAACGCAGCCTGTAGACTATGTGCTTCGAACGCACGAAAGATGGAGGTCTACTTTCATTACCATGATGCACACAACAATCATGGCACGTCCGAGACGAGGATCCGCAAAAGATATTGAGTACATCGCTGAGTTCCACAGCTGGATACTGAGTCACCTCGACATGCCTCATTCATTGACGAGCCTGGCAGAACAGGCCGGCTTCAGCATTTCAAAAATGCAGCGTTTGTTCCGCGAGGTATACGATGTAAGTGTGATTGCCTTTATCAGGCATGAAAAGCTCGTGAGGGCAAAAGGTCAGATTGAAGTCACAAACATGAACATCAAATCAATAGCGAGCGAAGCGGGCTACAGAAGTCTCCCGGCATTCACGGCCGCTTTCTCGATAGCCTTTAATGTCACGCCTGCGCTATTGCGAAGACAGATAAGAAAATAAACCATTTCGCGAAAGTTTTGGACCATCGCTCGACAATTCTTGAATGCAACTTTATATGGTTATGAATAACAGGAAGGAATTACTAATCGATGTCGTGAGTGCACTTTTTGTGGTACTCTTCTTCTATGCGGCGGCAAGCAAGCTGTTGGATTACGACAAGTTCAAAGTACAGATCGGTCAGTCGCCTTTGCTGACTGCATTCTCGGGAATAGTAGCATGGCTCGTGCCTGCG
This sequence comes from Cyclobacteriaceae bacterium, assembly GCA_035656375.1. Taxonomy (GTDB): domain Bacteria; phylum Bacteroidota; class Bacteroidia; order Cytophagales; family Cyclobacteriaceae; genus ELB16-189. Next base: position 25,399 of record DASRSO010000261.1, on the reverse strand, counting down.
ATAGAGATAATCATTGCGACGCAGTTGTTGGTACTCCGTTTCCGGCTGTGGGCGTTGTATGCCTCGTTTGGTTTGATGGTGATGTTTTCGGCTTACATAGTTGTAATAACCCGCTTTAGTGACTACGTACCATGCTCGTGCGGCGGTGTGCTGGAAAAGATGAACTGGAACGAGCACCTCCTCTTTAACCTGGTGTTTGTAGTGTTGGCGTTTGTGGCAATTCTATTTTATCCGAAGGAGGAGCCGAAGCAAAGCACCTGAAGATATTCTATTGCAATGGAAACAGGGGAAGCTGAAAACCTGGGAAAGAGTAGGCGAAAGTTTTAAATCCAAAAAATCTATGAAAAAGTTCAGAATGATGCTGCCAGTGGTTGCAGTGGTTTTCGCGGTGGTGGGTGCGATTGCAGGAGATCTCCTTCCTACATCACAGGGCTACCACCCCGTCACAGGTGGATGTTCGTCGAAGAAAAACACTGACCAACAGTGTTTTACAAGCGCGAACACCATGTTGCCGCTTTGTACAATCACTGTCAACAATGTTGCCAATCAGGCTTTTAACGAAAGTGACTGCACCGGAATCCTCCGTTACAATCCTTAATTGGAGTATGAGGGATTGGGCCTGTACCAGTCCCTCTATTTATTTTTTGAAAGATGAGATCGACAATAACACGGCTGTTCCTCGTCACACTAATCATTAGTGCGTTAATTTTTCTTGCAGCCCTAGTAACGGCAGACAAAACTCGGTTCAACAATAGCTTTGTCAGAATATTTCCGCCACATGCAGCAGATCCGGACAAAACTTACAGCACCGAAAAAAACGTATCCATTGTCGGATACTCAAATCATACCGTGTATCTGTGGTCTGGTGAAAATCTAACTGCCCTTTCATTCGATATGTTGGATACTTGTAATGTTCAAATGGAAATTGAGCCTACGTACAATCCAACTATCACCGATTCGTACTTCTACCTTCAGAATGGAAAGGTTCTGAAGCAAGGGGACAACAAAACGTGGATGGTCAAAAGGTCAGATGAAAATCTGCCAGGGTTCACTGCGATGCAACCAATCTCAAAAAAGACCGCTGTTCTTAGGGTGATCGATATCAATGCCAGGAAAAACCTGTTGTCAAGGTCTGACTCACCCAGGTCAACAAAAGATATCTTAACGACACAAGTAGACGGCATTTTGTGCACGGACGGCTATCTTAATTACAGTGAATCCGAACACACACTCGTCTACACATATCGATATCGCAATCAGTTTATTTGTTTGGACACGGGCTTGAATGTATTGTTTATCGGAAAAACGATCGACACTACGTCGGTCGCTAAAATTACAGTCGCTGAAGCTAACGGGAAGATCACAATGTCAAGCCCGCCATTTATCGTGAACATGGGAACCTGCGTAGACGGCAAGTATCTTTTTGTTCATTCAAATCTCGTTGCGTCGAATCAATCACCAGATGCAATCGAAGATAGAAGTTTTATTGATGTTTACAATATTAACGATGGATCCTATTTACTTAGTTTTTATATCTATCACGTTAACGATCTTAAAATGCGCAGCTTCATTGTAAAAGATGACGCACTTTTTGCTGAGTTTCCGGGATACGTTGCAAAATATAATCTAGCCCTCAAACACCTGACAGATTAAAAAATTGTCACTCGGGTTCCCGAAGCACAAGTACGTCAACCTCTCTCATTTCCTCTTTTATGTGCATCCCAAACTTAGATAGCCCCTTGTCGAATTGTTTAATGTCTTTGGAATTTGCCTCAAACTTAATTCCTGTCAAAAGGCCCTTGAAATTGGTCTCGTTGACGATAGGCCTCTTATCATAAAAAAATGAGCCCTGTTCCATAAAAAAAATCACCTGATCGACCTTCACACTGTCTAACGCGACAAACTCCTCACCGACATAATTTTGGCGCATTTTGCTCTTAGCCTGCGCTTTCATAGGGTCAAACATCGAAATAACCAGGCACTTCTTCTGCCTCTTCTCCCAGGTGGCACTTAGCCCGAAATAGCGATCTAAATCTTCACGCATGGTTTTCTGCAAACCTGGACGATCGAGAGCACGACCAGCTATTAGCTGGTAATTGAACATTGGAGCATTTGTACGGATGCCATTCACGTAGCCATAGTACATCAAAGTATCCCTGGCTTCAACGTGAAGCCTGCTACCATGGACCCAAGTCAAGAAACTATCGGGAGATAGACGGTCGTTATAAGCTGTACTGTAAAGTGTCGAAATGTCGCCACCTGTCACACATAAACCGTATCCCTTAAAAGGATCGCTATACTCTAATGTTGTTCCGAAAATGTCGGGTTGACTTTTGGTCAAGCTCGAGCTCCAGATAAACGCATAACCTCTTCCCATACCGCCATTCCCGTCTACAAAAATTGGCTTATTTCCCTTTACACTATAGAATTCTTCAATTATCTGCTCCATCTCGAACGGACCAGTCGTAATCCATTTACGTATGTTTTCAGACGTTACATATGGCCCATGTGTCACAGACGCCAGAACTCCATTCGTATCGATCCAATAATATCTTGGCACACCGATCCGGCCAAAAGGTTTCCATACTGCAGAATCGCCACAAACTATCGGCAAATTCATCTCAATTCCATTGATTTTCTTGCGTAGGGCGAGAAAGTCTTTCACGACCTTCTCGTCCTCGTACATATTCACAAGAATAATCTGAAGATCATTTCCAAATTCCTTTTGTAGTTTAAGCATCTTCGGCCACGCCTCAATACATCCCTTACATGCAGTCGACCAAACATCGAGGATCGTAAGCTTTGGTTCGTGATCAACAAACTTTAAAGTCTTGCTCGGGTAGTTGATAACATTGTGAAATTCGGCTATGGGCACACGCTCGCCCACCAAAATTGCCCCTGGCTTTATCCCTTGAGAATAACTCGTAATTGCCAAAACTAACAACTGCGCAACGATCAACAGCCTCTTCATTTTATATCTCATTGAGGATTTTGAGTGAGATTGGGATTTGCTATGATCTCCGATTGTGGTATTGGGAACAATGCGTCCTTCGATTGCCAGTCAGGCTTCACAGGCCCTAACACAGCATCGATGCTTCCGGAGCGCTTCAGGTCGAACCACCGGTGACCCCATTCAACAAAAAGTTCGACTCTCCTTTCCTGACTAATGGCGTTAAGAATTTGTGCTTGCGAAAGTCCAGTAGGAATAACCGAAGAAAGATTGGCTCGAACACGAATAGAATTCAGATCGTTAATTGCGCCTATCAGGTTTCCCTGCATAGCTCTTGCTTCAGCGCGAATGAGATACTGCTCTGCCAATCGGAACACCATGTAATACTCCGTTATTGGCTCGTCTGGAAAGTTAACCTTGTACTTGTATGCGTATTTGTACTCGGAGCCGTCGTCATCAGTATATGTTCCAACCCAGGCATTTAAACGCGCATCACCTGATTCAAAGGCACTTACCACAGCGGGGCTGAGGCTAACGTCCGCAGAAGCGCTTATAATGACCATGAAAGGTGCTTCATTTGTATTATAGGAAGGGGAGACATTAATAAGTTGCCAAATAGCCTCCTCCGAGTTCGCCAGAAAGACGGAATTCAAGTCCGTCGCCAAAGAGAATTCGCCACTCTCAATTATTGCTGACGCCTGTGCCTCGGATTCGGCCCATTTCTTTTCATAGAGGTAGGTCCGCGCAAGCAGCGCGGTAGCGGCCCATTTGTTAGGTTCGGTCTTCTCACCATCCGACAATGAATAATCGTCCAACAAAAGCCTCTGTGCATCGAGAAGGTCTGATTCGATTTGTTTATAGACTTCCGACATTGAAGTTCTTGCTGCCGCGCGGTTGACACGGTAGTCAGTCGTGGTTATCAAAGGGACGTCGCCGAAAAGATTGACCAGGTAGAAATGTGAAAAAGCCCTAAGAAATTTTGCTTCACCGATTACCTGATCCCGAACCTCATCCGACAGCATCGCAGACGATTGAGAGCCCTCAAGGGCCGAGTTAGCGGCGTAAATTATCGAATAGATGGCATCCCAGTTACCATTAACAGTTGAATTATTGATCGGTGTAAGAGCATTATTAAAGAGTGTCACTTGCGTTTGAGAACTTGACTGATCCAAAAGTTCATCTGATGAAAGTCCACCTATAACGGTAACACTTCCGTATGAACCACTCGCAAACATTCCGTTGTCGGTCATTTGCGCAAGAATTCCGGATATTGTAGAACGTGCACCATTATCGTTCTCAAACACCTTGCTTCGGACGATCTGCGTTTTCGGAGCATCAATTTCAACAAAGCTTTCGCAAGAACTCAAGGCAATTATTGACAGAAATAATATTCCTAGATGTACTTTGTGTTTCATACAACCTGATTTATGTAGTTGAGAAAAAATTAAATGGAAATCTGTAAACCGCCCGTCAATACTCTCAGCGGCGGAAGACTATTAGGAATAGTGGGTTCAGGATCCATACCAATATACTTTGTAAAAGTCAGGAGGTTTTGGCCCTGGAAAAAAACTCTAAGAGCCTGAACCTTCAACGGTCTTATTAAGCGCTCCGGAAGATTGTAGGAAAGTGATACATTTTTCAACCTTGTGAATGATGCGTCTGTTGCAAGATTGTCGCTCAACGCTGAATACAAGTATGCGGTCGATCCGGCAGGTCGTTGTGTAAACTTTTGAATCGTAGTTGCATCTCCGGGATTCTGCCAGCGCTCCATAACTTCTACCGGTTGATTGGCCATTGAACCAGGAGCAGGAAACACTAACAACGCTGTTGAATATTTTCTTCCAACCTGGTTAGCGAACTGAATCATAAACATCAGCTCCAGTTCTCTATACCTGATAGTATTTGTTATCGACCCGAAATATTTTTGACCTGTCCATCCACCAGCTACAAGGTCTCCAGGGGACTGCGTACCTGAACCGTTTCCATCACGGTCTTCAAATTTGTGAAGACCAGTTTGAGGGTCGACACCGATGTAGTGAAACTTCTTCGTCTCCGCCAGTGGCTTTCCAACTTGCCATTGATTCGCGTTGGGCGATGTTTCTATTCCAGGATAGGAAACCAACTTATTACGCGGAATTGTTAGTGTTGCAGTAGTATTCCAACTAACATCTGCCGTTTTCAGGTTGTCGCTCCGCAGCATCAGCTCTACACCGGTGTTTCTCACTGTAGCAGGCAAGTTGTATTGCATTGAAGAAAAACCCGTTATTGTTGGTAGGTTGTAGCCCGTGAGTTGATTAGAGGACTCATTATTGTAATATGCAGTACTTAATCCAATGCGATCGTTGAAGAAACCCAGATCTATAGCGACTTCTGTCTTTAGTGTCTTTTCCCAACTATAATCGGGATTTGCGAGAAGCGTAGGAATCAAACCACTTCGACCCTGATACGGATAAGGGTAAGCTGAGTAAGAGTCGAGGTATCCGTAGTCGTCAATTTGGTCGTTACCAGTAACACCGACACTCGAACGAACTTTGCCAAAGCTTAATACTGATGAATTTTTGAAAAAATCCTCTGAAAATATCCATGCTGCACCAATCGCCCCAAAATTGGAAAAACGTCTGTCCGGACCAAATCTGCTCGATCCATCACGACGGGCAGTTAAATTAAACAAGTACTTACCAGCCAGATTGTAGTTTACCCTGGCAAATAGAGCGTTGTACTTATAATCTGAAAATATAATCTGTCTGGCCCTTATCCGCGAAGAGGCAGCAAGATTCTCTAGAAGTGCATCGTTAGTATATCCCGAGGCTCTCAATGTTTCCGCTGATCTGGTGGTTTGCTGAAATGTTGTGCCTATGAGAGCGATTAAAGATCCCTTGCCGATCTCGCGTTTATATTCTGCCTGTGGCTCGGCGATCCAGGTAGTAGTGAGCCCCTGCGTTCTATCGGCAAAACCGGGAATTCCGCCTAATGCCGGATCAAATGCAGAACTGGGGGAAGTATTCAGGTCCTTCGAATGGAGAAGGTTATACCCAATACTGGACTTTACTTTAAATCCTCGAAAAATCTCGTATCCAAGGTTCACGTTTGAAACAACATTTTCAGAAACCATCTGGTACTTAAGCAGAGTATAGCCGATTGGATTGGTGGAATTTGGCCATGTTCCATTTTCCCAGTTCAAAGATCCATCTTCGTTATACAACTTCGGCGCAATAGGTGGTAGTGATAAAGCTACTGAGGTGAAATCTCTTGACGGTAGGCGAGTATTATCAATCACAATGCTGTTTTGCACCGTGAGATTAAATTTCTTGTTTGGTGATTGATGGTTGAGACTTGCATGAGTACTCAATTTTCTGTCACCAAATTCTCCCGGGAATACGGTGCCCTCGCTGTAGTAACCGCTGCCGAATTGAAACTGTGTATTCTCGTTGCCGCCACTAAATGAAAGTTGGGCGCTCGTGATCTTTGACGTTCCTCCAATAAGAACTTTCTGCCAGTCTGTGTATCTTGTAGTATCCCATTCTGTAAGATCATACTCATAAAATTGAACAGGTGTTCCATCATTTTTATGAGCCTCATGTCGCATGGTGAGATATTGTTGTGAGTTCAACAGATTCATAAAGTGACTCACTCTCCCAACTCCACTATAAACACTGAGGTCCAGCTTTGTTTTGCCTGGACCTCCTTTTTTTGTGGTTATAAGGACCACTCCATTCGCCCCTCGGGTTCCGTAGATCGCCGTGGCATCCGCGTCCTTTAATACTTCTATGCTTTCGATGTCGGCAGGATTTATTGAATTCATTGGACTCGGATTCCCTGAAATGGCATAGTCACCGGCAAGGGATGTGGACGGAAATGGTACACCATCAACAACGTAAAGGGGCGTGTTGCCCTCGAATCTTAAACTATTCCTCCCGCGGACCTGTATAGCGAAGCTGCCGCCCGGGATTCCATCGCTCTGCTGCACCAAAACCCCAGGCATCCTCCCTATCAACGCAGCCATCGGGTTACCTACCGGTTGCTTCTGTATCTCTTCCGCCGTAACACGTGCTATGCTGCCAGTCTGCTCTCGCTCACTCACCTTCCAGTAGCCGGCGTTCACTAAGATGGGGTCGAGCACAGACTGGTCTTCCTGCATCACTATGTCGATTATCGTGCGGTTCGTCACTTGCTCTTCGACGGATTTAAATCCGATGAAGGAAAAGATCAGTGTTGCTTCTTCGGCAGCGTCGAGACTGTATGAACCATTTGCATCGGTGCTCGTTCCGTTCGTCGTGCCCTTCTCTACAACGTTCACGCCGGTCATTGGATTACCGGACACATCGGTCACTTTGCCCGACACACGAATCGACAACGACGGAGCCGTTGGTATTTTCTCGTCATCACCTGGCAACGCTCCACGCATCTTTGCCTGCGTGAGTACCACAAAATTTTCTGAGTCGTGAACAGCAAATTTGATCGAACGAGGCGTAAGGAGCTCTTCAAGCAACTGGCCTAAACGCTTGCCCACAATTTCGATCGAAACTTTCTCGTCGAGGTTCAGGTAACTCCGGCTGTAGACAAACTTGATCTTCGCTACAGTTTCGATTTCCTGCAGAGCCTGCTTAAGCGTAACATCTTTCAATGAGATCGTAATCTCCACATCCAGTATCTCCTGTCGCACAGAGCCTCTCGTCATCAACGCGGTGCTCACCAGCACCATGACAAGGCAACATGTGCGCAAATGTTTTAAAATCATTACCATAAAAAGGGGTTTAGGTGAAACATGAAAGTGACGTTGACTATAGTCACTTAATATTCATGCAACACATAAGTGGTAATGAAATAATTTGAAGAACTTATTTGGGACAGCCGGCCCCGCGCAGGGTTACCGTCGACCCCGATATCTCGTAATCAACACCAAGCGCCTCGGAGATCATCGTGAGTGTAACGGGCAGCGACTGGTCCGTAAAATCCGCAGATATCATACAGTTAAGCAGCTGGTCGCTCTGAACCTCCACCGTTACGTCGAACTTCCCTTCAACGCGCTTCACGATCTCCGACATCCGCGTGTCTTCGAAATGCATATTATATTGAGTGTCGGCCAGCACATGTTCAATCTCTTCGGTCTTCGCATCGGGTTTTCGCTCAAGGCCTTTCGTCTCAGAAAAAATCACGTGCTGCCTCGAGCTGACCATTACACTTTCAGCACTGGTGGTCGACGCGAGCTTAACTTTTCCCGTGAGTACAGTAAGCTCCACCACACTGTCGGACGCCTTGATATTAAAACTGGTACCGACAACACTGGCCGTATATTTTCCGCAATGAATAACAAACGGGCGACCGGGATCGTGGGCTACTTCAAACAATGCCTCGCCGGTAAGAGACACGTCGCGACTGTTTCCGGAAAACGGGTATGAGGTAAGTGCTGCACCTTCGCGAAGCCATACGATGGAGCCATCGGGAAGAATTGTTTTGTTTGATAATTGAGTGTTGCTGCCGGCGTTCCAGAAGACCACAAGCACAGCGGCAAATGTTGCCAGGAGCAATGCGGCAGCCATCGGCATCCATGGCCATCGCGACGGGCGTTGTGAATCTGCGGGGCGGGTCTTCTCCTCGATCCGTTTCCACAGCCGGGTGGCGTCGTCCTGGGTAAAGTCCATTTTCGGTCCTTCGGGCTTCTGGTATTCGTCGAGCAGCTTTTCCAGTTCAGCTTTCTGCGTGGCCGACAGCCGTCCCTTCAGGTAGAGATCCAGCAGCTTGTCAAACTCGTCGGAATTCATCGTTTTTAATCATTTTTGCGGCCAGCCAGTAAAATGTAACCCGGATCGATCTAAACACATAGTGATTAGAACAATTATCTATGTAAGGAAAACCTGACACATTTATTCATTGCGGCTTCGATAAAACGCTGCACAGGCATCACGGAGATGCTTAAGGGCCTGGGTGATGTAATTTTCAACGGTACGACTGGAAATATTCATTTGTTCGGCGATTGCCGCGATAGGCTTGTGCTCGATCCGGCTCAACTTAAACGCCATCTGGCATCGTTCCGGCAACTGGGAAACAGCATGCTCGAGAATTCTCATTATGTCGGCAACATTAGCGAGCTCTTCATTCGAATTGTCGACAGTCATTCCGAACTTCTGAAAGTGCTCTACAAACTGCCGGTGGACGTAGTTGTGACGAATATGGTTGTACACCTTATGCTTTACGATACCATACAGGTAAGGACGTAACTCGGTGACATGACGGAGAGATTCGCGTTTTGACCACACCCAAATGAAGGTTTCCTGGACAATTTCTTCACAATCTTCTCTTTCAAAAATTCTATCGGCCACATAACGAAAGAGCAAGGAGGCATATCTGCGATAGATCTCTTCAAACGCGCGACGATCGCCTCCATGAAGGAGGTTAACCAGTTGATTGTCGGCCTTTGAATTGTATGCATCCATTGTTCCTTTGCTATTGGCGGAGCTCACTTTTCGATCAGTTGCTTCGCTCGGCACGGTCTAATTCGACCGTGAACTTGGGCCAGAAACGCTGGACTTTTAAACACATCGCGTTTAAAATGCCTGAAAAGGATTACAAGAAATTATTCGGGGAAAATCTCAGGAAGTTGCGTGATCAACGTAAGATGTCACTCCTGGAGTCTGACTATCAATCGGAATTGAACGAAAGCAACATTTCAAAGTACGAGCACGGGAAACGTGATCTCCGGCTTTCTACTATAATCAAACTTGCAAGGATGCTCAAAGTACACCCGAAGGAGTTGTTCAACTTTGACTTCGATCCTAACAAGTAAGATCAATCTCTGTCAATCACTCATCGGTTTCAAAGCAGACAATGTTCATTCTACATCATTGTCTTTCGTACTGCATTTCAATCGCACTCTTAAAAAATCTATTGACGAAGCGATGATTGATTTGACTTGTCAAAGATAAGCGTTACTCGAAGATTCCGACTATAGTCGTCGACTCTTTTTTCTAAAGTTCCTCAGCTTCACTTCACGTTGAGCATGAAGAGTCTTCCGGAGAGATTTGGTGTTCTCCTTGTGGAGCTGAGGAAAGCAAAAAAGCTTTCACAGGCACAGCTCGGGATTGATTGCGATCTCGACAGGACCTTTATATCATTGCTCGAACGCGGTGAACGCCAACCATCACTCACTACAATCTTCAAACTCGCTAAAGCTCTCGGTGTTTCACCATCTTCTATCTTAAAAGAATTAGAGAAGTGATCAGGTAAACCTGATCAATTGTTCACTTCCTTTCTTCTTAACGCTAACCATTTCACATCTCTCTTCCATCGCGACATCAACTCGCGCCTCGTATCATACCTGCCCGCCATCATCACCCTCACCCTCTCCAACGCTTCATACAACTTATCATCAAGCACCTTCAGCTCCGCAAGCTTCTGCATGTAGTAAAACTTGTCCAACTCACGATTCGCCACAATATCGAATGGCATCGCATCCAAATCGCGAATAATCCCAACCACACGATCCTCCAGCTTTTGATTGACCATCTTCTTTATAAATTCATTATGGAAATCGGTGCTCATGTAAGGAAAACATGTTTTAAAAAGGAGATTCCCACAATTATGAGGGAAACGACTGCACAAATACAGCAACCGGATGCATCATCTCTTAACCCTAAACCTATGCGTGTCTGGCAGAGAAATGTTGCCCCGGCGCTGAATGACTAATCCAATCTAAACGCATCCCTCATCTGCCAACATCAAGACTAAACCGAACAACACCCGGAATGCACATCTCCTCCGAACAAACAGAATAATCAACCTCGCCCTTCACCGTACACCTGGACCCCACCTTCACAACTTGTGAAAAGATCACCGTCTCCTCATACCACAGCACATCCGTCATGAACACATCGTCGTAACCTTTCTTCAACAAACCAGATTCCTTAACCTTCCCCGACAACCTGTAACTCTCATCTTTAGAAAACTTGAAAGTCACCGGCATCGGCCCACCCTCCGGCGTGTTCTGCGAATACAAATGCCACCCGCGGTCGATCACCGCCGTGAACACAAGCTTCCACTGTGAACCGGATTGTTCTACCGAAGAAAAACGCCAATCAACATGGTCCTGCTTCCTGGTTAACTCCTGCGCTTCGACATTACCAAATGCGAAAAACAACAAAGCCCACCAACAAACAGCCCGATAGTTCATCGGCTATAAATAACTTGAGAAGGGAAATACGCACAGGGACTAGTGCCTATTTCTTTTGAAGACTTTCAATTTCCATAAATGCGTAGGCAATCATATGACAAATGCCCATGTGCGCATCCTCTACCCTGCCATAATGTGTATCGTCGATCACCAGCACGCGATCGGAAATTTCTGCCAGCCGGCCCTTTTTACCCCCAACCAACGCTATCGTCAAGCAACCGTTCGCCTTCGCCCACTCCACCGCCTTCACCAGGTTCGGCGAGCTGCCGCTCACACTCATCACCATTAAAATATCCCCGCGCTTCGCAAGGTTGATCAACTGCCTCGAAAAAACCTCGGAGTAATCGTAATCATTCCCCAATGCCGTCATCCAACTCACATTGTCGTTCAACGACAAGCAACGAAACCTCCTGTAGGTTTTATCCGACGACCCCTTGCCAAGGTCGGTCACAAAATGCGACGCATTCGCAGCACTACCACCATTCCCACACACAAAGATCTGCCTGTCGTTGTCAAGCGCTTCCCTGAACAACGAGACCAGAGATTCGACCTGTTTGACCGGGATAGACTGCAACGCACTCCGCTGTGCATCAATGTAGCTTGTGATAAATTTCTCCATAGTTATTTTTTTTGACCTGCCATGATAAGCGCCCCCACCGGAACTGCATCTGCCTTCAATTGCGACAACTGAATGACCGGACCCGGTTGAAACGCATCCATTATAAATAGTTTCAATTTTTCTTCCACGGCCCTTCGAAGTGGTTCACCGATGAAAGACAAACCGCCACCTATTATTATAGTGTCGGGATGAAAAAGGTGCACAACATGAGAAAGACCGAATGCAAGGTCGGTCATAGTCTCCTCGAAGATGTGAATCGCATCTTTATTGCCCTTCTCAATCGCCGGAAGAAGCGCCTTCGAATCAGTACCTAAATTTTTCGCACGAACCTTTTCGTTCACTGCCCAGCCGGAGCAAGAATCCTGTAAAATTTTTCCGCTTGTATCAAGGCGTATGTGACCGAATTCGACTTCTCCCGGCAATTTGCCATGATAGATCGCCCCGTCAACCACAATACCTCCTCCAACACCACTTCCCAACGTCACGTAAAAAACAACGCGATGATCTTTTCCAGCTCCAGCAAGCGCCTCACCCAGTGCCGCAACATTTGCATCGTTATCAACCGCAACATTTCCGCCCAGCCATGACTTTATATTGAAACCGGTCCAACCTTCGACATGATACGAGGTCCAAATCTCACCGGTATTCCTGTTTATCGGCCCGCCAAATCCAACTCCTATTGCATCGACCTTACCAAACCTGGCGAGCGATTGTTCGATAAGGTTCCTGATAACGCTCGCTCCCTGCGAAGCATCGATCACATGGGCTACACGATCGTCAACAACACCGAGTTCGTTCCCCACAACGATCTGCAGTTTTGTTCCACCGATCTCTATGCCGGCAATTCTCATTTATTGATTGATGTAATGTGGATCTCCCATCCATTAACGGGATAGGTCTTATCACGAACCTTCACCATTACACCCACATCCGTGTGGTTGACGAGCAACAGGTAGCGATCACTTTTATTCTCCACAACAAGACTTGTACACGCGAGCGGGTTACTGCTTTGAGATCTTACAACTCTTTCCGGCTTCAGCTTTCGCAACGACATCATTGCATCGTATACAGGGAATATTTTTTCCGTTGGAAAATCATTATGATGCCAGTCGTTATCACTCATGAAATAACCGGCCATGCCGTGCGTCTCAAATAACGTGATAGCGTCTGCACCGCCTTCCGCTAAATACTTTATAGTGCCAATCATCCAACCCGCGGCAAGAGCCGTAGCCTGTCGCACATCATACTTGTGCGGTAAAACTATCTCCTCCTTTTTCTCTTCCGATTTTGCATCGGGATTAAATCGCGGCCTTAGTGATACCGGGCCGGTGTGAACATCCTTACCCTTCGCGAATGTCTTTGCCGTAGGCACCACATATTTAGGCGTCGGTATGTTCTCAATAACGGTGAGTGTATCGATCGCATGCGCCTGGGGAGTCATCGGGTAGGTCACAAAATCTATCCCCCTATAGTCAAACCGGTTGCGATTAAGTTCCGTGAAGTAACTATTGAATCCCGCCCCAATTAAAACACCTGGATAAGCCTTCCGCGCTTTCGGAAGAACAGCGTTCAAAAGATCATTCACATTTGCTTTGCGATCGAATGGCGAGAACGCCAGCTTGTTCAGCTTCACTTTTTGTTTTGCAAACTCCTCCCACTCGCTTGCTGGATTCTCTCCAAAGATCAAATGAACAAACACGTTGGTCGAAATTGCCTTCGCTTCGGCAAGTCCTGCATCAAGGATCTCTTTCCATGACTTGGAACGAAGATCAAGCTCTATTCGCAAGTGCTCGAAACCGAGGTCCGCCAACAAACCAACATCTTTGTGTATCGACAGATCTACACCAGGAAACTCGGCACCGATTTTTGGAAATGCAGTTGGGTGGCCGTCCTCGATAGTTACTTCGATCTCCTTGCTGCGCGCGCGAGGAAGCTTCTCTATATCTATAAGCTTCAGGCTTACCTTCTGGCTCACCGCGTCACCGGGTTTCAACATCACGGGATAAGGGATCGTCAGTGGTGTGCTGTATGTCTTAAATGAAGTGTCCGACCAATTGCGTTGATCCTCTGTCTCAAAAACATCACCCTCGAATTTTAGTTCTGCCCATGCTCCATCACCGAGTTCCCATTGCATCCGTGTGATGTCAAGGAACGGCTGGTGTGGATTAATGATCTCGGGAAACCGACTGTCGTAAATTGTCCCGTCGGGTCTTGTAACTTTAACAATTTTGTTAATTGTTTCACGTACCGGGTGCAACACGCAGATCCCTGCACGGTTCCTGTTGTACGTCGCCAGAGCCTGCCCCACTACCGAGAAAGTAATCTCGCCCGAATCATTTCCCGTAATGACCACGTTCCAGCGAAAAACATTCTGACCAGCAACTACATTTGTCGCTGTATAAGAAATATCAAAACCCTTTCCAGTTATCTCGGCCTTCTCTTCCGATCTCACGATCGGCGCCGTTGTCCAATTGCTGTCACGCAAAGCAAAATAAATATTGCGTACTAACTCAACGTCGCCCCACTTGATGTAGCGGATAAATCCTTCATCATACAAAAGAGAAAGACTACCCAACTTTATCAGTTGTCCCGACATACTCAACTTTTAACAGCACGTACTTCCTTCGCGATCGCCAGAGAGTCGGCTATGCGTTGCCGCAGCTTCGCCCAATCGCGGCTCTGTAAAATATCCCTGGAGAATAATTGTGAGCCCATACCAACACAGGCAGCCCCGGCTTTGAACCATGCACCAAGACTCTCTTTCGTCGGTTCGACCCCACCGGTGATCATCAACACGAGGTCGGGAACAACGGGCATCACGGATCTCACAAACTCAGGTCCCAATACCGAGCCCGGAAATATCTTGATCACTCCGGCACCGTTTTCCTTCGCAGTAACAGCTTCGGTCAATGTCGCACAGCCTGGTATCCAAAGTTTATCATGGTCTCTGCATACATCACTCATCTCGATCTTCAGTATCGGCGATATAATGAAATCAGCACCCACATCAATAAACTTCTTCGTGGTTGCGGCATCCATAATGGTCCCGATACCAAGCAGCAGCTCGGGAAACTTTTTCCTGTTTGCAACCAGGTGACTGAATACCTCGAAGGAATTCTGTCGCCGGTTTGTAAACTCGAATGTACGGACACCAGCATCGTATGCGGTCTGAACAACCTGGAGTGCTTCGTCGGCATTGTCATGAGTAAACAACGGAACGATGCCCGTATCTCTCATCACCTTAACGATCTGTTCTTTTGTTGCAGTCATAACCGAAATATACTGAATGTTGCAAAAAGCTGCTGAATCCAGACAATTATCCCACCTGTCTTTTTGAAGGGAAAGTTCTACCTTGACGATCTTATGCCGTCTGCCCGGATACAGTCCAATTCTTTACTGAAAAAGCGCTGGTTTCAGCACGTTTTCTTCTGGACCTGTATCTACTTTTTCGATGTGTTCGTCTTTGGCTGGGACACGCAAAATTACCGCTTGTTCTTCAAGATGGTGACGTTCGAAATGCCCGGGCAAATGCTCCTCGCCTACGTAATGATGTATGGATGCATTCCTCTCTTTTTCAATAAGAAATACATTGCAGTAGTTGTGTTGTTCGTAGCAACCTTCATTTTGTGCTCATTCTCCGCACACGCACTCATGTTCTACTTCAGCAACTACTACCAGAACACAAGTCCCGGCACCACGCTCTTCAGTTCATCGAAACTTCTCGTGCGTGGTTTCTACCTGTTCGCCAATGCTGCTATCGCAGTGATCATTAAGCTTACAAAAATGTGGTACCTGAACGAATTACGTTTGGGCGAAACACAACACATTCGACTTGAGTCGGAACTAAAGATGCTGAAAGACCAGATCAATCCGCACTTTATGTTCAATACATTAAATAACCTTTACGGATTGGTGGAAAGAAATCCACGCCATGCCCAGGAGATGATCCTCGGGCTTTCAAGGATACTTCACTACATGCTTCACGAAAGCAATCATCCTATTGTTCCATTGCGGAAGGAGATGGATTGCATCCGCGACTATATTGAGCTCGAAAAGATCCGTTATCCCGGGAACCTTTCCGTGTCGATGAACCAGGAAAAGGGCACCGAATGTTTGGGAATAGTTCCACTTGTCATTTTCCCGTTTGTCGAGAACAGTTTCAAACATGGCGCATCAGAAACGATCGACATGGCGTGGATCAACATCGACTGCTCGGTTTATAAGAACGACTTTGTGTTCAAGATCGAGAACACAA
Organism: Cyclobacteriaceae bacterium; assembly: GCA_035656375.1. Classification (GTDB taxonomy): domain Bacteria; phylum Bacteroidota; class Bacteroidia; order Cytophagales; family Cyclobacteriaceae; genus ELB16-189. Next base: position 9,408 of record DASRSO010000261.1, on the reverse strand, counting down.
AAAACATGCTGCCGCACGACCTCCCGAACCCGGGTGGCATCGGGCTCAACAATGTTCGTCGCCGCCTCGAACTCATTTACGGCGACGATCACACGCTGCAGATCATCGACGGCCATGACACCTATCTTGTTGTGCTTAAGATCAAACTCGGACGAATGACATCCGCGGAAGAAGAAAAACATGAAGCTGAGTTGTCTTATAGTGGAAGATGAGCCCATCGGGCAGGAGATAATCCGGTCGTACATTGAAAGGATAGGATTCCTCGAGATCCGCGGTCAATTCAAGAACGCACTGGAAGCATTCACATGGCTTCAATCCAACACGGTAGAAGTTCTCTTCCTCGATATCAAAATGCCGCGCATGAGTGGACTTGAAATGCTGCGCGCCCTTCCCGAACGACCAAAAGCCATTATCACTTCTGCTTATCGCGATTATGCGATAGATGCATTCGATCTGGATGTGGTCGATTATTTACTGAAGCCCATTGCCTTCGACCGGTTTATGCGAGCCGTGAACAAGATCCGGCCCGACACAACAATCCGCGAATCAAAAGCAGAACCCGCACCCGAAAAACCGTTCCTTTTTGTAAAGGGAAACAAACAACTTCAGAAGGTTTACATCGACGACATACTATATATAGAGAGTCAGCGTGACTATGTAAAAATTCGTCTTGCCGGAAATGCCGAGGTGATCACGCGTCAAACCATCTCCTATTACGAAGAATTTCTTCCTGCACAATTATTTCTTCGAATCCATCGATCATTCATTGTTGCAACACGAAAAGTTACGGCGTTCGAACCAACCCGGTTGCTGATTGGCGACCTTTCTGTGCCGATTGGCAGGAACTACAAGCAGACTGTAGCCGATCATTTGCGAACTGTCATGTAGGACGATTCCGTCCAATCTTTTTGACTCGCTATCAGATACCTTTATTGGGGTGATAAAATAATTTCTGTCGTACGAAATGCTCCCTTTGTCGCACATGACTGTAACTGTGGATTGAGACCGCGCTACCTTCTCACATTCTTTCACGAGAAAAAACAAACTATATGGAATCGATTTTACAATGGAATGGCTTTAAGGTCGAAGAAAATGTATTTCCTGCTATAGAATCGCTCACCCTGCCTGGAGATAAGCACACATTGCTATTCAACTGGTCGGGGCCAATCGGCATCGAAATTCAGACAGCCGACGGTTGGAAGGATAGCGTATGCGATAAAGGAGCCGTGGTATGCCTTTCTTCAGTAGGCAGCAGCACCACTATCCGCTGGACACAACCGTTCCACGGACTGATGATCGTTCTCGAACCTCATTTTGTAAATGAGATTCTGGAGATCAAGGATTTCAAATTCGTTTCGCAGTTCAACATCACGGATCCGTTCTTGCTCGATGTTGCCACGAAGCTTAGTGCTACAAATAATTCTGCGGAGAAAGTTTATGCTGAAAGTCTCGCGGTAGCGTGTATCGTTCACCTGGCAAAAACCTACCGGGCATCGAAGGAGATCTATTTCCCTAAAGGGAAGCTGAATCCCTACCAGTTGAAGCAGGTGGTCGACTTTGCCTATTCGTATATGCAGTTCAACATTGGCCTTCATGAGCTTGCCGAACTGGTGAACCTAAGCCCTTATCATTTTGGACGATTGTTTAAGCAGACGGTTGGAAGAAGTCCGTATCAATTCATACTGGCATTGAAGATCGAATGCGCGATGAAGATGATCAAGAAAAATCATGGGCCTATAAGCGAGATCGCGTATCAGCTAAACTTCAGCGATCAGTCGCATTTCAGTAATGCCTTCCGAAAAGCGACAGGCATCTCTCCCCGTCAATACCTCTATAGCTAACGGGTGTTTGTGTTAACATTATGTTGACACAAATATTCCATAAGTAAACGAACATTCATTTATCTTTGTCGTTCAAGTTCTTGTAAATGCGGACGCGGAACGAACAAAAAGAACTCCTGGTAAAGGAAAAGGCGATTGAATTACTCGTAAAGTATGGATTTGAGGGGTTTAGCATGCAGAAGCTGGCCAAAGTGGCCAAAATCTCACCTGCCACTCTATATATATACTATAGCGATAAGGACGACCTGATCAAGAAACTGGGTGTAGAACTCGGCGCAAAGATGTCGGAAATGACCCTTCAAGGGTTCAATGGGAAGATGTCGCATGCCGAGGGGCTGAAAAAGCAATGGGAAAACCGTTCGAACTACTGGCTGAACAACCTGAAAGAAGCTTCGGCTTACGAGGTGATCCGGCACTCGCCGCATGGACAGTATGTGACGTCGGCAACGGCCGGACAGTTCAGGCCGGTGATGGAAGAGTTTGCGAAGAACGCCATTAAGAACAACGAGCTGCGGCCGATGCCATTCGAAGTTTACTGGAGCATAGCGTATGGGCCGCTGTACACGATGGTGAAGTTTCACCTGGAAGGCAGTTCGAAGGGCGGAAGACCGTTCGCGTTTTCGAAGAAGATTATGTACGAAGCACTTGATCTTGTATTAAAAGCATTGACACCATAAACCCTGTATTATATTAAAACTGTACTTATGACTACCGTGGAAGAAAGAGTACTTATTCTAAGGTCGAACATTTCGACTTACTCTGACTTACTTCAGATTCAGCATCCGCTCGATCACCATCCTGGTATTATCAGGTGGAATATCGACCTCGACGACTGCGATCACGTAATCCGCGTCGTAACACCCAACCTTACTGTTGCAGATGTGTGTGAGTTAATTAACAGCAACGGATACCAGTGTTCCGAACTTGAATAACCAGCTAAATGGACAACAATCAACAGGCGTTTAAGCCTTTTACTTCATATCAGAAATTTATCATTGCAATTATTGCATTGATACAATTCACTGTGGTGCTTGACTTCATGGTGATATCACCACTTGCGCCCTTGGTGATGAAGTCGCTGAACATCAATCCAACCCAGTTTGGATTTGTGGTGGCGGCTTATGCATTCAGTGCCGGGATATCCGGTATCCTCGCGGCAGGTATTGCCGATAACTACGACCGTAAGAAACTGTTGATGGTCTTCTATACCGGATTTGTTGTGGGAACTCTATTTTGTGCAGTTGCGCCAACGTATGAGTTGCTGCTTGCCGCCCGTATTGTAACGGGATTATTCGGTGGTGTGATTGGTGCGATTGGCATGGCCATCATTACAGACTTGTTTGAGATCAATCAACGTGGCCGTGTATTTGGTTTCACCCAGATGGGTTTTTCTGCAAGCCAGGTATTGGGTATTCCGATAAGTCTCGTGCTTGCCGACCGTTGGGGATGGAACTCACCTTTCTACCTGATCGTGCTTCTTGCTGGTATTATGGGAGTGATCATGATGGCAAGAATGAAACCCGTAAATGCTCACCTCGCTCTGAAGAAAAATGATGTGAACCCGCTGGTACACCTTTGGAATACCTTGAAGCAGAAAAAATATCAGACAGGATACATCGCTACCGCTTTGTTGCCGCTCGGTGGATTTATGCTGATGCCGTTTGGCAGTGCATACTCTGTAAACAACTTAGGTGTAGAAGCGAGTCAGTTGCCGATAATCTTTACCGCAACCGGTATTGCGACGGTGGTGGTGTTTCCCATTCTCGGGCGATTGAGTGACAAGTTTAGCAAGATCCTGATCTTTGCGATTGCTTCAATGTGGGGTATCGTGATGGTTATCGTTCATACGAACTGGGGGGTAATTCCGCTCTGGCTTGTAATACTTTCAAACGTATTGATGTTCGTCGGTATCATGGGTCGGATCGTTCCTTCAACGATCCTTATCACAGCGATACCTCAAATGAAAGATCGCGGGGCGTTCATGGCGATCAACTCTTCGCTGCAACAAATGGCAGGTGGTGTTGCTTCGATCATAGCAGGATACATCGTGTACCAGGCCACGCCGACAAGTCCGCTCGAAAACATCGACGTGGTCGGTTATGTGGTGGCTACGATCACGGCAATTTCCGTGTACGTAATGTACCGCGTGTACAACATTGTGAAACCGCAACTTGCACCGCCTACGAGAGGGCCGGGAAAAAAGCCGGCGGGTAATCCTGCAGAAAAGAAGGATGAGCCGGTTTTGATGACGGAGTAAAAAATAATTTGTCCGGGGTGGTGATATTTTCGCTGCCCCGGCCACATCTTTATAGAAACCATAAAAGATGTGCAAATGGTTGTAGAAAACGCACTTTCATTAGCTTCCCCCGATATCCTTGAGGATCTCCCGGGATTATATGAAGAAACCTTTCCTGCCGTCGCCTCATTCGTGTCGAAAATGGGCGGCTCGGTCGACGATGCCAAAGACATCTTTCATGATGCAATGGTGATCTTCTTCGAGAAGAACATCAGGCCGGACAATCCCGGCGCTTATATCCTCGGCATTGCCAAACATCTGTGGGTACGTAAATATCATCACGACAAGCATCGCGTCGAACTCGATAATAACATTGTAATACCCGAAGACGAAAAGCTTCCAATTTCCACCAAGCTTCTTCGCCTTATTGAAATTTCGGGAAAGACGTGTCTCGAACTGCTGCAAGCTTTTTACTATCAAAGACTTTCTCCTGAACGTATTGCGAATGTTTTCAATTACTCGAATGCTCATTCGGCTACGGTTCAAAAATTCAAGTGCCTGGAAAAATTAAGGAATACAGTCAAGCAAAAATCACTTGGTTATGAAGACTTCGTTGAATGAGACTGTACTCCTTATCGTAAAATATTACGGAAGGAAAAAGCTTCGGGCCAGGCTCGAGTCTATACACGAGAATTTATTCACCGATCCTGTTAAGATCTCATTCAGAGAACGAATCCTCAGGATGTTCCAATAAAAAATTATGATACCTTCAGCGAACCTTGTACCGATGGTCATTGACAGCAGTGGCCGCGGAGAGAGAGCCTATGACATTTACAGCCTGTTATTAAAAGAACGGATCGTATTCCTGGGCACGAAAGTAGACGACGTAAGTGCAAACCTGATCGTTGCACAGTTGCTTTATCTAAACAGTCTCGATCAGAAACAAACGATCAGTCTTTACATCAACAGCCCGGGTGGTAGCGTGTACGCTGGCCTGGCAATCTACGACGCTATGCGGATGATCCAGGCGCCGGTGTCGACGGTGGCAGTTGGTGTTACAGCGAGCATGGCCACCGCATTGCTTTCGTCGGGCGCAAAAGGAAAGCGCTATGCACTGCCACACGCAACAGTACACATGCATCCGACAACAAGCGGGTCGCAGGGCTACACAGAAGACGTCCGCATTGCGACACGTGAACAGGAAAGAATTCAAACACAACTGTTTCACCTGATCGGAAAAAATACCGGGCACTCCTGGAAAGAGATTGAAGAGTTCTTCCTGCGTGATCGATATATGACCGCGATCGAAGCGAAATCATACGGGATTATCGATGAAGTGTTGGGCGATTCGAGCGACGTTGTTACGATCGAGAGCCCGGAGCTCCTTGTGAACTTCCCTCTACAGGCTCTTCCACAGGTATAAGGTCGCGTACGCTTCCCAACCTTTGTAGCGTTTAAAAATTTTCTTCACACGATCTAACGTCGGCTTCTTTCGCATATTCATTTGAATGCGAAGGGCTTTGTGAAGCGCTACGTCTTCCAGCGGGAAAGCATCCGGGTAACGAAATGTTCTCATCAGTGCGTAGTTGGCTGTCCAGTTTCCGATGCCTTTAAGTTTCATAAGCTCTTCCTTTGCTTCGGCAAGAGGACGGCCGTGGAGCATTACCCGTGAAACGTGGTTTTCTACAAATGCTTTCGCGATGCCGATCGTATAAGCACTCTTCTGCCGTGAAAACTGGAGAGGAATTAACTCGTCGGGGTTGATCTGTGCAACGCGCTCAGGCGTTGGGAACAAATAGTAGACATGACCTTCGTATTCGTGCCGTTCTCCATACTTCTCGACAAATCGTTGCTTGATAGAATACGCAAAGGCCACGTTTATCTGTTGACCAAGAACGGCCCAGATCAACGACTCGAAGAGGTCTGGTTGTCCCATGATGCGGTAACCGTGAAATTTTTTGACGATAGACCTTAGCACTTCATCTTTCTTTGCCAGGGAATAGAAGGGCTTAAGGTCTGTATCAAGATCAAACCATTCGTTTACATAGTTTGTGACGTATACTTTAGTTGCAGGCGAAGGGTTGCTGATGATCTCAACTTCAAGAAAGCCATTGCCTTCGGAAACTGAAAAAAGTACGTGAGCATTGTCGACTTTAATTAGTTTTCTGACGACTCTGTTCGAGACGACGTGCATTACCTCTTTTGAAGATCGTTCAAGAAAAGCAAGGCTATAATCGTAACTAAATTCTGGAGGAGTCTTAATTTTGAATTTCATAATGCATCGACACGAAGAATTGACAACAACAGATCTTAAACGTCTTTTGCGGGCGAAAAAGATCCTTTTTGCCGGAAACAAAAATCTGAAAGTTTACGGAACTCTTAAATGTGGTTCAGGGAAAAGAATGAAAAAGGTCAACCGCGTGTTCTTCGAAAGCGAAAAAGAAGCGATTGACCTTGGTTATCGGCCTTGCGGGAATTGCATGCGCGGTTCTCGCAATGGCACAAAGACTACTTCTTAGTCTTCGCTGCGGCTAATTCGTTAGCTACAATTACTATAAAGTCTTTTCCTTTTATAAAGCCTTTTCCAAACGTATCGTCATACCTGGCTGTCAGGTTTAGAGCGGGAATGTCTTCTACCTTCTTTCCTGATTTCATTGCTTTGACGACGCCATCGTTCAGCTCAACAAGCATATCACGATAAGCTTTTACATCGGCTTTCGTTGCCAGGTTTCCGTGGCCGGGAATTACTTTGGCGTTATCATCTATCAAGCCAAGTATCTTGTCGAAGTTGGCAATGAGTCCTGTAAACGCTCCTCCATTCCTTCCGTCGATGAATGGAAAGCTTGTACGATTAAAAAGATCACCCACGTGATACACATTTGCCTTCACGAAGCGGATCACCACGTCGCCATCTGTATGACCGTTGGTGAAATGGTACAACTCGATGTCCTCATCGTTAAGGTGAAGGTTCATACGATCTGCGAAAGTGATCTCGGGCCATGCAGCTTTGTCGCGCGGTGGAATCGTTTGGTTGTTCTGCGGGTTTACGGTCTCTTTGCTCATGCGCTCACGAACAACATCATGAGCCAGTAACGTAACTCCCATTTTCTTGAAATTCTCATTGCCCCCGGTGTGATCTCCGTGGATGTGAGTGTTGATAAGGAAACGCACTGTTCCGGCGTCGATCGCGGTAACTGCGGCTTTTATCTTTTCCGACAACGGGGCAAACTGGTCGTCTATCATAAGAAGACCATCGGCGCCTGTGAGGAGCCCGATGTTTCCGCCGGCGCCCTTAAGCATGTAAACCCGGTCGGTAATCTTCAGGGGTCGGATCTTTACGGTGTCGTAATTTTGTTGTGAAAAAGCTGCTGTCGAAACCAGCAGGAGAAAAATCAAAAGTCTCATAGATCAGATTTTTAAGCAGTTAAATGTAAGTCGCCCGACTCTATTCAGCAAGAATCAGGTTGAATACCCTTTCCCCCAAATGCAACTTTGTGTCAACAAAAAAGAGATAATTTTATGATGGTGATCAAAGAAGAACATATCAATTACAAGCGCATCGAGGAGGCGATCCGCTACCTGGAGGCCAACTTTCAACGTCAGCCGGAGCTGGACGAAGTTGCGGACAAGGTTCACCTTTCGCCCTTCCATTTCCAGAGGATCTTCGCCGAGTGGGCGGGAATCAGCCCAAAGCGATTCCTCCAGTACCTCACGGTCGATTTCCTGAAGACGAAACTTTTGGAAAGTCGCAACATCGTTGAGGCTGCCGAACAAGCCGGGCTGAGCAGCCAGTCGCGTGTGTACGACCTGTTCACGACACTGGAAGCTGTTACGCCACAAGAGTACAGGCAAAAAGGCGGCGGCCTCCGTATCGAGTACGGGTTTCATGAAACACCTTTCGGCGCTGCATTGATCGGGGTAACCGAGAGAGGTATCTGCTGGCTTTCGTTTGTGAATTCAGACGACCAGCCGGGTGCAGAGTTGGAAAAAATGAAACAGCATTGGAATAACTCCGTGTTTCACATGAATGAAGAGTTGACAGCACAACACGCGAAAACGATCTTCAGCGCAAGCCTTCAGCCTGAAAAAAAATTACATGTGCTGGTTAAAGGCACAAACTTCCAGGTCAAGGTTTGGGAAGCGCTTCTAAAGTTGCCGATGGGATCTGTTACAACATATCAGGATATCGCGAAGTCGATCGAAAATCCGAATGCGTTTCAGGCGGTGGGATCTGCGGTTGGCTCGAATCATATCGCATACCTGATCCCATGTCACCGCGTGATCAGAAAAGATGGAATACTTGGAGAGTACCGATGGAATCCAACAAGAAAGAAAAGCATGATCGGTTGGGAGATGGCCAAGGCCTCCTGACCTTTCTTTCGTCATTGAAACTTTATGGTTCCAAACCTTTCGTAGTCATGAAAATTGGTTTGTACCGGCTGCCACGACCATCTTGATACTCCGTCATCGTAATCCAGCCGGTACATGTTGCATCTCCACGTCGTACCTTTTGTTGCCGGAACATTCGTGAGTGGGGCAAGGGTTTTGAAAGGAATAAAAAATTCTGCGATCCATGCTTTGGATTGAATACTTGCAGCGTGTTGAATTAATCTCGACCCCGTATAGTGCCATGGTCGCCAGCCGAGAAATTTCCCGTTGAGATTCGGCACAATAATGGGCAACTCGAAGTTTCTCGGTGAGAGCTCGTATTCGAAATAGATTGGAAACTTCTCGTCGGTCCAGAAAAATATCTCTACCACATCTTCTTTCCATAGATCCGAAAAATCCTCACTCATTGTCGAAGTGATCTTGTCGTCGGCGTTATGAAAGAGGCAATACACTCCGCTATCGGAGTACATCATTTTCATTTTGGTCTCATAGTTTTTCTTGCCTCCGCGATTGGTGAGAGTTACCCACTCCGCCTTTGCCCACTCTGTTGCGTCGCCCTTGCCGTTCACTTTGAAATCATTCGATTTGCTAATGGTCAATTGCTGCGCGTACGCACTATTCACCATCAGTATGATAATTGTTAACAGCCGCATATATTAAACTTAGTAAATACACTTTTAAAAGCATAACTTCCACATGTCTTTAACTTTCAAAGTCAATGAAACCCCTCTTTGTTTTCCTGGTGCTGCTCTTGTGTGTTCCGGCGTTTGCTCAAAATAACAACGCCATTCGAGTTATTATGATCGGTGCCCACCCCGACGACTGCGATCAGGACAGTGGTGGCACAGCAATACTGTTGTCGCAACTTGGTTATGCCGTGAAATTTGTTGCTGTAACAAACGGCGATGCGGGTCATCAATCGGAAGGAGGTGGAATGCTTGC
>DASRSO010000260.1:0-51854 GCA_035656375.1 Cyclobacteriaceae bacterium | reverse complement strand
CCTTGAAAGTTTCAAATATCCAGGTGCCGTTCTCTTTCATCATCACGTCGATGTGATCCCTGTTGGCTTCACGGATGGTTATGCTGTCTTCCACAGTAGCGATAACATCCGAAACAATAACAGACCCATCGGGAAAGTCGCCTGATTGATATCCCTTCATTGCTTTTTCATTACCATAAACGTGATTGAAACCGCCAATAACTTTGAACGCGGGATTTTTCGGCCCAACGATGTAGGTCTTCACATGCGTCCAGTCGCGATAACCGTCCGGGTATGCAATCCTTTCGTTGTCTGGATTTGATCGGAAGCTTATGAGTGCAAGAGAAAGTACAACGGGCAGGTATTTACTTTTCATGACACTATTTTCTGCAAAAGGCATTTCCCGGTATTGCAAAATCCCATCTTAATCGACCGCAAAAACTTGCAACGCACCTTGCCCGATTTCGCACAGAGGCATCCAATTGTGAACAAGGAGATCGGTGCGGATCAGCGTTGGCACGGCCCAAACACTGTTTTTCGATGGCATGTATGTTGTCATAAGCCCATCGCCAAACTTGACGCTTATGTTAAGAAACTTTCTGAAGATCGCGCTTCGCAACATCACGCGGAGCCGTGGTTACTCGGTGATCAATATCGCCGGCCTCGCCGTAGGAATGAGTGTTACGATGCTCATCGGCATGTGGGTGTACGACGAAGTATCGTTCGACCGGTACCACGCTAATTACGATCGCATCGGTGAGATCTATCAGCATCAGTCTGTAAACCTGGATGAGACGATCACACTAAGCGCAGGATGTGGACCACTTGGCGCCGAGCTCAAAGCTAATTACAAAGGTGATTTCCGGCACGTCGTGCGCATGTGGTGGGAAAGTGTTCACACGCTTTCGATCGGCGACCATAAAGTCTCACAAAACGGAACGTTCATGGATGGTGAGGTAGCTGAGATGCTGTCGCTCAAAATGATCCACGGCGACTGGTCGGCGCTCATCAAAGACCCCAAGTCTATAATCCTGTCGGAGTCGGCAGCGACCGCGCTCTTTGGCGACCAGGATCCGATGGATAAAATGATACGGCTCGACAACGACGAAGATCTGAAAGTAACAGGTGTCTACGAAGATCTCCCGGGCAACACACGCTTCTCTTCCCTGAAATTTATTTCTTCGTGGGACCAATTCGTGGCGGCCAACTTCTGGATGAAGGCGGAGGAAACCAACTGGAAGAACACACTGGTGACTCTCGTTCAGCTTCAACCCAACGCGACATTCGAAGGAGTATCGGCAAGAATTCAAAACGTAAAAGCAGATCACCTCACGAAAGACGAGGCGATGAAGGAAAACCCAAGGCTCTTTGTTCAACCTATGAGTCGTTGGCACCTGTACTCCGAATGGGAGAACGGAAAGGAAGTTCGTGGTCGCATACAATTCGTTTGGTTGTTCGGCATCATCGGAGTTTTTGTGTTGCTGCTTGCGTGCATCAACTTTATGAACCTTAGCACTGCCCAGTCGGAAAAACGTGCACGCGAGGTTGGCATCCGTAAGTCGATAGGGTCGGCGAGAGCACAACTGATCTGGCAGTTCCTCACCGAATCATTCATGGTTGTATTGTTATCGTGGTTCGTAGCGCTTGCATTTGTCGGGTTTTTATTGCCCTGGTTCAATGACCTTGCGGGCAAACGTATGTCGGTGCCGTGGGAGAATGTTGCCTTCTGGGTCGTGAGCGTTGTCTTTATTCTTGTTACAAGTCTTTTGTCGGGAAGCTACCCGGCGTTGTTCCTGTCTTCGTTCCAGCCGGTGAAGGTGCTCAAGGGAACTTTCAAGGCGGGAAGATTTGCATCGATGCCACGAAAAGTATTGGTGGTACTGCAGTTCACAGTTTCGATCACACTCATCATTGGTACAACGATCGTGTGGCAGCAGATCCAGCATGCCAAGAACCGTCCGATCGGTTATTCACGTGAAGGACTGATCATGGTCCGCAAGACCACATCGGATCATTGGCGTAATGCTAAAACAATTCGCGACGAGCTCGTGGCGAGCGGCGGTGCTGCAGCGGTAGCCGAGTCGGCCGGTCCACCTACAGCTGTGTGGTTCGAAAGCACCGGGTTCAACTGGAAGGGAAAGGATCCCAATCTTCACGATGATTTTGCAAATATCCCGGTGTCGCACGACTATGGAAAAACGATGGGCTGGGAGTTCGTGCAGGGGCGCGACTTCGATCGTGACCGTGTAACCGATTCGTTAGCGCTGGTGTTGAACGAAGCTGCGGTTAAATTCATGGGCCTCGAAAACCCGCTCGATGAGGAGATCACCTGGCAAGGGCAGAAGTATCATGTTATCGGTGTGATCAAAGACATGGTAATGATGTCGCCCTATGAGCCAGTGAAACAGACAATCTTCAGGCTGATCCCTTACCAGGGACTTTGGGTTAACATCAAGCTCAATCCTGAATTGAGTACAAGTGAATCGCTGGCGAGAGTTGCAAAGGTGTACCAGACGCTTATGCCTGCGGTTCCTTTCGAGTATAAATTTGTCGACGAAGAGTATGCCGCGAAGTTTTCCGGAGAAGAACGCATCGGCAAGCTGGCAACGTTTTTTGCATCACTGGCGATATTCATCAGTTGCCTGGGTCTTTTCGGTATGGCGTCGTTCGTGGCCGAGCAACGCAAGAAAGAGATCGGTATTCGCAAGATACTTGGTGCTTCGATCGCAACTGTCTGGCGACTGTTGTCGATGGAGTTCCTGATACTGGTATGCATATCGTGCCTGATCGGCATACCGATATCGTGGCATTACCTCGATAAATGGCTACAGACCTACGACTATCGTACAGATATATCTATCTGGGTGTTTATTGGAGCAACGGGAGGAGCGTTGTTTATTACGCTCATCACCGTAAGCTTCCAGACAATCAGGGCCTCGATAGTAAACCCGATCAACTCGCTGCGCTCTGAATAAATTTATTCGTCGCGTAGCGACTTGATTGGATTCTCTCTTGCAACACGTATCGTCCTCCAACTGACGGTCACTACTGCAATCAACACTGCACCGATCCCGGTTATTATGAATGGAATTGCATTCAATGGTATGTGAAACGCGAACGTCTGCAACCATCCGTTCATCACAAACCACGCTATGGGGCTCGCGATCACGAAGGCAACAAACACCAGCATGATAAACTCGCGACCAAGCAGCCCAACGATACTATTGACCGAGGCTCCCATTACTTTGCGGATCCCAACTTCCTTCGAACGTCGTTCCGCCGAGAACGAAGCAAGTCCGAACAACCCCAATGAAGCGATCAGTGCCGCGAGTCCCGAAAATATTCCAAAGAGTTTTGCAAACTTTTCGTCTTCCCCGTACTGGCGTTTATAAACATCATCGGCGAATTCGTAGTGGAATACATCCATGGGAAACATGTATTCATAAACCGTTTTCACTTGCGACAGCATGCTGTTGAGATCGGCACCAGGTTTTACCTTGATCGTCATGAACCGGTTGAACGGTGTGTACCACAACATCACCGGGTCGATCGCCTTGTGGACCGACGACCAGTTGAAGTCTTCGAGTACGGCCATCACGTAGAATCGGTCGCCATCTTCGGAAGCGGCCACACGGCCGATCACGTCTTCATTTTTCTTGATCCCCCAGCTTCGAACGGCTGTCTCATTCACCATTACCTTCCGGGTAAAGTCATCCGGGTTGCCATAGGTGTTGGTCATGCCATCGGTGAACGGTTCGCCCGCAACAACTTTTACACTGAATGCGGAAGTGAAATCGTGATCGACACCCGAGCACTTGTAGAATCTAACGCCCGAATCTCCGACACTGTCTACTTTGAACGGAACCAGGAAGTTCAGGCCACGCCCCGCCTGGTTTCCGGCGAACGACGCAAACTCCACTTCGGGGATTCTCACAACTTCTTTTTTGAAAGCAGCCTCGGCGGTTGTAGTCGGGATACTGTCGGGCAGAATAAACGGACTGCGTATGGTGACTAATTTATTCATATCGAGACCCACGTCCATGTTTCGCATGAAATCGAGCTGCGTGTAAACCACCATCGTGCAGACCAGCAACGAGATCGCCGGGGCGTATTGCAATACGATGAGGAACTTTCTCATTCTGGATTTGGAGCCGAGCGAACCAACACTGCCCTTCAGCACCTTGATCGGCATGAACGACGAAAGGATAAATGCAGGATATAGCCCCGACAGCAAAACGCCTGTGACAAAGATCCCGCTGATCAGCAGCAGGAACTTTGAATTGAACCACGACGTGAGGGTGAAATTTGTCTGTACAAAATCATTGAAATAGGGAACGAGCAACATCACCAGTATTACGGCTATCACAAGGCCCGCAAGATTCATCATAGTAGATTCCATAAAGAACTGCATTTGCAGGTTGTGCTTGTATGCGCCGATCACTTTCCGGATCCCGACTTCCTTCGCACGGTCGAGTGATCGGATCGTTGAAAGATTAACGTAACTCATGAGTGCGATCGCAAGTGTGATGATTGCGATCAGTGTCAGGAAATATACCATCCGTTCATTACCTGTGCGTGTTGAGACGACGGCAGAACCGAAGCCGACAAGACCTAAGTTTGTTTCACGATCGAAGTACACTTTGCTCATGGGCTGCAGCTCTACAGACACGGTTGTCCCTATGCGTTTCAGGATCTCGCCTGCCTGGCGTTCGACAATGGTGTTCATCATTTCTGCAACTTTGTCGCGGTCAGCACCTGGTTGCAGTTCTACATAGGTAGTAAAGTTGTTATTCCCCCATGAGTTGTAATATGGCCTCACTCTTTCGAGAAGCCCATTAACGAAAATATGGAGTGGTATCATCACGTCGAACTGGATGTGCGAGTTTGCGGGAGCGTCTTTGAGAACTCCGGTAACTTGCAGCGATGGCACACGTTCCGTGCGTGGCCCGCCTGAGATCATTCCGTATTCAATTGTCTTGCCGATCGGATCCTCGTAACCGAAGAGCTTGATGGCCGTACTTTCTGTGATCAATATTGATTTACCGGCAAGTGCAGTGGCAGCATTACCCCTCACCAGCTCAAAAGAGAACATTTTCAGGAACGTGCTGTCGACCATGATCGACCGGATGTCCTTGTAGGTCTTTCGTTCACCATTGGTTGTATGGCTAAGCGTTGGACATTCCTGGAAAAAATCAGCGCGGATCCTGGCCATATTCGCAACGGCAGGGATCTCGTCTTTAAATGCCTGCCCGGCGGTGAGGTACAATTGGGACTGCCTTTCGGATGTGCCACCGCCTTCTGCAACTTTAAATGTTACCCTGTTGAGCTGATCGAATTTCGCATGAAACTCATCAGCCGATCTTTCGTAGATCACAAACTGGAAGATCAGCATGCTGCTCACCAGCCCGAAAGTCAACCCCACAAGGTTGATAATGGAATACGTCCTGTTGCGGGCGATATTCCTCATTGCCGTAACGAAATAATTTTTCAACATAATAGTAGAGAATAAAGACGGTCGATAATGTTCACTCTTCCTTCGTCGCGAGAAGGGCGAAAGAAATCCGATGACGTTTATAGCATAGTCCCAGTCGGCCTGTCGCTTCCCAACTTTACGCAACTGGTATTGATATTCTTCCTGGAGGTCGCCTTCAACTTCTTCAAGCAGATGGTCGGGGCATGCCCGATGCAGGAGACGGGTGGCCCATTTCGGAGGATTGTTTTCCATATTGTTATTATGCGCGTCCAAGGTTCCAGAGTTTTTGCCTTACGTCCTGGATGTCGGTCAACACTTTGCGGCCGAGTGCTGTTGTTTGAAACATTCTCTTTCGGCGCCCGCCGCGTTCTGCAGTTGCCCCGCCCATCTTCGAGCGAACCATTCCCTTTTCTTCGAGCCGTTGCAGTGCCGAGTGCACCTGGTTTAGCCGAACAGTGCGGCCTGTCTGCTCCACGATCTCGTGAAGTATTGTTACACCATAAGCGTTCTCATCCAGCGCGGATACGATCAAAAGCACGATTTCTTCGAATTCCCCAAGGTACTTGCGTTCCATTTATTCTAATTTTGCTGATGAAATGTACACGAACATATGTGCATTGTCAAGTTAAAACGCTGAAAGGCCCGGCAGGATGAATTCCGGCCGGGCCTTTCGCAGCTCAATTCCTGTTCATTTACTGTTCTTTCAGCGCATTCACGGGATTTGTGCGCGCCGCCTTTAAAGATTGGATACCAACGGTAATCATGGAAATAGTGAGAACACCGACTGCAGCTTTAATAAACAACCCGATCGTTACCTCCGTGCGATATGGGAATGTTTGCAGCCATGTGTCTGCGGCATAGTAGCTGATGGGGACCGCTACCACGAATGCAATACAAATCAGGAAGAAGTAAGTTTTTCCAAGCTGCACGACAAGCTGGCTCTCTTTTGCCCCGAATACTTTCCGGATGCTGATCTCCTTGAATCGTTGGCTTGTATTGTAAACCACAAGCCCGAACAGGCCGAGGCATGCTACGAAGATTGCAAACCCGGTAAAGAATGTGAACAGCTTCGCAAGGCGGGTCTCGGATTTGTAAAGTTTGTCGAAGTTCGAATCGAGGAACTTGTACTCGAATGGCCAGTCGGATTCGAGTTTCTTCCAGGTGTCTTCGAGGTGAGCAATAGTGGCAGGAAGATCTTCACCCTTTACGCGCAACGACAGTGTGTTGTAAACGAATGGTACATTCTGAAGCATCACTGGCGTCATCGACTGGTGGAGGCTGTTGAGGTGAATGTCTTTAACAACCCCGATGATAGAACCCTCTTTTTTCTTGCCATCGTCCCAACGTTGCCATGAAACCTTATGGCCGATGGCATCTTTCGGATCGGTGTGGCCCAGCATCTTCGCCCCGGCTTCACTAATGATGAAAGCATTTTGTTCGTCAGCAGGAAATTCTTTGGAGAAGTCGCGGCCGGCTACGATCGTGAGTCCAAGTGTTTTCGTATAGTCCTGGTCGACCGTCAGCATGTTGATCTGCCACTCTTTGCTGGTCTCGATGTCGGTGAATCCGTCGCCTGCGAACGCCTGGCCGGGAAGTCCGTAGCCCAGCGACCCGCTGATAATATTTGGATGATTGATGAACTCATTTTTCACGGCGTCTTTCTTTTGGTACATTCCTCCACGCAACGGCAATACAATCACGTTATCTTTTTGGAAGCCCATGTCTTTGGTTTGCATGTACGTGAGCTGATCGGATACCACCAGCGCGGCAACGATCATGAAGAACGACAGGATGAACTGAATTACGACAAGGCCTTTTCGAAGAACGGTTTTGCCAGACGCAGCCGACTGCTTTCCCGCAAGGATAGCGGAAGGTTTGAACGAAGAGATGTACAGCGCGGGGTAAGCGCCCGCAGCAAGTCCAATGATCAGGGCAAAGAGGAGGATCCCGCCAATAGTAACCGGGCTCAGGAATACGTCGAGCGGAATTTGCTTTTCGGTGAATGAATTCAGTGAGGGCAACGTAAGTTGAACGATGAGGATCCCAATGAGCAAAGAGATCACGGCAACGATCACCGACTCACTCATGAATTGCTTTACGAGTTGTGTGCGCATCGCACCGATCGACTTGCGGACGCCAACCTCCTTCATTCGATTCATCGCACGCGATGTCGAGAGATTCACGAAGTTCAGGATTGCTATGATAAGTATGAATAACGCCGTTGCCGAAAGGATGTAGACAGTTTGAGCATTGCCTCGATCTGCGATGTCCCACAGTTGATTCGAAGCCTTGAGATGGACATCTTCAAGCGGCATGATGTGAGGAATGTAGTAACCGCCGTTTTGTTTTGTTACGGGCCACGCGTGTCGTTCGGCGAAGTCTTTCAGTTTACTTTCGAGGGCGTGGCCGTCGGAGCCGGGTTTCAATTTTATGTAAGTATGAAACTGGTTCCATTGCCAACTCTGCATGCGCTCGCCAAGTTCTTGTGCGAGGTCGTCGAGACGGAGGAGGTAATTCAGGTGGAGGTGTGAGTGGGCCGGAAAGTCTTCGTACACACCGGAAACCTGGGTGTCTTCTGTACCGATCCTGATCGTTTGACCGAGCGCTGGCTTGTCGCCAAAGTATTTTTTGGCCAGTGATTGTGAGAGCGCGATAGTGTTAGGCTGAGTGAGAATGGTTTGGCGATCACCTTCAACGAGTCGCAGGCTGAACAGGTCGAACATGGTCGATTCGCCATACCCGCCACCTTCTTCGGTCGATTTGACGTCGCCTACCTGGAAGAGCAACTTGCTGTTGACGTTAAGAAAGCGAAAATGATAATCGACTTCCGGGTAGTCCGATTTCAACGTGGGTGCCACCATCGGCGGAACCATGGATCCAACACGTGTGCCGCCGTCGTCGCTGAAAAATTCGTTGTAAACCCGGTATTTGAGCGAAACGTCTTCAACATACTGATCATAGCTCAACTCATCGATCACAAACAGGGTGATGATGAGGAAGCATGCGGCACTGATAGCCATGCCGCTGATGTTGATGAATGAGAACAGTTTGTTTTTGAGGAGGTTCCTGACCCCAATGATGATGTAGTTGCGTAGCATAATAATTTATATGATGACGGCCGGCGCAAAATAGTTGCGTGGCGGCCTTATTTTTTATTCTGCCAGTGAGTGATCGCGGGGCGAGGCTTAAAAACAAAAGCTGCAATTCCCATTTAGGCGGAAACTGCAGCTTTTTGAGTTGGTTACAAAAGTGCGGGTTTACTTTTTATCATCCAGATCTTTTTCGACGTCGGCTTTTATGTCATTAATACCTTCTTTGAATTCTTTCACGCCTTTGCCGAGTCCTTTCATGAATTCGGGAATTTTTTTCGCGCCAAAGAGAACGAGAACAACGATGCCAATCAACAGGATCTCCTGGAATCCAACGCCTCCGAGAAAAAGAAATATATGCTGCATGTGATGGTCGGTTTTATGTAGTGTGTTTGGTTATTTAAGGGAAACGAACAAAAAAGAGGATCAGTTCGGCGGTTGGTGGGAAAAATGGGGCGTTGAACGAGGGGAAAGGGGAAAATGGCAGGAAGAGGGGAATGTGAATGGGGGTTAAAAAATTTATCTTTATATCTATGCGTCCAATAATTTTGATATTCTTTTTGTTTCTCACCACCACCACCTTCGCCCAATCCAAACGCCTTCGCGACTATAACATCACCATCGGTATCCTTCCTCCCGGCAAGACAAACTCGATAACTGATGTTACCGGCGTGAAAGTCGGGCACACTACGCTGAATGTCGGCGACAGCATTCATACAGGCGTTACCGCGATCATTCCACACGGTGGTAATATCTTCAAAGAAAAAGTACCCGCCGCAATCTATATCGGCAATGGCTTCGGTAAGCTTGCCGGTTATAGCCAGGTAAAAGAGCTCGGCAACATCGAAACACCAATCATCCTCACTAACACACTAAGCGTTCCCGTTGCATCCGATGCACTCATTACATACACACTTAATCTACCCGGCAACGAGAACGTCCGGTCTGTTAACTCCATCGTCGGCGAAACAAACGACGGATACCTGAACGACATTCGCGGCCGGCATGTCAAACAACAACACGTTCTCGACGCCATCACCAGTGCCTCCACCGGTCCCGTGCAAGAAGGCAACGTGGGCGCCGGCACCGGTACCATTTGTTTCGGATACAAAGGCGGCATCGGCACCGCATCGCGTGTGCTCCCGCCACAGCAGGGCGGTTACACAGTAGGCGTTCTCGTTCAAACAAACTTCGGTGGCAACCTCGAGATCGCCGGTGTCCCCATTCAACAGGCACTTAACAACGCCACTAAGAAATCAGACGGATCGTGTATGACGATCGTGATTACCGACGCACCAATCGATTCCCGGAATCTCGAACGCGTAGCCAAACGTGCTTTCATGGGACTGGCAAAAACAGGAGGAGTTGCGTCGAATGGCAGCGGCGACTACGTGATCGCTTTGTCCGTCGCGCCTCAAAACTTCGTCAAGGAAGGACCCACATACAAAACCGAAGTGATCTCGAACGATAACATCACACCGATCTTTATTGCAACCATCGAAGCAACAGAAGAAGCAATTATAAATTCCTTGTTCGCCGCCCAGACGATGACGGCAAAAGGAGGGAAGAAGATCGAAGCTTTACCGGTACCTCAGGTGATCGACGTAATTAAAAAGTATCATCGTTAGTCGCACACTACCCGGAAACCCTTGTTGTGATTTCTTGACATCGGTGCCAACGGATTTCTGTATGCGATTCGATTGTTGCGGGCGCCTATATCCCATGCACCACCCCTGAAAACATAAAATTGTTTCGAAGCATCATACCAATCGGAGGTCCACTCCCATACGTTGCCCGTCATATCGTATAAACCCAGCTCGTTCGGAGCCTTTTGGGCTACTGGCATCGTGCCCTCCGTCTTCCTTCCTAACCATGCTACGCTGTCTGCATTTTTGCCACCGCTGTATGGAAAACCTTTGGACTTCAAACCGCCGCGTGCCGCGAATTCCCACTCGGCCTCACTAGGCAGCCTGTAATGTTTTCCTGTCACATCACTCAACCAGAGACAGTATGCCATCGCATGATCCCAGCTCACATTCACCACCGGGTGTTGCTCACTTTGCCTGAACCACGGATCTTCTGGCATCTTCCTTCCAGTCGATAAGCAGAAATTTCTCCACTGCCCCCGCGTTACTTCTGTTTTAGCTATGCTGAAGTCTGAGACTGAAACTTCGCGTGCCGGCTTCTCATCTTTATCACCGGCATCGTCGCCCATCATAAATTTTCCTCCCTGCACCTTTATCATTTCCGGCAGGTCCGTGCCCGCCGCGATGGCCTCTCTTCCTTTGGCTACCGATTTTTTTCCAACCCACATCAGTGCATCCTTGATCAACTGGTTCTGCAACCTGTCCGACAAACTTCGTGCGTCGTAACCAACACCCAGGTAGATCATGTTGTACTTCGTGTTCGTCCATACGATAGGTGTGTCGCCTCCTTTAAGAATAGACTTGATCCCAAGCGGATAGTTTGACGCATCGAGTGAAGCGAGCACTTTTATGTTTTTATTCTCACGCGGACTGGGCTGCCACTGTATCCATTCATTGGGAGGGGTAGAGATGTATTGGGGAAGATTCTGCGTAACAGGATGAGCATTATCGTCGAAAATTATTCGTGCCGGCAGAGCCGGTCTGCAGTGCAGATACCCGGTGGTCCCAAAAAATCCGTGGAACCACGGCCAACTGTCGCCCTTCTCATATTGCCATGCCTCGTGAAATCCGATCCATCCACCGCCTTTCTCCATAAAACGTTCGAAAGCCTTTCGCTCGGATTTTATAAAAGGACCTTCTCCCAAAAACATTACCACCTGGTAATTGACCAACAGGGAGTCGGTGAGATTTTTTGTAACATCGAATGTAAAATTGTTGCGATCTGCAAGGTCATTAAAGAAAACACCAGCTTCTTTCACAAAATCGGTGCGCTCGTGTATCACATAAGCCAACACTTTGAAATCCTTTTTTTGACCAGCGAGATCGATGGCCGACACGAGCAATATGAAAATTAAAAGGATCCTCATTACAACAGCTTAACACCACCCAACCACAAGAGCCCGTCGGTGATCATTTTGTTCTGATCTTCACTCGAAAAGATCTTGTTGCTGTGGCCCATGTTCATGTACAACATCTTGTATTTGGTGTTCGTCCACACCACCGGAGTGTCGCCTCCCTGGATCACAGTCTTCGCTCCGATAGGGTATGCATCTTGCGAGATCGACATCAATACTTTTACATCTTTATTTTCTCGTGGACTGGGTTGCCATTGATACCACTCGCCCGTTGGCGATATGTAAGAGTCGGGAAGCCTTTTGGTTACCGGGTGCGTTCGATCGTCTACCACAACTTTTGCAGGTGCTGGTGGCCAGTTATTTGTCTTGAAATATGCGCCACCTAAAAACGTATTGAACCACTTCCATTCGGAGCTGGGAAGATTGAACGCCGACACATGACATCCATACCATGCACCACCGCGATTTATAAATCGTTCGAACGCGGCTCGCTGGTCATCGTCCTTCGGAAAATCGTTCAGCCAGATAACAACATCATACTCCGCAAGAAACTTGTCGTTCAGGTTCGACCAGTCGCGCGTAGAATTGAAAGTAAATTTTTGCTGTACAGAAAGCTCGCCAAAAAAATAAACTGCATCCTTCGCAAAATTGATGTGATCCATTTCGCCATCGGTCGAATAAAATGCCACGACCCTGAAACGCTGAGCTTGTGCCGAAAAACTCAACAGCAAGAATACGAACACGTAATGCCAGTTTCTCATTGAATGATTTAAGCGAGTATAGTAATTTTTTGTGGTACGTTAATTGTCGCCGCCAAATTAAACAGTACAGTTATGGCAAAGGACAGAGAAGGGGTATTTCACCCACGTAAAGGGAAACCTTCAGGCCGCGGCCAGAAGAAAGGGGATATACAACCCAATCCCGAAAAGATCGAAGAACAAAACAGGATAGAAGAGGAATACGGTATCGACGAAGAGAAACTTGAGGTAGCCGGAGTTCACACGCGACATCCGAATCGCAACGAGGACAAAGACCGTGACAGGAATCAACCGGATAGTCGCAGACGTTCGGTTGCAGCCACCATCATGGATTCGAACGATATACGGAAGGAACAGAATGGAAACAACCAATCGTTAAATACTCAAAGTTATTTTTATGTGTTGCTCCTCAGCAAGAAACAAGCGAAGCTATTTCGCGGAGATCAGTCAGGCTTCGGGGAAATCAAAGTAAACGAAATGCCGAACGGCGTTTCCGATGTTGTTCATATTGAAGAAAAGGAAGGGCAGAATCTGTTCCGCACCGGAAGCAGTGGTGGAGGCAGTGGCGCCGCGTATCACGGCACAGGTTCTACCGCACCCGACGACAAGCAAAATACCTTCATGTATCTTAAAGAGGTCGACCGCACATTGTGGAAGGAAGTGCTTAATAAAGAAAAAGCTCCGCTAATACTCGGGGGTGTCGACTATATCGTCGCGATGTATAGAGATCTTTCGCAATACAAGAACATTACGGAGGAGTCGTTGTCGGGCAACCTCGACAACGAAGAGCTCCAGAAGATCTATAAGAAAGCGAAAGAGCTCGTTAACCCGTTTATTGCCTGATAAACTTCAAGTTCCTGACACGGCCATTCGACGCACGAAAGCCCGCGACTTTTCCCTTCTCACGGTAGAAGTCGAGGTTTCCAAGAATAAAGACATTGAAACCGTCGGGCTTCGTGGGCCGAAGTTTCATGTCATCATGACGCTGATGGTGTGAAACGAGAGTGTCATTTTTAACAACAAATTCGTACGTGGTCTCCAGTTCAGGGCTATAATACTTGCCTGTGAAGTCAGCCAACTTAACCTTTTTTGGGTCGAAAGCAGGCTCTGCTGGTGGATTGTTATTATTCTGACGTGGCTTTTCCTCTTCGGGCTTCAATTCATCTTTTAAATACAAATCCGCCAATTGAAAGCTCAGGTCGCCGACAGGGAACGATGCACTGTTGCTGAACACCGATATCGAAAAATGCTGATCCGGGAAACGCATGAAGAAGGTTCTGTAACCCGCATCCGCACCTCCATGTGAACGCATGTTAAGGCCCTTATATTTATTGGCCACCTGTCCAAACGCATAGTCGATCGTGTCGCCGTTGTTTAACACATACCTGGATTCCATAATGCTCATTACGTTGGCGTTCCCAACTTTCATCTTTTCAAAGTTCTGCGCCCACAGGCTAAGATCTTCCACCGTCGTGAACAAGCTGGTGGCACCGGCGTTTGCATAACTCAACACACTTTTCTGATATCCCTTCGATCCTTCATGATAGGAGTACGCACGATTTTCGACAACACGCTCATGATCATCATAGAACAAGGTGTTCTTCATTTCCAGAGGATCGAAAATATTTTCTTTACACCATTCCGGGAACGGTTGCTTTGTTACACGATGAACGATCTCGCCCATCAGTGTGAAGCCAGTGTTGCAATACAGGTGTTCTTCTCCCGGTTTGAAATTCAATTCTGTTTGTTTGCTCACCAGTCGCATGATCTGGTTCATCGTGATAACATCGTCGAGTCTCCAGCCCGCCATCGACAATAAACTCCACTGATCGCGAAGTCCACTGGTGTGATGCACGAGTTGTCTTACAGTGATCGGTGTTCCGAAGTCGTGTATTTCCGGAAGATATTTCCTGATGTCGTCATCCAGTGAGATCTTTCCCTGGTCGGCCAGCATCGCTATCGCAAAAGCCGTAAACTGTTTCGAGACAGATGCTATGTGAAAGATTGTGGTAGGCGAAACTTTCACGTTCTGTTCGAGATCGGCATAACCGAAACCTTTGTCGTAGATCAGCTTTCCATCGTGCTGCACAGCGATCGCGACACCGGGAGTTTTTCCTTCTCCACCACCCAACGAAGCCCGAACGATCTGGTCAACACGCGCACCCGGTTCCATCGCGAGCGGCTCTGCTCCATTGATCTTTATCGAATATTCGCCACCTGCTCCTTCAAACCCGCTCACCTTCACTTTAAACACACCGGCCGTGTCGGTTGTAAACCGGAAGCTCTCGGGACCGCGTGCTGGTCCGTCGAACGTTGCAATTTCTTTGTTGGCCGGGGAGAATATTTTTACAACAATGTCGAAATCGTGCTGCTCCACATACCCGAACACGAACGCATTCTTGTCGAGATCGAGCCGGAAGCTATCAGTGGCATTAGCTGCCAGCGATCGCCGTCCGACCAACTCATTCAGTTTCAGGTCGGAGTTGTCTGCATTGAATGCCGACGGTGCTCTCTTTTCGCCACAGGAAACCAACACGATCACAAACACTAACAGTAGAAGACGGGGTGCCATAGGTTTTAGGATTTATTGGAAAGCTTATCTTTTAAATACTTTTTGAATTCTTCCGGACCAACAACCTCTATTTCGTCGATCAACCCCAGGACATACCGGCCGATGCCCGAAAAGTTACTAACGGGGCCGTGAAATTGATAGAATCCTTCGTTACGTTTTTCAATATAAGGTATCGACAGCGGATGCTCTTCACGCAAAAGCAGGTAGGATCGCATCTTGAGATCCAATGTCACCCACGTGCTCTGTGATCCCGTCATTCCAAAGATGTCGGTGGTCGTCTTTTGATGATGCTCTTCGTGCGCAAAAGATTTGCCAGTGTCTACTATCTCACCAATACGGTCAACTTTGAATTGCTTTGTCTGCTTGTCTTTCGTGTCGAGCGCGATCACGGTCTGGTAGTTGTCTCCGAAGCCGATCGGTTCCACCAGCCTGTCGGTGATCTCACTACTGTTTGCCGAATGATAATTCGTGAGCACGAGTTGTTTCTTGTCTTTGATTGCCTGCGAGAGTTGTTCGACCAGTTTGCCGCGTCGTGCGTTTACGATCAGGTTTGGCACTTTGTCAAGTTCCGAATTCAGCGAAAGCTTCTTTAATAATAGTGCCTTCAAAGGGTTGTTGTCCACCTCGGTCTGGATCAGTTTCTTGATCAGCTTCATTTCTTCTATCGTGAACTCTGCCGTACCTAATTCGTCTTCCGAGCTGTGGATGAAATACTTGCCATCGAAATCTTTCTCGATCAGTAATTCCACCTCTTCCAGCAGTTTGATGTAGCGATAGATTGTCCGTTCGCTGGTATCAAACCTTTGTGCCAGGCTGCGTATCGACCACCGTCCGGTTTTCAGGACAGAAATTATCTGGAACAAGCGGAGAAGCTTGGTCTGTGGGATAATGGAAGAAGACGGCTTGGCTTTCTTTTTGGCAGGCATAGGCCCAAAATTCGTGTTTTGACACTAGTTGTCAAATTGTTGCTGCTACTTGACCGCATGACGCAACTGAAATTAATGAGTTTAGACATGGCAACGACGGTGAAATGCCCCCATTGTGGAAACAAGTTTTCCCCCGAGGTGGCCCTGGAACACGACATTCGTGTCCAGTTGGAGAAGGAGTTTGCGAGCAAAATGCATGAGCAGCATATAGCGTTCGAAGAGCGCGAGAGGACACTCAGGCAACGCGAGGAAAAGGCCGATATCGAGATGCGCCGCAGGCTGCTGGAGCGTGAGAAATTATTGAAAGAGGAAGCCGAAAGGACTGCGCGGGAAAAGGCCAGTGTCGAGTTGCGCGAAAAACAATTAGAGCTCGACCGCGAAAAGGAACGTCTGAATATCCTCCATAAAAAACATGTGACCGACAGTGTCGAGAAGGCACGTATTGAAGAGCGCATGAAACTGGCGGAGGCCCAGAAGAAACTCGACGACCAGGCGAAGCTCATCAACGAGATGAAGCGCCGTGCCGAACAGGGCAGTATGCAAGCCCAGGGCGAGGTACAGGAATTGGCGCTGGAGGATTATTTGAAACATGCATTCGTCCGCGACCAGGTTGAAGAAGTTGCGAAAGGCAAACGCGGTGGCGACTGTGTTCACCATGTAAAAGATGCGTACGGAAATCTTTGCGGAAAGATCCTGTACGAGAGCAAGCGTACGAAAACATTCAGCAACGAATGGACTTCCAAGCTCAAAGAAGATATGCGTCTCACACAAGCAGATGTGGGCGTGATCGTTACCGAAGCGCTCCCGGCCGACATGACGCACTTTGGGCTCCGCGATGGTGTTTGGGTTTGCACGTTTACTGAGTTCAAAGCACTCGCTACACTTTTCCGTGAATCACTTTGTCGCGTGGGAGAGGTAAGGATCGCACAGGAGAATAAGGGCGACAAGATGCAGATGCTTTATAATTATCTCACGAGTATCGAGTTCAGGCAGCGGATAGAAGCGATCGTGGAAAGCTTTCAACAGATGCAGGATGATCTTGGCAAAGAAAAGATGCAGACCTACAGTCGTTGGGCAAGGAGAGAGAAGCAGATCTTGCAGGTGATTGAAAACACGGCGGGGCTTTACGGAGATGTTCGCGGTATAGCGGGGAATGCAGTTAAAGAGATCGACGCGCTCGAGAGCGATCAGATCAATTTAATTGTTTAAGCAGCCAACGTTCGGCTACATCGAAGTCTTCAAAGATCTCTATCCTGAACCCCCTCTTTTGACTCACCTCTTTCCAGTAGTGGGCAAAATGTAGCGCTTTATTGTCGAACACTGCAGCCACTGTAATGTTCTTCAGCTCCGGCTGGTGATTCTCGTAGCCTTTCACGATGTTGAACGCCTCACTCATGTGAACTTCAATTTCCAGCATGCGATAGTCGACGAGCATACGGTTCCTGTTCGATTCGACCGCTTTCTTAACGATCATCGCGGCTGCTTCGGCCATAGTGCGGAGGTTGTCGCGTTTGCCATGACCAACGACAAGGAGATATTTTTCACGAACTTCAAAGGTAGCCAGGGGCTGATCCACTGCGATGTTTTTTTAAGGCCTGCCTGCCGGTAAACAGGCCGCGAATTCTAGCAAAATTTTCTCAAACACCGAACTCCCGGCGCCTCATCCGGTAGGCATTTTTCGCCATGGTGCCTAGTTTGTTCGTAAGGCGAAGGTTTACGACCGCCCCAATTGGCGCACCAATGCCCGGAACCAGCTGTAACAATTTCGCGACGTCGATGTAATCGCGGTACTCCTGTTGAAATGTCCTCCAGTCGAACTTGTTGATATCGTCGGGAAGAGTTTTTGAATAGTTATCCCAGTCTTTAAGGATCGAGTAGATCTCGCGTCGCCGCCCCTGGTTTGAGAACGTGATCTCGAAGATGTACAAAAGGTAGATGCGCTCACGAAAATCTTTCACGTCGTGACCGTACAACGCGGCTATCTCGAATAGCATTTTCATTTTCACAGTAAGCCACAACGGAAAATCGGCGAGGCCGAGAAGGATGCCCCCGGCGCCAGTCACTGCTCCTTCGGCTGCTGCCGTTCTTGAGTACAACTTTATTTTCGAGTCGACTTTCGTTTCGCGTTCTTCGAGCGTGCCCGTTTGAAGGATAGTTGGCGTTGTAAATTCTGCGCCTACACAAACAGCGCGGGTCATTTGTTTGATCGCGGCTGTGATAGCATTATGTATTTTTTCGGGGATGGCACGATTTATCCTGACCTGCAACTGGCGGGCAATCATCCCCAGCGGGCGTTGTTTCTGTTGTACCGATTTCTTCCAGGCTTTCAGCTCTTTTTCCGCGGTTTTTTCGTACTCGTTCATCGGGGTTACGCAGGCATAAACAATGCCGGGATTAGTTCTTAAATTTATAAAGGATTTGTATGAAGACACCACTCATCATACTCGCGCTGTTGATTTCTTTCGCAGCACTCAGCCAAAATACCAACACGTCCGACAGGAAGGTTGAACCCAAAGGCGGCGTCGCGGCTGTAGCAATTGTTTATTATAAGCTCGATTTCATCCCGGAAGAAGTTGAGTACCTAAGAACTCATGAAGCTGAACTGATCTTCCTGGTCGACGAAAAGGGCAAGGCGGTTCTCGAAAAAGTGAACAACATCGAGATGCGTTCGATCGTCGATGTGATGATGCTACAGAATGAATCGCTGCCAGAATTTTATCCCGAAGTTGTGAATGGGGTGGCCCAGAGCTCCGTATACTTTATGAAAGTGAGGTGGCCCCAATACCAGGTGATGCAGCCGGCCCCTTACATGTATCCGAACAATCAAACATCTTACGTCGGTCGCAAGCTCGACGAGTTTGAATATGTAAACTACCAGGGCACCCGCTTTGATATGATGATGGGTGGGGCGGGAAATATGCTGGCCGGCGATGCCGCCGAGTTTAACAAAGGTGGCGGGGGCTTTAAGATGGACTTTGAGTTTTATGGGAAGCGCGGTTGGGGTGGCGGAGTTGTGACCTTATTTCATGGGAACAGTTTAAAGAAAGAGTATCCGCTGACAACCCCGCTTCGGCAAACATCGTCGCGCTTTCTCATGTTTGCGGGGCTGGTAGTTGGCAAGCTATTCAAGGAGACGCCGCGTGGTCAGTTCATCGCTCATCTCGAATTTTGTTATACGTCGCAGACAATAGTTACGGTCGATCCCCAACTGAAGAACCAGCCTGTGTTGGCCCAGGGGCTCAGTCCCGGGGTGGTGATGAATTATGCATTGAACCTGGGGAAGGGGAGGATGTCGCACTATTATTATTTCCCCACGGCCTATCGTGGAATATTGAATCTTCACCTGGCGGTCAGGCCGATGATCATGGATCTTCCGCAAGCGTCGGGTTATTTGATTGAAGGCGGAGTGGGGTTCAGGCTGTCGCTAAGATCAGTGTCTGATTTCAAGCTTAGGTAAGCGACGCATTTTTTGCGTAGAATAGTTTGGACTGTGCGTAGATTAGTTTTAGTCCCGTAAACTTACCGTCCCCTTAAAATCCCTGTTGGTATAAACCAAATGATAAAAATATACCCCCGCCGCTTCCTCTAACCCCAGCCATTTGAAGTTCCTGTCTGAACTCGTAAACACTGCCTTCCCCCAACGGTTGTAAATACGTACGTACTGAAATGCTCCCCTGCAGTTGTCTGGTGGCAGGATGTTGACAAGCTTTCCTTCTACATATCGCTCCATCGAATAATAGTCGTTGAAGCCATCGCCATTCGGTGTAAACACATTCGCCGGCTCTATATCGAACGAACCACTCATTACATCCTTCACCTTCACATTAACCCTTATCGTATCCGCTACTGCCGTGAGACATCGATCGTCGGAATACCTGAAATCAAAATAATAGTCATGCTCGTATTCATCTTTCTCGAATATTGAGCACAAGGGTGTCCACGAGAACACAGACGATAGCACACTAGGCCCCGTCGACGGCGAGAATGACCAGCCGTCTGGCGTATTTTCTGAAAGCTCTGTCATGCTGATCGACAGATTGTCCTTTGGCAGAATGTCGGGGTCGATCACATTGAACTGCAATTGCAACTGCTGACCCGGCGACACCTCCGCATTACCATCTTTGAACGTTCCATTGTTTGCCAGGTCTACGATCGAAAGTTGTGGAGGAGTGTTCAGTGGTTTCAGCACTTTCACTTTTACCACCAACGAATCTGTTTGCCGTACGCGACACTTACTCGTGCTATCGATCGCCACAAATCCTATGTTGAACTCGGATCGCTGGTCGAGGTTGAACTTGTCGCAAACGAGATTCCATGTAAATACAGAGCTCACCGAACCCACGGCGCTTGCAGCTGGAAACGACATCCCATATTGCGATGGAAGAAACCCATCACCAACCATGTGTAGCTTGACCAGCCTGTTGTCGATAAGATCGGTACCCGTGACCTTGAACGAAAGCTGGTCGTAGATCCGTTTCTCGTAAGGACCCAGTTCGATCTCCAATGGGTCGTCGGTGAGATCGGTATCGACGATCGGATCGGCATTTGTGGGCAAGATCACCCGCAGATTATATGTCAACGTATCCGGGTCGTTCAATCGACAGACGTCGAGATCGTCTACCAGTAACTTCAATGTGAAATCCGTTCGCTTCGTGAAATCATAGATATCACAGAATGCATCCCAGTCGAAAATGCCCTTCAGCACCCCTTCTTTGTTTTCTGTGACCTTAGTCCTCATTCCTGATTCTGATGGCGAATATCCTTCGGCGAATACTGAAAACTGTAGGGTATCCTTTTCGGCGTCGCGAGCTTCGAAGGTCCAGCTCATCTTGTCACCTTCCTGAAGGGTAGCTTCGATTTCATCCGGCGGAACAAACTTCACCCGTTCGTTGTGCGGGGGCTCTACTTCCACTTCCACCTGCAGCGTATCTGTTAACGGTAGAGCGCATGCATCGTCGTAAGCGATCACGGCAATCCTGTATGGGCCGCTTTCAACATAAGGGCATTTGGGAAAACATATCCGAAACTCAATCGCCCCGTCGCGCCTGATGGTATCCTGGTTTTTCTTTGGAAGTATAGATGTCAGAACATCGCTCTTGAAGTTGAGTGGCGCAACCTGCAGTGTAATGACTTCACGTAAACTGTCGACCACACGAGTTGCATCCAGGTCGGTAACGCGAACGATAACGCAACGCTCTGTTTCTTTTGTTGTGTTACTGAATTTTACGCTGAGCTTGTTTGGAGTATAGGCACCGCCGGTCAGTTCTTTTCCGGTGATGACGGGTGGAACCGACAAGGCACAGTCTGTTACAAGCATCTGGAAGTCGCGACGACTCTCGCCAATCTTCACTTTGTTGCGATACTCTTCGACCTTCACTGCGAAAACATACAACCCCTGTGATCGTGGAGTTACCCGGAGAAATCCGTTTATACTTATGCCCAGGTCGGGGTACATTACATCTTTCGGATCTCCATTCACTGACTTATCGAGACCATATCCGCGAAGCCACTGAACGAGCGGGTAGGGTGCAGGCGTTGCATCCGGCACCGGGTTCACACTAACCGTGCTTAACGGAGTTGTTAATGTATAGGCTAACGAATCACCATCATCATCAACACCCGCGAAGTCCACGTAATATGGTTTCGTAGGGCATGCATAATCTTTCAGGGCGGGAAAGTTTTTCGGAGAAGAGTTGACAAACGCCTGGCCATTTTTTGTTACAGCGGGAAACTCCATATAAAAGGTCTGGCCTGCACCGATCGCGCCGGCGTGCGTTGGGTCCTGGCTATAAATATTCGATATCGTATAGTTGCGACAGCAGCGAGCCCATGTGATGTAATAACCAGCAGGATCACCAAACAGCTCCGGTGAGAGTGTAACGGTGTTGGTATAAATGATCTTGTCGTTGATGATCTCTTGTTGCGAGCAGTGAGGTTGTGAATATTGAACTCTCTTCTTGCTAAGCCACAACAGGTTTACAACCATCATCTGCCGGTTATCAGACTTTCTATAGATATAAACATCGATGTCGCCTTCTTCCTGTTGAATGTTACGGTTGGGATTGTTGCGAACGTCGAAATAGTAAATGAGATTGATGCGGTAGCTGAATCCCTGGAGGTGAAGCAGCTCTATCTCGCCTCCCACAATATGTGATGCGGAGAGAGGGAGGGAGAGTAAAAAAAATAAAACAGTTACAAGCCTCTTCATCAAGTCAACAGTCGCGGCATTCAGGTCAGGACAGAAATATAGCAAAAGCCACTTTCCGCGAAAACCCCCCATTATTCCTTAATTTGCCCCCCTTAATGAAAAAAGGCGACGTACTGCAGGGAATTGTGATCGACAGCATGGCAGCTGAAGGCAAGTGCGTTGCCCGTCTCGAGGGCCAGGTGATCTTTATAGAAGGCGGCGCGCCGGGCGATACCGTGGATATCGAGCTCACGAAGATCAAAAAACAATTCCTCGAAGGACGAGTTACAAACATCATTAAGCTTTCCCCCTCACGCACAACACCATTTTGTATTCACTTCGGTACCTGCGGAGGATGTTCGTGGCAACATATCGGGTATAGTTCTCAACTTGACTACAAACAACGGCAGGTGGTCGATAATCTTGAGCGGTTGGGCGGTTTGTCTCTTCCCGGGATCACCCCGATACTCGGTTCGGAGCAAATTCGTCATTACCGGAACAAATTAGACTTTACTTTTTCAGCCAACCGTTGGCTGACGAAAGACGAACTCAATAAAGGGATGGCCTTTGGAGAACCAGCTCTTGGTTATCACATTCCCCGCATGTACGACAAAGTGTTCGATGTAAAGGAGTGCCATCTTCAGAACGATCCTTCGAATGCAATACGCCTTGCCGTAAAGGAGATCTGTGTTCGTGAATCGATCCCGTTTTTTGATCTGAGAAAACAGATCGGATTTTTGAGAACAATTACGATCCGCACGACCACTACCGGTGAAGTCATGATCATTTTGCAAGTGACTTACGACAAGTGGGAATGGACCGGCAAGATCCTAGAGGAACTTGAAAGTCGTTTCCCGCAGATCTCTTCGTTCCAGTTTGTGATCAATGGCAAGCGCAACGATACGTTTGCCGACCTCGACATTCAATGCTGGAAGGGCAATCCATACATCACCGAACGAATGACGAAGCCCGACAAAAGTGGTGAGTTGCAGTTTCGTGTTGGACCAAAGTCGTTTTACCAGACAAATTCAAGGCAGGCGCAGCGACTATACCAGGTTGCGTGGGAGTATGCACAGCTCACCGGTAACGAAATCGTCTATGACCTTTACACTGGAACCGGAACCATTGCATGTTTCGTAGCTGCACATGCGAAGAAAGTTGTCGGGTTGGAGTATGTCGCCGCTGCAGTTGAAGACGCAAAGGTGAATGCGAAGCTCAATGGACTGCACAACACTGATTTTTTTGCGGGCGATATCAAAGATCTTCTTGACGATAATTTTCTCAATACGCACGGCCGGCCGGATGTGGTGTTTACTGATCCGCCCCGGGCAGGAATGCACGAAAACGTGACGGGTATGTTGTTGAAAGCTGCACCAAAACGTATTGTGTATGTGAGTTGCAACCCCGCCACTCAGGCACGGGATTTGTCGATCCTGGCTCAAAACTACAAGTTGACCTCTGTACAGCCCGTTGATATGTTTCCACACACTGTTCACGTTGAGAATGTGGTAGTTTTGGAGCGGTTTAGATAGAAAATGGCTATCGACAGTTCAGGCGGCAGCATTATCAGGAAAGTTCTCCTCGCGTTTGCGTTAGGTATTGGTGCGATCATAATCGCACTGTCGATATCGTATTTTGGTCTGAACAGGATGCTCACCGTGGTGTACGATCTCGGGGCGCCTAACGAAAAACTCAAGACACTCAATAATCTTTATAGAAAGACTACTGCCCTCAACGATCAACAGAGGATCGACGCCATTCAGAATCCCGATAAACCTGGTCGTGACTTCATCAAAGAATCGAATGACCTCCTGGTGATCCTCGACTCGCTTACGAAGATGCCGTGGAGCGACTCACTGCAAGTGTCGCGACTGGAAGAAATGCGCAACATCATTCAGCGCCGTAACAATCTTTTCCTCGCTTACCTGAAGATCCGCTCCGACGTGCTCAGGAACCGGGCAATGGCGAGTAAGTTTGATACGCTTACCGAACTGCTGTCGAAGAACAATGTAACAACCGATTCAAGCGTGCGCACTTCACAAAAGAAGAGCACAACGATCACATACTTACAGGATACTTCACAGACGGAAGGACAAAAGAGATCATTCTTCAGCAAGCTCTTTCGAAAGAAGACCCCGCCACTAACCGTTCCTCTTCCCGACCGGACAGTTAAGGAAGAAGTGGAGGTTACCGTCGACACCATTGCTGTGGCGATGAACAACACGAAGGTGGCTGAAGCCACCCGACTGATCGACGAGCTTGGAATGAATGAGCTTGCAATGCGAAAGAAGCTGGCTGATCGGGAACTTGCGCTGCTCGCTACAACGCGTGAATTGTTTCGTGAGCTTGTCGACATCGTTCACCTCGTGGAATCGGAAGAGATGGAACGTGTTCGGGCCAACAACGAATCGGCAATCAATGTTGTCGACGACAGCAGTGGTGTCATTGTCGCAATACTCTTTGTGTTTTCTCTGATGGCGGCGGCTCTCATTTATCTCATTGTTATTGATATCACACGCAGCAACTATTTCCGCGACAGTCTTGTGAGGGAAAAGGAACGTGCCGAGGAACTCAGTCTCGTGAAGGAACGATTCCTGTCGAACATGAGTCACGAGATACGCACGCCTTTGCAGGCAATTATCGGTTACTCCGAACAGCTTCGGGCCAACCCGAATACCGACAAACACAATGCACTTCAGGCAATCAGCAACTCTTCGGAACATCTGCTGCATATCGTAAATGAAGTGTTGGACTATTCACGATTGGAGTCGGGCAAGATCGAATACGAGAAGAAAGATTTTTACCTGCTCGAAACTGCCGAAGAAGTTGTTTCGGCCATGCGGATACAGGCAGAGAAGAAAGGACTCGAGCTGAACTTCGAATCTTCGGCAGCTTCGAATGACCTCGTCGAAGGTGATCAGTTCAGGCTCCGCCAGGTCCTTTACAACCTGGTCGGGAATGCCATCAAGTTTACGTCGAAGGGTAGCGTCATGTTAACGGTAACGTCTACCGTGGAACACTCGCGGGCGAAAGTGAAGTTCGAAGTGGCCGATACCGGGATCGGGATAAAGAAGGAAGACATCAACAAGATCTTCCGTCGTTTCGAACAGGCCAGCCCCGCAATCGGTAACCAGTATGGCGGAACAGGACTTGGGCTTACCATCGTGAAGATGATCGTCGAAGGACAAAAAGGAACACTTCGGGTTAATAGTAAGGAGGGCGAGGGATCATCGTTCGTCGTTGAGCTTTCATACCTCGTAAAAACCGAAGAGCAGCACGTGAAGAGCGAAACCCGTGTGGTTGCCCCCGCAAACATCCGTGTACTGGTTCTCGATGACGATGCTTTGATCGTTGACCTGTGTGGACTGATACTTGAAAGTGCGCGTGTGCCGTTCGAAGTTCATGCAAACCCGGAAGAGCTTTTTAAAAGCGATATCGATCCGTCAATCACACATATATTAATGGATGTTCGCCTCGGCAACGTAGATGGCATCGCACTCTGCCGATCGATAAAATCAAGATTTAAGAAAGTCAAGGTTATCGCAATGACAGCCGGGGCCAACAGCAAGGCTTCGCTGCATTCCTTGAATGTATTCGATGGTCTCTTGCGTAAACCATTCCGTGCCCAGGAACTTCATGCCGCATTGGGATTGGATCAAGCGATCCCTCACAACATCGAGCCAATTACCGAAGACCAGTTCTCACTTGTGAGGAATATGACCAATAACGATGAAGAACTGTTCCAGTCGATACTGGCCGACTTCGTTGGGGAAACCCGCAAAGACATTGACATGGTCGAACAGGCGATCAACGAACAGAAAGATGAAGCGATGCTTGTTCTTGTTCACAAACTTTCGGGCCGTGTGAACCAGTTTGGGTTTGGTCCCCTCTCGTTGTCGTTGCGGCAGATAGAAAAAGACCTGGAGACGGGTGAAACGGCGGTTAAGCTGAAGGCGCGATGGAATGATGAGAAAGAAAGACTATTGATGGCTCTCATGCAGATCAATAACCTTAGCTAGCGCTTTACTTAATATTATACTTCTCCATCTTGAGGTAAAGGGTTTTACGATCAATATTAAGCAACCGCGCTGTCTTTGCTTTATTATACCCTGTATCCACAAGCGTTTTCGCGATGAGTGTTCGTTCGGTTGATTCCTGTATGCTCTTCAGATCCTGAACATTCCCGATATGATCTTCCTTCACCATTGGTTGTGGCTCGGTCATCTCCACCGGGATTGACGACAGGTCGATCGTATCGCCTTTTGTGAACAGTACCGCACGTCGAACCACGTTCTTCAGCTCACGAAGATTGCCTGGCCACGGATATTGCCTGAATACTTCCATCACTTCGCGGGAGAAGCCCTTTACATT
Source organism: Cyclobacteriaceae bacterium (assembly GCA_035656375.1). GTDB lineage: Bacteria > Bacteroidota > Bacteroidia > Cytophagales > Cyclobacteriaceae > ELB16-189. The sequence goes on along the minus strand of DASRSO010000260.1, from coordinate 25,498 downwards.
CCTGGTGAGCTCACGGTTAGCCATTTCACGGAACAATGAGGCAAACAGAGTTAGATCGTTTCCGCGCTCACGCAACGCCGGAACGGACAAGCCGAATTCATTAAGCCTGTGATAAAGATCCTCGCGAAACGTTCCGGCCTTCGTACGGTTCAAAAGGTTTTCATTGCTCGCAACGATGATGCGCACATCGACATTGATATCTGTATTGCCGCCAAGACGACGGATGGTTTTTTCCTGGATCGCACGAAGCAGCTTGACCTGGATGTCGTATGAAAGATTGCCGATCTCGTCGAGGAACAACGTTCCTTTCGAAGCAGCTTCAAAGTTTCCAGCGCGGTCGGCAACAGCACCCGTGAACGAACCCTTGATGTGACCGAACAGCTCGCTGGCAGCAAGGTCGGCCGACAGCACGCCGCAATCTACCGCGACGAACGGTCCATTCTTTCTTTTGCTGAGCTGGTGTATCGTGCGCGCAACGAATTCTTTTCCCGTCCCGCTTTCACCACCGATAACCACCGACATGTCTGTTGGTGCGATCAACCGAACGTGCTCGAAAAGTTTCTTAGCCCCTTCCGATTCCCCCTCGATGAAGTTTGACTCGGAGGTCTGATCTTTGGGTTTTTCACCCAATGCCTTGTGAATGGTGACCAGCAGCTCTTCCGGGTACACCGGTTTCAAAATATAATCTGTGGCACCCCACTGGATGGCCTTCACTGCCGTCCGAACATCGTTGAAGCTCGTCATCATGATCGCCGGCATGCGGGTGTTCTGGCGCGCCTGCTCGAGCAGGTCCAGGCCATTGCCATCGGGGAGACGATAATCGAACAGCGCAAGATCGAACGAGGTGGTACTGAGGGCCTCAGTACCATCTTTGAACGAGTGCCTGACTGTCACGCCGTAGCCGTTCTTTTTCAGGAATTCGTGAAGTATCCGCGAAAAGGTTAAGTCGTCCTCTACAACAAGTATCGATGCCATATTGCAAATCTAAACCTCGGTACACTCCAAAAAATAAGCCGGAGTATATCCGGCTTATTCTTCTTTGAAACGGCAGCGATTGGCAATGATTAGCCGATTGCTTTGCCGTCTTTGTCCAACTTCACAGTCTTTTTCTCGTCGCCGTTCTTGAGTTCGATCTCGTAAGTACCGGCTTCTTTGTACATATAGGCTTCAGAGATTTCCCAGCCTTTGTAGTCGTTACCAGCGAGCGCTGATTTAACCGCATCGGGAAGATCTTCCTTCTTGATTTTCACTTTTTCGTCGAACACAACAGAAGTTGAAGTGCGACGGGTTGACGTTTCAGCGTTTGCGGTGTAAACACCAGCGGCGCATACCACTGCGAGTGCAAGCATTACTTTTTTCATAGCCTTTTATTTTTATTTAGTTGTTTGAAACAATGATTGCACGTTTAAGAAAAACCGTGCCATGGTGTAGTATCGTGTGAAAACAAACTTTACACGTGACAACAAGTGTTGAATAATTCTACACCGTGGAAATTAGCCACAAGGAAAAGCCCGGTTTAACGACTATATTTAGTGTGTATGAAGTGGGTGAAGGGAATACTGATTTTTATTGCGTCTGTCATTTTCCTCTTTGCTGTCGGCCTTCTACTGGTTGTTATCTATAAAAAAGAAATTTTAACCGAGGTAAGCAGCCAGCTTAAGTCAGCCGTCCACGCCGATATCATCATCGGAGATGCCGACATCACCTTATTCTCCGAGTTCCCGAACTTCACGCTTCGTCTCGAAGACGTACAGATAAAAGATCCCTCCGCACGTACGGGAGACAAAGAGCTTCTCAGCACTAAGACCATCCTGGTGAACGTGCTCACTTACAAACTTTTCTTTAAGGAGATCGAGTTCCGGAACATTAAGATCATCGACGGCGAGTTTTTCATCTTCAAAACAAGATCAGGTTATTCCAACCTCGACGTTTTCAAGGAAGGCAAACAGGATTCGTCTTCTTCAGCTCCCGATTCATCGCGCCGGTTTCGCCTGACGAAAGAAAAAATTGATTTTCAGAACCTGCGGTTTACATTCAATGATTCACTTCGCGGCAAGTTCATCGGATTTCTCCTGAAAGAAGTTCAAAGCGAAGTGTTTCATTACGATTCACTCATTGCCTGTACACTTAATGGCTCGATCGACTTCCAGCACCTTACCTTCAATCCTTCGAGAGGAAGCTTTCTAAAGGATAAGTCTACCAATGTTTCGATAGCCTTCAATTTCTTTCCGGACTCCGCAAAGCTTCGCCTCGAACCCTCAAAGCTCTCGTTGTCTGAGTCTGAATTCGACATTCGTGGGGTGTTCGACTTCTCGCCCAATCGAATGATCACGCTCGATGTTTCATCACCAAGGCTCGCGTACCTCGAAGGACTGTCGGTGATCCCCGAAACGATCGCCAACAACCTTTCACAGCTTTCGGTGGAGCGGCCGTTTTCGATCGACGTACACCTCGATGCGCCTATGACGCCAGGCCAACAGCCGTCGGTCCTTGTGAAGTTTGGTTTGAAAGACAATGTGTTTAAAAGTAAAGTGGTGACAATTACGGAACTTTCGCTTAACGGTGAAATGACCAATCACGACAAGCCAGATAAGCCGTTCGACAACGCGAACTCTGTCGTGAAACTGGATAGTATCACAGGCAAGATCGATGAGCTCCCCTTCGAAGCCCGCGCTGTGTTGTCGAACTTCAATGACCTCTCGCTGGAGATCTTCTCAAAGCATTCGGTTACGCTTCCCCAGTTAAATCGTGAGGTCGATTCGACCATGATCCATTTTACTGATGGAAGGTTCGTGTCGGAGTTTCATTACAAGGGAGGTCTGAATGAATACTTCGATCAGCAGACCGGAAACTATACGGGCGACCTCGAAGGACATTCGACGATCGAAGGCGGTGCGTTTACCCTGGTGTCGCGCAAACTCGATTTCAAAGACATCAACATGAACATGCGGTTCAACGAAGACACCGTGTGGATCGATAAACTCGGGATCAAGACAGGCAAAAGCTCCGCAAGCCTTTCGGGTATCATCACCAACTATGTTCCATACTTTACTCACCCCACCAAAAAGGGATACGTAAAACTTAAGATAAACTCGCCCAACATCGACATGGGGAATTTCCTGGTGAAAAAGAAAAGCACCCGGGCGCGTTCGGCCAAACAGGTGAGAAAGGACAAGGAACGTGTGTCGGATATGCTTGACAAGGTCTTCACAACACTCGAATTCGATATCGAGCTGAAGATCGACAAGATGAAGAATAGAACATTTAACGCCTCTAATCTTAAAGGGAAAGTGAAGCTGAATGGAACGTCACTTGCAGCCAATGACATCAGTATGACCTTCGGGGGAGGAAAGTTGTACATGTCGATGACGATGAAGGACCTGAATAAAGAGATCAACCCAATCGAGGTCAAAGCCAAAGCGAACAGCATTGCGATCAAGGAACTGTTTAAAAGCTTCGACAACTTCCATCAGAAAACAATTACAGACGAGAACCTGGAGGGACTCATGAGCTTCGATACGAAGTTCAAGATCAAGATCAACGACGACTTCGATGTACATCTCCCAAGCCTGATAGGCGATGTAAACATGGTGATCAAGAATGGCCGACTCATTAATGTAGAGGCCATTCACAACATGAGCAACTTCTTATTCAAGCGCCGCGACTTCGACGATGTGAAGTTTGCGCAGATAAATGGGAAGGTGAAAGTGAATCACCGCGACCTCGAGATCAGCAGGATGGAGGTGCAATCGACGGTGCTTTCGTTGTTCCTTGAGGGAAAGTACAGCCTGGATAGCAACACCGATCTGTCGATACAGCTGCCATTAAGCAATTTGAAGAAACGCGATAAAAAGTTTGTTCCGAAAAATGTAGGCGTCGACGCGAAAGTCGGGCCGAGTATCTTTCTTGTTGCAAAAACCAACGAGGAAGGAAAGACGGATATTTCTTACGACGGCTTCCGTCGTAAGAAGAATTAATTTACACCTCTTGCTTCTTATACCTCTTACTTGACCAGTTTACTTTTTTGTAACTCCTGCGCCATCTTCACCGCTTCGTAGGCATTCACCAGTCCGCCCGTGTTGCTGATCTCGGATAACTCCACCATCGACCTGGCACCGGGCTTCTGGACTTTAAGCCCGTCGAATTTCCGTGTAGACTTCTTTATGATGTCTTTCACTTCACTCGCAGAGAGATCGGGGAAATAAGACATGAGCATGGCGGCAACTCCTGTTACTACAGGTGCCGACATGCTTGTACCTTGTTCGTTTTCGTAGTGATTGTTCGGGAGTGTGGAGTAGATCTCGACACCGGGGGCGAACACATCTACGTTTTTCTTACCATAGTTTGAGAATTCGGCTACGAAGTCGTCACCGGTTCCCCAGCTTGAAGCGCCGATCTCGATCCAGTTCTTTGCTTCTTTTCCATCGAGAAAGGTGCGGGTTGGGTAGTCGATCTCTTTATCGGTATCCTGGCTATCGTTGCCTGCCGCATGGATGAAAAGGATGCCTTTCTTTTCGGCGTACTTAACGGCCTTATCGACTGCTGCTTTTTCAGGGGAATAACTTTTGCCAAAGCTCATGTTGATCACACTTGCACCGTTGTCGGCTGCGTAAAGGATTGCATTGGCGATGTCTTTATCTCTTTCGTCACCGTTGGGTACGGCGCGCAACGACATGATCCTTACGTTGTCGGCAATTCCTTTTATGCCAATGTCGTTCTTGCGATCGGCAGCCACAATGCCGGCCACATGAGTACCGTGCAATGCATCGGGACCTGTTACGTCGTTGTTGCCATAACCTTTTTCGTAGACGTCGGAATAGTTGTCGCCCACGATCTCGCGTGAGTTGTACTCTTCGTTGTACCCGTACTCGGAGATCACCTTGAAGTAATCATAGGCTTCCTTGAATTGCCCGAGCACTTCTTCTATCGAGCTGCCGGGAGGGAAGTTCTTCATTTTTTGTGTGATGAATCCTTTCGCAAACATGAAGATCTGCTCCGACGGTGAATATTCGTCGAGGGCTTCCATGGTGAGGCTATCGGTTTTCAACTCACTCTTCAGGGTATCGACACTCTTCTGGAAATTCAGATACAATGATGAGAAGTAGGCGTATGTGTTGTCGTTCTTCTCTTTGAGCTTCCTGAACTTGGTCTCGATCTTCTGGAAGTTCTCGTATTCTTCACGTTGTTTTTTGGGAACCTTTCCGCTTTCGATGTTACCAAATTTGGCTTTCAGTCGAAGGTATTCGCGGGTTAGTTCGTATGTATCGGCGTCGACATTCCTGCCGTCTTTTCCGCCGATGAAATTCCATCCGTGAACATCGTCGATGTATCCGTTTTTATCGTCGTCGATGCCGTTGTCGGGGATCTCGTCTTCGTTGGTCCAGATAACGGATTTAAGGTCTTCGTGATTGATATCGACTCCCGAGTCGATGATAGCGACGATGACGGTTCGGGAGGGCTGATCTTTGAGGAGGGTTTCGTAGACGCGGTTGGCGCTGATACCCTGGACGTGGTCTATTTCGGGGTCTCTCAGGAACCAGTCTTGCGGGGGCGGAGCTGGTTCTTCCTGGGCGAGGGCTACGAATGATTGGAGTAATATTGCTACGCTGACCAGGCAGCGAAATGTCGTTTTCCGCATGATGAAAGAATTTCTATAAATGTAGGCAAAGCCTGTTCCAATAGGAGCCCACCTGTCAATTTGCCCCAAATTGGGTGCTTTCTCACATTTTTTATCAAAAATCAGGAATTCCTTACTCTGGTTGTTTGGTCGGCGGGAAGGGCAGGCGGGTGGAGGAAAAGGGGAGGATATTTACATCATAATCAATCGCGAAACCTATGATCCAGTTCTGCCTCATCGCCGTCGTAGCTTTCTTCACACTCTTCTTTATTGTTGCAGCGAAGTTCAATAAGCAGGCAGTCCTGACAACGAATCAGTAGTATTCGTTTTTCAATTCTTTGTTAAAGTCGCCCAAAATCTTAGTTTTGCAGCCCCTTACCTTATTTGCTTAAGGCAATTGGAGGTTTAAAGCCCAGGTGGTGAAATTGGTAGACACGCTACTTTGAGGGGGTAGTGCCGCAAGGTGTGCTGGTTCGAGTCCAGTCCTGGGCACCCTGAAGAGTGAATAGTTGACAGTTAAAGTTAAAACTGGGGGCCGGTGGGTCCGTTAACTTTAGGCTCTTAACTGTTCACTTTTGATTTTAGAAAATGCCGAAGTGGTGAAATTGGTAGACACGCACGTTTCAGGGGCGTGTGCCGCAAGGTGTGCGGGTTCGAGTCCCGCCTTCGGCACCCAGAAGAAATAACCGTTGGTAGAGCACCAGCGGTTTTTTTTTGCAGCCGTTCATCGTTTACGTGCTGAGTGAGTATCAAGGATTTTTTGAAACCCTTTAAAAAATATCAAAAGACACCGGGGTTAGAGCCTACCACCAGGGCTTGTCCCGCCTTCGGCACTCAGAAGAAATAACCGTTGGTGAACACCAGCGGTTTTTTTTGTTTTACCCTATGTGTCCACCTTCTCTAAAGCTATAAAGAGCCGAGAATGGGATTTGAACCCACGACCTGCTGATTACGAATCAGCTGCTCTACCCCTGAGCTACCTCGGCTTTCAATTTTCCTATTCTTCCTTGTGTTCTTATATTACGCAATTACGCAATTATGCTTTCTAAAAAGTGCAAATACGCGATTCACGCTCTTGTTTACCTGGCCGAACGTTACCAGGATGGCCCCGTCCACATCCAGGAGATCGCTGAACATGAACGTATCCCCAAGAAATTCCTCGAAGCTATACTCCTCGAGCTTCGAAACGCCAAGATCCTTCACAGCAAGAAAGGAAAAGGTGGCGGCTACTATCTATATAAAAAACCCGAAGACGTAAACCTGATCGACGTGGTGCGACTCATGGACGGGGCAATAGCCCTGCTTCCCTGCGTTTCGCTCAACTATTACGAACCCTGCGAAGAATGCCGCGACGAAAAAACATGCGGAATCCGCGATGCGTTCCTCGGCGTCCGCGACGAAACCCTGAAACTGCTCTCAGAGAGCTCCCTCGCCAAGATCGTTAAACGCGGTAAAGAATAACTCTAGTGATTCGATAGAATTTATATATTTGTCTCTCAGCAAGCAAGAAATCTAACTTTAAGAAATTATGGCTATCAGATTAGGCGATGTTGCTCCCGACTTTGAAGCGGAGACATCAGAAGGAAAAATTCAGTTTCACAAGTGGCTCGGAGATTCCTGGGGAGTATTGTTTTCACACCCTGCGGATTTTACACCTGTATGCACCACGGAGCTCGGAGCAGTTGCCAAGCTTCGTAAAGAATTCGACCAGCGAAACACCAAAGTAATGGCACTAAGTGTCGACCCGGTTTCATCACACGAAAAATGGATCGGCGACATCAACGAAACACAAAACACTCAAGTCAACTTTCCAATCATCGCCGACCCGGAATTCAGGATCGCGAACATTTACGACATGGTTCACCCTGCCGTTACCGACAAGTTTACCGTACGTTCTGTGTATGTGATCGGCCCCGATAAAAAAATAAAACTCACGATCACCTATCCTGCCTCGACAGGACGGAATTTCGATGAGATACTACGTGTGATCGATAGCCTGCAGCTCACTGCAAAATATTCTGTGGCTACGCCCGCGAACTGGAAACACGGGGAAGATGTGATCATCACAGCAGCGGTGAAAGACGAGGATATCCCGGCGAAATTCCCGAAAGGGCACAAACGCATAAAACCGTATCTGAGAACAACACCACAACCCAATTTATAGCCTTATAGGCGCTTCGCGGCGGGGCGCAAGGTGCGGATAATTGATTCCCACCCGCAATTCATTTCCACCGGGGAGATAATCATTTCGGTTAGCGATCGCTGACGCAAATGATGTCTCCCCGGTCTGCGTTTATCGAAACCTGAAATGTCCCGACACCCGGCACCCCGCAGCAGCACTCAGCACCCTCACCTAGCACCCCGCACCAAAAAAGTGTAATTTGCGCCCCAAATTTTCAAAAGCGGATGAAGGAAAGACCCATGGGCGAATTGCCCGTTATGAAAGAAGATGAAGGCGTATTCCTCTTTTACCCGTTCGTCCCCGAGGAAGCCGTTGCCGAAGTCACGAAAGTCCTCCACTCACGGTGGATCGGGCAAGGTCCGCGTGTTGCCGAGTTCGAAAAAGAATTCACTGCAAAGTTTGGCGGCGAAGGTCAATCACTCGCTGTCGGATCGGGCACCGACGCACTGCACCTTGCATACATACTTGCCGGCCTGCAGCCCGGCGATGAAGTGATCACCCCGGTATTTACCTGTACCGCAACAACAATCCCTTTCCTCTACATGGGTGTAAAATTCAGGTTCGCAGATATCGATCCTGAAACACTCAACATCAGTATTCCACATGTGCGTGAACTGGTGAATGAGAAAACGAAAGCCATCGTTTGTGTTCACTACGGCGGACTGCCTTGCGACATGAACGAACTTCTTGCCATCGCTGCCGAATACAACATTCCCGTTATCGAAGATGCCGCACATGCACTAGGCGCAACGTACAACGGTAAACCGATCGGTTCGATATCGCACTTCACAATGTTCTCCTTCCAGGCCATCAAACACATTACTACGGGCGACGGTGGTATGCTGGTTGTTAAAGACAAGAACATTATTCCAAAGGGAGAACGCATTCGCTGGTTTGGGATCGATCGTTCGAACAAACAAAAAGGAATGTGGGAGAACGACATCTGGGAAGTTGGTTACAAATACCAGATGACCGACATCGCCGCGGTAATGGGACTCGCCGGTCTCAGGATCTTCGACAACACACTCGCCTATCGTCAGAAACTTTTCAGCATCTATAAACGAGAGCTTGGGAATGTCCCCGGGCTGAAACTTATTGGTACTGAATATACCGATCGCACCCACGCAGCCTGGTTGTGTACCGCCATCGTCGAGAAACGCGTAGACTTTATGAAGTACTTACGCGAAAATAAGATCGAATCGGGGCAGGTGCATTATCGCAACGATCGCTACTCGGTACTTGGCGGACGTCGCGACGATATGCCGAATATGGATAAGGTGGAAGATAAGTACATCGTGTTGCCGTTGAACAATCATCTTTCGGAGCAACAGATAGAGTACGTGTGTGCGACTATCAGGAAAGGCTGGTAAACACCTTTTTTATTTTATCGCGCAATAGCTTTCCGCTGAATTCTCCAGGGACAGGTTCGGGAGTTATTCCCATAAAATCTTTTCCAAGTCGTAAGTAGTATTCGAAGAACGTCGACTTCGAGATGCCCCATTTGTGGAGGAACTGTTTGTTGCCATCGTTCTTCTTTACACGTGCTGTAGTTCTTGAGCCGAAGTGATAAACGCGGGATGCACTCACTCCCTTATAATATCTTACCCCACAATGCCATAGCTTCATCATCATATCCGGGTCCGATGCCATACCAGGAAAGAATTCGATGCTGAGTCCGCCGATAAGATCCCAGATGTTCTTATGAAGGACCAATGGATACCAGTTGCAACCATTCCAGTCATGAAACGGTATCGTGTTGTACTCTTCCAGGAATCTCGCCTCATCAAACTCATCCACTGTCTTCCCGTAATTCCTGTTTGCAATGATGCTGTCGTACTGGCTGGCACTATGTTCGATAATGGTGCCGGTGATACAGAAGTAGATGTCTTTCTGTAACCGGATTTCATCCATCAATGCTTTGTCCCAACCGGGGGCATAATAATAGTCGTCGTCGGATAAGACGATGTATTTTGACTTCGCCAGGGAAGCTGGTCCATTGAAACCATAACATACACCCGCGTTGGTTTCCGAGTGTGTGTGACTGAGCCCTTGCTGTCGAACCCAGTCGAGAGTGCCATCTTTGCCCTCGTTCACATGAACGACGATCTGGTGGCGGAAAGTGGAATTTTTCCGGATACTCTCCACGCAGCACTTCAGGTATGGGAGGTTGTTCCAGGAGGGGATCAGGATGGAAAACGTGGGGTCGAAATCGCTGTCGACAGGGTAAAAGGCGAGTTTTGGAGTCATTAGTCAACAATTCGGGAGCAATTTAGCGCACTTCAATTTGAAAATCAGTGGCTTCGCTGCGACAGTTGCATCCCCGGGGCATTCCCGCCCGTATTTTGACTCAAGAAATAGGGGTAAGAAGCGGTTGGATTGTTTAATAGGTATAAAACGAAAAGGTTATGGAAACTCATTTCAACATCAGTACCGCCGGCGCTTTGTACGTGCAAAACTTCAACGTAGCTCTCACTAATTTCGAAAAACATGTAAGAGAAGAGCGGCGCTTTCGCCGCCTTTCGAAGGCACGACAGGTAAAAAAGTCATGAAAATACCAAAGACGTTTGCGATCCTTGGCGGAGGAATTGGCGGGCTCACGTTGGCTATCGCTCTCCAGCGCAAGGGCATCGATGTAACAGTTTACGAAGGAGCCCCTCAATGGAAGCCGGTAGGAGCAGGGTTGGGACTCGCAGGTAATGCAGTTAAGGCGTTTCGCGAGATCGGCATCGACCAGGATGTTCTTCGGGAAGGGAAAGTACTGAAGAAAGTTGTGATCCGAAGCAAGAGCGGCAAGCCTCTCATGAGCACCGACTCCGAAGCAGTAAGCAAAAGGTTCGGAGTTGTGAATAACTTCACCATTCACCGCGCAGATCTTCACAATGTATTGATCAGCAAACTGATGCCCGGGACTGTCAAGCTCGACAAAGCTTGTGTCGACTTTACACAGAGCGATGATGGTGTGCTCATCAATTTTAAAGATGGTTCGATTGCGAAAGCCGACTATATGATTGCAGCAGACGGCATTCATTCCGTCGCACGAAAGAAGTTGTTGAGTAATGTGAAGACTCGTTACGCCGGCTACACTTGTTGGCGGGCGGTGACCGATGATCTTCCTGCCGGCTTCGATCCGGACGAGACTTCAGAAACATGGGGACAGGGAACGCGATTTGGGATCGTACCGTTGACGAAAGGGAGAGTGTACTGGTTTATGTGTGTGAACGCAGGGCCAAACGACCCGATGATGCGATCGCTGGCACCCATGGATCTGCTGACATTCGTAAGAGACTTTCATCCACTGGTACCGGAGCTCGTGAAGAGGACAAACAAGGTCATCTGGAACGACATCATCGACATCGAGCCTATCAACCAGTTTGCTTTCAATAAAGTCGTTTTGATGGGTGATGCCGCGCACGCCACCACACCCAACATGGGACAAGGTGCGTGTATGGCCATCGAAGATGCCGCAGTGTTGTCGCATCTTATCGAGACCAACGAAAATATAGAGGCGGCTTTCAGGATCTTTGAAGAGAAACGCATTCGACGCACCACGAAGATCGTGAACGACTCATGGCAGATCGGCAGAATGGCGCAATGGGAAAATCCTTTCATGACCTCATTGCGGAACGTAGCTCTATCGTTGATGCCGAAGAGCGTCACCGACAACACATTTAAATTCATCTACGACGTTTCGCTGAAATAATGGGAAGAAGACTGCCACAATGGAAACGACTACTGATCACAGCCACGGCGCTGTTCGTTGGCTCTGTTGTGGCATATTTTGTTCGTGCACTTTCAGGGCAATTCTCGATCGAGATAAATAATATTTTGTTCTGGGTGTTCTTTTGCTTCATGGCGGTGCTGATAGAGGGGTTATACTGGTTCAATCATTTCCTGAACCAGCGGTTGCCGTTCAAGGGAAACATCCCGCGACGTATCGCTGTTCAAATGGTTTCGGGCGCTATCTATGCATTGACGTTGCGATTTCTGTTGTATGAACTCGGTGAGCCTTACATAACTGTGAAGCTCGACAGCATGTTTCTAGCCGCGACATGGTTCCTTTACATACTTGGATCGGTGATCGTGAACAGTGTTTTCTTCCTTGACTTTTTCATTGATCAGTGGAAAGAGTCGCTGATAAAAGCGGAACGTCTCGATAAAGAAAAGACGCAGGTTCAGTTCGACAACCTGAAGAACCAGTTGAACCCCCATTTCCTTTTCAATGCACTGACTTCGCTGAACAGTTTGATCTTCGAAAACCAGGGGCTGGCATCGCAATTTCTTCAGCACCTTTCGAAGGTGTACCGGTACGTGTTGCAGAACAAGGGCAAGAATTTCGTAACCGTGCAAACTGAGCTGGACTTTATCCAGAATTATGTCTTCCTGCTTCGAACCAGGTTCGAGTCGGCGCTAACGATCTCTTTCAACATCGACGATCATTCGAAGGATAAGGCGATTGTGCCGGTAACGCTGCAGATCCTGATCGAGAATGCCCTTAAGCATAACGTGGTCGACAAGGACCGGCCGTTGTCGATACGTATTGAGACAAATGATGATTATCTCGTGGTAAGTAATAATTTGCAGGTGAGAAAGCTGGTGGAAACATCGAACAAGCAGGGTCTCGAAAACCTTAAGTCACTTTACAAATTTCTTACCGACAAGCCGGTACAGATCGACTCGGGCGAGAACCAATTTTCGGTGAAAGTTCCACTGGTGTAATTGACCCATAAACCTATGCACTACCGCACCGCAGAACTTACCGACATTCCGAAGATCGTGAAACTCTATAAGACCGTAGCCAAAACCCCCGGCTTGCTTGCCCGCAACGAGGATGAAATGACGGAAGAGTACGTTTCAAACTTTGTGAAGAAGAGCCTCGACCATGGACTGATCATTGTGGGCTCGGAAGAAAATAACCCCGACGAGTTGATTGCTGAGATCCACGGATACAGACCTGGTCTCGCAAACTTCAATCACGTACTGGGTGACGTCACATTTCTCGTTCATCCCGATCACCAGGGTAAGAAGATCGGCAGGACTCTGTTAATGATCTTCCTCGACGAAATAGTGAACAACTATACAAACATTGGCAAAGTTGAATTGGTTACGGGGGAGAGCAACCTCAAAGCTATTTCGCTGTACCAGTCTGTCGGTTTTATGATCGAAGGCAGGATGGAGATGAGATTCAGGAAGCCTGATGGCATGTTTGAAGCAGATATACCAATGGGTTGGGTGAACCCGGGATTTGAGTTTGATGGTGAAATACCACGGTTACAATGAAGGTTTTAGTTATAGAAGATGAGCCGTTAGTGGCGAAAGATCTGTTGAAGATCATCGCAAGGGTTGACCCTGATGCGGAGGTCATCGCTATGCTTTCGGGTGTAAGTGAAGCGCATAAGTGGTTCGATCAGCATCCGGCTCCCGACCTTATCCTTTCCGACATCCAGCTTTCGGACGGCATCAGCTTCGAGATCTTCGAGAGCAGGAAGCTCAAGTGTCCCGTCATCTTTACTACAGCATACGATGAGTATGCGATCCGTGCCTTCAAGCTGAACAGCATCGATTATCTTCTAAAACCTATCGATGAAAAAGAACTTGTTGGTGCATTGGAAAAATACCGGTCCCTTTCGGCACCTGCATCTGTTACAGATCAGATAAAAGTGCTGATGTCGGGGTGGGGGAAAGAGCAGAAAAAATACAAGGAGCGGTTCCTGTCAATCCAGCGGAATGCTATGGTACCCATCAACCAAAAGGAGATCGGGTTCTTTCACAAAGAGGAGCTCATCTTCATCCACACGATGGACAATGAAAAAATGATTGGTGAGCACCAGACCCTCGACGAGATTGAGTCACTGATCGATCCTTCGGTGTTCTTCAGGGTGAACCGGCAGTACATCATTCATATGCAGACAGTCGCACGGATAAAGACAACGCACAAAGGATTAACCGTTCAATTGAAGCATCCGTTCAATCTTGAATTGGATATAAGTCGCGAAAAGGCGACAGCGTTCAAAGATTGGCTTGCTTAGTTTGAAACTAAGACTCCATCGTGTCATACACGATCACCTTGTCCCACAACATCGAGTGATCTTTCACAAACTGCAGGTGTATCGGATGATCCTGGTAGGTCTTCTGATCCTCCACACTGTCAAAAAACATCAACTCGGAAACATGATAGCTATTATCAATCACATCGCGTGTTTCGGTACCTGCAGGCACGCCTACGTGCAACATTTTTATTGTTTCGATCCTCTTCAAACTCTTAACACCAGCAAGAAGCTTGTCCCTGTCGGCAGTCGATGAAGGATTTTTCAGCCAGAAGAACACGTGATGTACGAGCCTGGGTTTATCTTTTTTGATTTCCATATTGGAGGCAGTAGCTGCTAAAGGTAGCAAAGTTGCTGCGGCAACGAATTTGCGGCGTGATATTTTTGACATAATTATTCGAGATAGGTTCTTCGAATATATCGCTTTTCAACTTCATGCGGGCTCAACTCGAAAGCTTTTGCAAAATGCTTTTTTGAATTGGCACTGTCGACCTTGCCGAGAGCCATGTGAAACAAGTAATGTTGTTGCATGAATGCCGACTCTCCAAGTTTTTTTAGTTGATGCAGGGCCCCGATAACGTTTCCGGAGTAAAACAATGCTATTGCCTGGTTCATCCTGGCAAAAGGCGAGTCGTTGATGGTGATCAGTTTGTGGTACACGATCACGATCTTGTTCCAGTCTGTCGCCGCAAACGTTGGTGCCGACACATGAAGCCACGCGATGGCAGCTTCCAAATGATACGAGCTCACACCGTCGCCCGCCCGGGTTATATGATGCACCGCCACCCTGATCATATCCTTGTTCCACTTCGACCGGTCCTGGTTCTCCAGCTCGACCAGGTCGCCATGCTCGTCGAACCGTGCTTCGAAGCGCGAAAGATTAAAGAGCATCAGCGCGATCAACGCGTGAGCTTGCGGCGAAGTCAACCCCGGCGATTCCGCCATTGCCAGTCCAAGGCCGAGTGCATCTTCGCACAACTCCAGATTGAGTATCGATCGTCCTCCCGAAGTTTTTGCTCCTTCCGAGAACATCAGGTACACGATCTTCAGCAGCACTTCCTTCTGTGCCTGCGATGCATTCGCGACCTCCGTTTCGAAGTTGATATTTTCTTTTACGATCGTCTCACGCATCCTGAACAACGTCTTCGTGATCGTGTCGCCAGGGCTGCCGAGAATGTTGGCAATCTGTTCGATACGAAAGCCTGCAACGTAACGAAGCGCAAAGACGACCTGGTTCTTTGGAGAGAAATTCGGGTGAGTGCAGGCGAGCAACATCAGGAGTTGGTCGTCTTCCGTCTTGGTGTTCACCTGGTACGTGAATGAGCCTTCATCGATACTCGTTTCAGGCTCAAACTTTTTTGTGTCGCGAAGTTTGTTGAGAGCAATGTTTCGGCAAACCCGGTAAAGCCAGGCCTCGGGATTATCGGGACGTTGGATATCCCATTTACGTGCGGCTTCGGCAAAAGCTTCCTGTACGATGTCTTCGGCGGTGGCCAGGTCGCGGAGGCCGGTGTACTTCGCAAGGGCGATCACCATCTTCGAAAAGTTTTTCTTGTAGATGGTGTTGATCGCCGTTGTTGATGTCATTTGAGCTTTGTGAAACTTTCAGCGGCTTCGCCTTATAACTCTTTCGTAAAGCAACACGGGGGTTCACAAAGCCACGCTAAGCGAAATCGAGTATCGGTCTTACCTCTATTTTTATCTGTCCATTTTGAACCAGCGGACAGCCCATAGCAAGTTCGGCAGCCTGATCGATATTTGCAGCTTTTACGATCGTAAATCCAGTAACTGCCTCTTTCGCCTCAATAAACGGACCGTCGGAGAGGATCTTGGAGCTGGTTGCCATTCGCATTCCATTTTCCAGGGGATCGCCTTGCACAAAATTTCCGGTTTTGGTCATCTCTTCCACCCACCTGGTCATAATAGCGATCTCTTCGTGGAGTTGGGCTTCTGTAAGGTTTTCGACGCGGCGAAGGTCTTCCCTTATAAGCAATAAAAATCTTTTCATTGGGTTATCAATTATTGGTTTGATCGTAGTAAGTGTGATCGCTCACCACCAGTCCGTTCTCTATCTTAAAAACGGTACAGATCGGTAATGAAAACTTTTGTCCGTCGATTGTACCAGTGGAGACGAACTCAACCACAACGGTGTTGCCCGAAGCGGTAACGGTCTTTACTTCGTCGTGGATATCGGGTACAGACTTATAAAATTCGGTCATTCCCTCTTTTCCGGTCTTGGTTCCAAACGAAGGATCGACGAGCTCGACGTTTGGAGAGTATAGAGATTCCATTTTCGTCCAGTCGTGGGCATTGAAAGCATTGAAAATCTCGCGGGCGATGTTTTCTGAAGGGGATTGTTTGGCCGGGGTACAAGCTGCCAGCAGGAGGAGTAAAGGGATAATGGTCTTCATGGTTTTTTTGGGTATAGTACCGCGGGATGATGAAATGTGGACAAAGGGGGTTAAGAATTTTTGGAGTATTTTTTTGAGAATATTAAATAGTAAACTCTAAATGTTAAAGTCTAAATGACTTACGAAGAACCCAATTAACATTTAGAATTTAGAGTTTAATATTTAGAGTTTAATATTTAGCGTTTCAGCTCCTAAGTATTCTAAAACAAATCCAACTGGTCAGAACCCGTCTCGTCTCTCGGCCTTTCCACCACCCCCGGAAAATTCGAAACACTCACCCCCAACAACCTTATATTACTCCCTTCCGGCTCTGTCTGCTTCAACAACTCATGCGCCGTATTCACAATCGTCTCCAAATCTCCCACCGCTTCCGGAAACGAGCTGCTTCGTGTGATGATCTTGAAATCACTATACTTGATCTTCACTGTTATCGTCCTCCCTTTCAGGTTATAGTTTGTAATCCTGTTGTGAACAACTTCCGCAAGCTTATCCAACTCCCTGTACATATCTTTTATCTCATTCAGGTCGAACGGAAAAGTATCTTCCGCGCCAACCGATTTTGTTTCACGGTCGGGTATAACCTCCCTGTTATCGATGCCTCGCACAATCTTGTAAAAAAACCTTCCGGTTTTTCCGAAGTGCTTCACCATCTCATGTTCAGTCAACTTCTTCAGGTCGGCACCGGTGTGTATCCCCATCTTCTTCATCTTCTCCGCCGTTACTTTCCCGATGCCATGAAACTTGGACACCGGCAGCTTCTCAACGAAGCGTTCTATTTTCGATGGACCGATGAACGTCAGGCCGTCGGGCTTATTGAGGTCTGAAGCAATCTTTGCAACAAACTTGTTCACCGACACTCCCGCCGAAGCCGTCAGGTTCAACTCTTCTTTGATTGCTTTCTTGATGAGCTTCGCGATCTCGATAGCAGAACCTATCTGCTGCTTGTCGACAGTTACATCCAGGTAGGCTTCATCGAGCGATAGGGGTTCAATGAGATCCGTATAGCGGCGAAAGATCTCACGGATCTGGCGCGACACTTCTTTGTAAGCCGAAAAGCGAGGGTAGACGAAGATCGCATGCTTGCAAAGTTTGTAGGCTTGCTTCGCAGGCATCGCTGAGTGGATCCCAAACTTTCGGGCTTCGTAGCTGGCCGTCGCAACCACGCCGCCGCGACCTTCCGGCGAACCACCCACGCAAAGTGGCTTTCCGCGGTATTCCGGGTGGTCGCGCTGCTCCACCGAAGCATAAAACGCGTCCATATCGATGTGAATGATTTTACGGACGGACATGATTATGCAGCGAATTACCTTAATTTTGAAGTAGTGAAAAAGAGCCGCAGACATACTTTCGCATGGATCATCCTCGGTGCAGCGTTGCTCTTCAACCAGGTTGGCCTCCACTTTTTTCACGACAGCCACGAGGCGCACGAGTATTTCTCGGCAGCTAAAAAGAATCAGACCATACTTCTCAAACACGGCGAACACTGCCAGGTCTGTTCTCTTGAAGTTTTATTCAACATCGTTCTGCCGGCCGGGACAGAGATCCCTCAACCTGCGCTAGTCTCTGATTTCCAGGAAAGTATTTTCCCTCAACCAGTCGTTGTTTTCGTAGCCCTCTCTCAAGGCAGGGCTCCCCCTGTTGTCTAGACATTCACTGTTAAGACTTCAAAAAACATTAAACGACTTTCAATCATGACTTTTAAGAATTCTATTTTTCTATACGCTGCTATTTTAATCCTATTGATCTTGCCGGGTTGCGATAATAACGATCCGCAGAAGGAAGATGTGCCTGAGATGATAACAAAGGCAACACTCACATTTACTCCAACAAGCGGAACACCCATCGTTGCAACGGCAACCGACCCCGATGGCGAAGGCGTTCAGAGTATCAAAACCGACGGACCTATCGTACTTAAAAAATCGACTTCATACACCCTTTCGATCAACCTCATCAACGGACTTGCACAGCCCACAGATGACGAATACGATATCTCTAATGAAGTAGAGGAGGAAGGCGACGAGCACATGTTCTTTTTTGGGTGGACTGGTGATGCCTTCTCGCAACCAGAGGGCAACGGCAACATCGATGTTCGCGCCGATCCCGTGAACTATACTTCTCTCGACGAAAAGGGACTTCCGTTGGGACTAACAACTTCGTGGAGGACCGCCGACATCGCTACTCAAGGAGCAACATTCAGAGTTTTATTGAAGCACCAGCCAAATTTGAAAACGTCGTCGTCATCTTCGAATGATGGGGAGACGGACCTGGATGTGAGCTTCAGTTTAAAAGTAGAATAACGTTTACAGGTCCTTCCTGTAAATGACCACCATCGATCCCTGCTCTACAATTACCCCAATGGTTCCATAGATCTGTTCCATCTTCTCCCTGTAGGGCTTCAACTCGTCGGCACGCTTTTGCACCTTCGCATCGTCTGCCGGCGAGTTGTCTTTTACTTTGAAAATTATCTGCTTTCCTTCGAGCGTTATCGACAACGTAAGTCCACTCGCCTTCGAACACTTCACCGCGTGGCTAACAACCTCACGTGTCACTATAAAAAGATTCAGCCTCTCGAGGCTTGTCAATGTTACATTCGGAATCTTGTCGGGAACAACGATCATGTAGTTCACACTCGAAAGTTTCAGAACGGCATTCGTCTGTTCGCGAATGTAGGCGATCAAAGCCTCCAGTGTTTTGTTGTTGGGATTGATCAGCCACATTGTGTCGATCATGCTCCGAAGCAACAGTTGACCGTGAACAATGTCGTTCAAGCCTTTCGACAGTTCATCGCGAACCTGGTGTGCAATGATGTCGAACTGTTCATTCGCAAGCTTTGTGGCAGCCAGTTCTCGTTTCAATCGCGACTCTGCAATTTTTGTTTTCTGTCGCGCGATCACCCACGCAGCGAAGAAGAATAACAACACTGAAGATAATCCCAATGCAACAGAATAGAATGTGAGACGGATGTCGTTGCGTTCGATCTGTCGCAATAACCGGTCGGTTTTCACGAGACCATGCTGGCCTTCTGCATGCACCAGTAAACTATCTTTTTCCCTGACGATCGTTGTGTACTTATTTTCGAGAGAGTCGAGCTCGCGACGTCGATCGCGGATCATGATCGAATCGTAGGCGCCTTGCATGAATCGCACTGCAGTGATTGCCCTTTTGAAATCCTTCTGTGCCTGGTAGGTATTGGCCAGGCCATCGTAGGCATCTACCATAAGTTCGAAAGCTTTGTCCTGTTGTGCCCGTTCGAGTGCCTGGGTGAAAAATTGTTTCGCCCGGGGAAGTTTCTTTCTTTTCAGCGACAGGTTGCCAAACGCTATCTGTGTTCTTGCAATACCGCCATTGTCGTTGGCGTTGGTATATGCCGTGAGAGCCCGAGTGAGGTAGATCGTAGCACTGTCGTGGCGAGGTTGTTGTTGGAAGGGAAAGTTGATGCCTTTGTCGAGCCAGTCTTTGGCGGCGGGCTGGCCGTTCGCAGGGCCGGAGGCGATCGTCATCAAAAACACGCCACAACCGACCGCCAAAAGGTGTAAAAAAGTGGTAGTATGGGAAGAATTTGCGGTCATTTGGGCGATGCTGGTCTGTCGTCTGGTAGCGGGCAGGTCTTGCCTGCCGGCAGGCAGGTCGCTAAAGAAGGTGATTACATATTCTGTTCCAAATTGGATACGGAAAGACCGCTTATGTGGCGCTGTTTTACGTTATTTTAGGAAGTGAGATTGACTGAAGATCGAATGTTTGTTGATGTCCATTGCCCCGACCACATTGCTCCAACAGAACTGGATGCCTATCTCGAACGGGGATGGTTTCGTATGGGTCAGACCATCTTCACCACCAACTGGCTTAATTTTAAAGACACATTTTACAGCGCCATATGGCTCCGGGTGCTGCTCGACCAGTACCAGTCGGGTTCTACCGAAAAAAAACTTCTTCAAAGGAACGCAGGATTCCAGGTTGAGATCCGTCCCGCGTCGATCACCATAGAAAAAGAGCTTCTCTACCTTCGCTACAAACAAGCTGTTGCATTCGAAGCCTCAGCTTCGTTGCAAACATTGCTGTTCGGCAACTCCGACCACAATATTTTCGAAACGTGGGAAGTGTCGGTGTACGATAATAGCAAGCTGATAGCGAATGGCTATTTCGATCTCGGCAGTGAAAGTGCAATGGGCATCGCGTCGATCTACGACCCTGATTATAAGAAATACAGCCTCGGCAAGTTTCTCATTTATCAAAAGATAAAATTCTGTCGCGATCGCGGAATGAAGTATTTCTACCCCGGGTATTTTGTTCCGGGCTATCGTGCGTTCGACTACAAGCTCGACATTGGAACTCCATACATAGAATTCCTCGAGCTACGAACAGACTTTTGGAAACCGTTAATGGAGTTTACCAATAATCATGTTCCGGTGAACATGATGTTCAATCGATTGACAGAGCTTAAGAATTCGTTGGCAAGATCTGGTGTCGACAGTACGGTATTGTTTTACGACTACTTCTACGCCAACCAAACACCGGAACTAAGTGGCGCAGCACTTCTTGATTTCCCCGTGTTCCTGACAACCGAAAAGGCCATGAATGAATGGTCGATCATCGTGTTCGACGTTCGTACCGATAAATATCATTTGCTGAAGTGTTATCCCGTGCTTACGCCACCAGCGCCAAACATGGTTCCCGGATATTATTCGGAGTATGTACTTAAATCGGAAGAGACTTTGTTTGTGAGTCCGTATGCCGACGAGATAGGGTCGGTGTTTACATCGAGTTTACGTCCGGTTTAGGAACGCGCGTGGGGGTATCGTCGCCGCTTACGATACTTCTTGCACCAACCGCTATCGCTTTTATTGCAGCTACGATGTTTTTCATATCCAGGGTCGCCACTTCATCATTCACCGTATGATAAAGCGTATCCTTGTCGATCTGGCTTGTTGAAATACTGTGTGCGGGAACACCTTGTATTGCAAGCATTGCATTGTCGGAACGATAGAACAATTGCTGGTCGGGATATGGGTCGGGCATGAACTGGAACTCGGTCCCCGTTACATTTTTTTGAAGGATTTTGCCGAAGCTGCTTTGATCGAAGCCGGTGATGAATGCTGAGTTCTGTCCCCACTTCGAAGGCTTGCCGATCATTTCGATGTTGAACATCGCAACGACCTTGTCGGGATCCATGTTCTCTGAAAAATATTTCGAGCCGATGCCGCCAGCTTCTTCCGCAGTAAATGTTACGAAGACGAGCGACCGTTCATTCTTGTCAAGATTCTTGAAATATTTTGCCAGGGCGATCACGGCCGTACATCCGGATGCGTCGTCGTCGGCGCCATTCGCGATAGAATCTCCGGCAACCGGTGTCCTAATCCCGAGATGATCGTAGTGGGCGGAAAAAATCACGAACTCGTCGGGTTTCGTCCTCCCTTTGATCATTCCCACAACATTGCTCTTCCCCTCGAATGCCTGCTTATAGTCACTGAGGCCATTAAAATGTTCGAGTCCTATCTCTTTGAATTGTGAGGCGATGTAATCTGCAGCCCGGCCAATATCCGCAGCCGACGACCACTTGCGGCCCCGCATCTCATCCGATGCAAGGGTAGTGATCACCCTGGTCACATACTCTTCGGTGATCACGCTGTCTTTCTTTTGGTTCTCTTCGCGTTGCTTGCAGCCAATCATTGCAATGAGCAAAACCATTAGGATAAGCGGAATTTTTTTCATCATATAAAATTATATATTAACGCCCTCTTAACCTTACCCGCTCCATGAAAACTATGCGTGTCGTGGTTGTATTTTTTGCAACCATTATCTCTACAAATATTCTTGCGCAGGCTGTCGAAAAAGTCGACACTGCCATGATCGCGAAGATCAAAAAAGAAGGCTTCGAAAAATCCCAGGTCATGGAGATTGTGAGCCAGCTTACCGACATACATGGTCCGCGCCTCACCAACTCACCCGGATACCAGAATGCCGCCAACTACGCAAAGAACACTTTGCAGTCGTGGGGTCTCACCAATGTTGCATTCGATACCTGGGATGAAGAATTCGGTCGCGGCTGGTCATTGAAGAAATTCAGTCTTCAGGCACTCGGCCCGGTTTACTTCCCGGTTATAGGTTACCCGAAAGCATGGACCCCCGGCGTGAAAGGTCCCGTTCAGGCCGATGTTGTTTATCTCGATGCACCCACTGAAGCGGACCTTGCAAAATATAAAGGCAAGCTGAAAGGAAAGATCATATTGTTCGGCGCACCCGTTGCCGTCAAGCCCGGGTTCAAGGCCGACGCTTCAAGATTCACAGATTCGACACTGCTTAGACTCTCGAATGCAGGTCCCGAGCCTCCGGCAGATTTCAGCCGCTTCCAGCAATCGCGCGAAGCACAACAACTTGCATTTGCAAAGTGGGACTTCCTCATGAAGGAAGGAGCTGTTGCCGTACTCGAACCCAGCCCAACCACACGGCTCGAAGATGGTACCGTGCTCGTAGGTTCAGTTACATTACCTTATCCACCAAGCGTTCCACAATCACAACGGGTGCGTGCCGCATCCGCTGCTGCACCGAAAGTGCTTCCACAGATCATTGTTGCCGACGAACATTACAACAGGCTTATCCGCCAGATCCAGAAAGGACTCCCCGCCAAAATGGAGCTCACACTGGAAACTGAGTTCACAGCGCCCGGCCCCGGCTTCAACGTGATCGCAGAGATCGAAGGAACAGACCTGAAAGACGAAGTTGTCATGATTGGCGCACACCTCGACTCGTGGCATGCGGGTACAGGTGCAACCGACAATGCCGCAGGTTCTTCCGTGATGATGGAAGCGATGAGGATACTTAAAACACTCGGAGTAAAACCACGCCGCACAATTCGCATCGCACTTTGGGGCGGCGAAGAACAAGGACTTATCGGCTCACGCAATTACGTGAAGCGCACGTTTGGAGAACGCCTCGACAAGGCAGCTCCATACGATTCGATCACGCTCAAACCCGCCGGCGAAAAACTGTCTGCTTATTTCAATATGGATAACGGCACAGGAAAGTACCGCGGCGTGTACTTGCAGAACAACGAGAAAGTGAGACCAATTTTCCGCGCATGGTTGAAGCCGTTCGAGAAGATGGGAGCTACCACGCTGACGTTCAACAATACCGGGGCCACAGATCACGTGCCTTTCGATCAGATCAACTTACCCGGATTCCAGTTTATCCAGGATCCTATCGAGTATTCGTCGAGAACACACCATACAAGCATGGACCTGTACGACAAGCTGGTTGAAGCAGACCTGAAGCACAATGCAGTTATGACTGCTGCATTTGCATGGCTTGCGGCAAACCGCGAGGAGAAGTTACCGAGAAAGTAACGGATCCAGTTTCAAAGCTGCTCCACGCTCGGTCATATCGGTAGCCTGCAGGATCTTGTTGGCGAGATATGGCGGATAGTCTGGTCTGTCCGCAAGAAACTTTTTGCAGATGTCTACTGCCGCCTGGCTCGAGTGCCCATCGAACGTAGTGTTAAGCCAGCGTTGAGGAAAGAAAATGTCGCCGGTGAGTTGGATCTCTTGCAGTAATTCCAGGGAAGGAAGTAGATATTTCTCCGAGCTGGTTGCGCGAAGCGGATGATGAAGATATCCAAGTGCTTCGAGCACCCACGCCTCGTGTTCACGATTCTCTTCTTTCTTTAACGATTCGAAAAACAGGTCGCGTACCTCGTGTTTGTGACTTAGTGCGGGTGCAACGAACTTCAATCGTTCTACACGATCCGGGTTCTTTGTCTGGTCGATTTGCTTTTGCACAAATGATGTGTCGACTTTCAACGCAAGTTCACAGGCAAGTGCAATCTTGTCTTCTTCAGACAAAGTGAGGCCCGGAACTTTAAGTTTCTCACTCCAGATACCTTCGAGTTTGAAGAGACTCTCTTTCGTTGTGGCCATCGAACGAAACGTACGGAAGTACGACGACTGCATGCCCTTGTCTTTCGTTTGTGCCACGAACGACCAGAGCAATTCTTCGACATCCGGGTTAACTGCTCGTGTTTCGCTTGTGAGGAATGTCCACCAGAGTGTTTCGAGGTAGCCGAGGAGAAGGTCGGTGATCAAAGGATCTTTTTCGAGTTGCAGCACGGCATAAATGTCCATCAGCATGTTTCCCGGTGCCGGCCCATCTCCGCGCAACATTCCTTCCCACGAGTTAATGAGCATGGCCCCCCGGGTTGACGATGTTTTCCATGTGTCGTAGGTCGAAAAGAAGTCGGCTTTTATGTCTTTGGTCATCGGCGTGTACCCATAGTCGAATGTCTTGAACGACTCACCATCCTTGAACTCATTTGTGGGCATACCGGCTGTGTACACCCATGCTTTGCTCCATTGCATGATGTGTTCGGGACTCCTTTTATCGATAATGTTTACAAGGTCGTCCCACACCGCGTTCTTGTATGAAAACTCTTTGAGGTATTCACGGAGACTGACCTTCATCGTATCCTGGCCGATCATTGTTTCGAGGTGTCGCATAACAATCGGGGCTTTCTGATAGATGATTGCACCGTACATGGTCCCCGCATTTTTTAGATTATCCAGAGGTTGAATGATTGGATTGGCTCCTTTAGTGCGATCGACAGAGTAGGCCGCAGGGTAGTGCGCCAGCAGAAATCTTAAGTTATGATCGATCTCCGGGAACGAAGGCTGTACGATCTTTGCGGCCATGAAGTTTGCAAACACTTCCTTCATCCACACGTCGTTGAACCAATCCATAGTAACCAGGTCGCCGAACCACATGTGTGCCGTTTCGTGTGCGATCAGACTGGCCCGTCCCATCTTTCGGTTTACCGATGCGTTGTCGTCGAGGAACAACGACGACTCGTTGTAAAATATGGAGCCGGGATGTTCCATGCCTCCGTACTGGAACGAAGGGATCAGGGCGAAGTCGAATTTCCCGAAAGGGTAGGGGATGGAAGTATACTCTTCGAGCCACAAGAGCGCTTCACCGTGAAGACGGAAGATCTCGTCGAGATTCTTTTTTACTTTCACGCTGTCGTTCTCGCGATAGTACATGGTCATCTCGCGGCCGTTCACGGTTTTGGATGCGCTTTTGAATTCTCCGGCAGCGAATGCAAAAAGATAGGAGCTGATAGGTTTTGTTGATTCGAATGAGAACGGGGCTTTCGATTTTAAAGCGCCGTTCGACACAGCATCCCACCCATCGGGTACTTTCAAAGTAAGGGTGTAGCTGGCCTTTAGATTTGGCTGGTCGAATAACGGAAAGCAAGTGG
>DASRSO010000259.1:0-23485 GCA_035656375.1 Cyclobacteriaceae bacterium | reverse complement strand
GCACGTAGAGCTTAACCCGCAGAGCGATAGATGGACGGAGACGCTTGCAACGATCGGCTCAGCTTTCAAGAAGCTGTATCCCAAAAATGACTTCAACTATACATTTTTCGACGACTCGATCGCGCGTTTTTACCAGGAGGAGCAAAACACATCGCGGCTGTTAAACTGGGCGATGGGACTTTCGATCTTAACAAGCTGCCTCGGACTGCTGGGGCTTGTGATGTATACTTCCGAAACACGGACCAAGGAGATTGGCATACGCAAGATCCTCGGCGCTTCCGTGTCGAACCTTGTAGTGATCCTGTCGTCGGAGCTTGTGCGGTTGGTCGTGATCGCCTTTGCTATCGCAGTGCCATTGTGCTGGTACGCTGCTGACAGATGGCTGGAAGATTTCGCATACCGTACAGAAGTTAATTGGTGGGTATTCGGTCTGAGCGGGTTAATTCTGATCGTAGTTGCCTTGATAACCATCAGCACGCAAACAATTAAAACTGCAGTAAGCAACCCGGTGAACAGCCTCCGCTCAGAATGAGCTATCTTTGATCATAAATGATCTTCAGATCGCATCAGCTTGGTGGTATTAAAGATGGTACGATATCCCTCGCCTTCCGGCGTTGGGAGAAACCCCACGTGAAAGAAGGCGGTACCATGCGATCGGCAATCGGCGTTATCAGCTTCGATAAGGTACAGGTGGTCGACGAAAGATCGATCACGAAAGCTGATGCGAAGAGGGCAGGCTTCGAAAACCTGGAGTCGATGCTACATGAGCTGAATAAATATCCCGGCAAGGTTTACAAGATCAAGCTGAGCTATAAGTCGGAGGATCCGAGGATCGAACTTCGCGAGAAGACTTCACTCTCCGACGAAGAATTTCAAAAGATAAAAGTGAAGCTCGACCGCCTCGACAAAACCCGCGGCCCATGGGTGTTGAAAACACTAAAGCTCATTGAACGCTACCCGGAACGTCGTGCCGGCGATCTCGCCGACGTAATGAAAATGGATCGCATGGATTTCAAACTCAACGTCCGGAAATTAAAAAACCTCGGACTGACGATCAGTCACGAGGTTGGTTATTCAATTTCTTCTTTAGGTGCTCTTGTAATGGAGCGCCTGTAATTTACTTAGCCACGGTTACCGTAATATTCCTGAACTCCACCGGCCCATGATCTCCCTGGATCATAAACGGTCCCGCTTCGCCTTCTTTGCTATCCAATGCTCCGCCGGTTATTCCCGGTATCAATTGGTTTGTGATCACCGATTTACCATTCGCGACAACAGTCACAGTTCTTCCAACCAACGTGATATCGAATGTTTGCCACTCGCCGCCATCGTTGGCCGTGATCTCGTTCGGAGTAAGAAAACCATACACACCTCCGAATAGTCCGTCGTCGGGATCCATCCCTTTGCTGTCGACGATCTGTACTTCGTAGCGACCTCTAAGGTAAAGTCCGCTGTTGCTTCCTTTGGGAAAGCGGAACTCTGCGTGGATCTTGAAGTCTTTGAATGATTGATCGGAGATGAGGTTCGACCCGCTCCTGGGACTTGTAAGCACACCGTTCTCGACAACCCACTGGTTTGTTTTACCTTCTGCATGCCAGCCGGTAAGATCTTTGCCATTGAACAACGGCGTGGCCTTTTCCCATGCCGGCTCTTTATCGCGCTTTAGCGAAGGTGCTTTCGTTCCGGTCCAGTTGTAGGTTTGCCCATCGGTGTAAACCATTGTGCCTTTAATGGTCTCACCTGTGAGGGTTCCATTGAACTCCATGTTGCGATCGCCTTTTTCCCACTGCGGTGGAATGGCGAAGCTGAATGCGCCGTCTTTAAATTTAACTTCCGATATCGGTCGTGCGCTGCCAAAGGCATATACAAAACGACCAACCAGTGTATGATTACCTGAATGCTTCACTTCGAGCCACGAAGGAAGTTGTTTGCCATCCTTCTCAACAACAAGATCCCAACGACCTTCGATAGGTTGTGGTGTTTGTGCAAACAGGGTTGCCGATAAGATGAATGCGAATGCTGTTATAATAGTTTTCATGCTTACAATATAAAGTTTTCAAGGTTCTGTAAGAACGATGTTGTGATAAACGAACAATCTAATGGTATGAGTAGAAAAATAACTGTTTCCCGATGATTCCTGCTGGTACACGTTCATATAAGCAAGCTGCGCGTTCAGGTGTCATGTAAATTGATATCTTAGACCCAACGATAAACGGTTCTGATCGATAGTGTTGTACACAATTGTTTCACCAAAGTTCAGGAACTGTAATTGTATCCCCCGACTTTCACATCGTTTGTAACTTTCTCATTGAAACGCTGTTCCAGCTACAGCCATTGCAACGGTCGATGAAGTTGTCTGTCATGCGGTAATGCACATCCAGCCAAAGACCGAATTTTTTCGTGATCCTCGTTTGATTGAAGTAAGCAACCCCGGGCTTGCTTGCGGTGGTGAATGGCCTTAGTTGGGGTTTGAGTGGTTGACCGGGCAAATAAACTGACTACCGAAAACGATAGCAGAGTTATTAACGGGGTTTTTGTCATTGTCTAAAAATAAAAAACTTACTTTTGAAAGTATGAGGTTGAATGGCATGCGAAATAGTTTCATAAGCAGGATCTTATGCCTGTTGCTGGCTGTTTTCTTCCTCAACTTCAGTGTCGACTCGCGTGATGCCGATCCTGACTCAGTTCCTGAAGACCTTTCCATTAACGACATCGAAAGTCTTGCCGAGTTGCTCGCCGAAGTAGTATTCGAATGGAACGACGCATTTGAAGAATACGACGAACGCGATAGTGACGAAGGCGGGATGTTAGACATTACGATAGAATTTCTCGGACCAAACGATTTTTCAATTTCGATCAAGTGCCCGTTTGATTGGACGAAAACCGACAAACACATTCCCCATTCTGTTGTTCTTCCATCTCCGTCTGAAGACGTAACCTCTCCGCCGCCTAAAGGCTAAGCTGTTTCTTTTTTCAATTCGATTCATGACCAACATGGCCATGATGTGTTCTATTAATTCAATCAGCTTAAGCAATGGTATTAAGGATATTTCTATTTGCGTCTATAGTCGTTTTAACAAAGTGCTCTCCTGAAAAAAGGAGTGAGTCCGAAGTCGAATCTTTTCCCGTGATAAGTCCCGTGACAAAGGACACTGTGTACACGGAAGATTATGTAGCGAGCATTCAGTCGGTGCAGAACGTCGACATCCGGACGAGGATCTCCGGGTATCTCGATAAGATACACGTCGACGAGGGTCAGAACGTTAAAAAAGGTCAGTTGCTTTTCAGTCTCGGCGACCAGGAGTTTCGGGAAGAGCTTGCAAAGGCGAGTGCGATGTTGAAGACCGCCATTGCCGATGCGAAGACCGCCGAGGTAGACCTGCAGAACACCGAAAGTCTCGTTGAGAAGAATGTTGTTTCGAAGACTGCACTCGATCTCGCCAACGCGAAGCTCGACGCAGCAAAGGCAGGCATCGAAGAAGCAAAAGCTCACGAAGCAACCGCACGACTTCGACTTGCTTACACGGAGATACGCGCCCCTTTCGATGGAATTATCGACCGCTTTCCGATCAAAGCAGGAAGCGTGGTCGACGAAGGTGACCTGTTAACGTCGATCTCCGACTCGAAGGAAGTTTTCGCGTACTTCAACTTTTCTGAAACGGAATACCTCGATTATATCCTCTCCGATCATTCGGAAGAGAAGGGCAAAGTGCAGTTGGTGTTGGCGAACAATGATGTCTATCCGCACAAAGGTGTGATCGAAACGGTTGAGGGTAAAATAAATCCTGGTACGGGCAACATAGCTTTCCGCGCAAGATTTCCAAACCCCGAGAGTATCCTGAAGCACGGTTCGAGCGGTAAGGTTTTAATATCACAGAGGTTGAATAACGTTCTCCTTGTTCCACAGAAATGTACGTTTGAGATCCAGGGCGATGTGTACGTGTACACCGTCGACGATCAGAATACCGCAAGGATGAAGCTGATAAGGACAGCGTTCTCGATTCCACACTGGTATGTCGTCGAATCGGGTTTGCAAACAGCCGACAAGGTTATCTTTGAAGGCATCCAACTGGTACGGGAAGGCGATAAGATCAATCCCACCGCCGTGAAGTCGGAGCAGGTGATCGCAAAACGATAACTCCACGACGATGATTGCTCAATTTATACAGAGGCCAGTTTTGGCCATCGTGGTTAGCGTATTGATTACACTTCTTGGTGTTCTTGCTTTGGTGCGATTGCCGATGGCACAATTCCCGTCGATCGCCCCGCCTGAAGTAAACGTCACGATCGAGTACACCGGTGCGAATGCTGAAACGGTGACGAAGGCAGCAATTGTTCCACTCGAGCGCTCGATCAACGGCGTGCCCGGCATGAAATACATGTCGTCGGATGCAGGTAATGACGGGGTGGGTGTCGTGCAGATCATTTTCGAGATTGGTACCGATCCGGATGTTGCTGCGGTGAACGTTCAGAATCGTGTGGCTGCAGTAATGGGAGAGCTCCCGCCCGAAGTAACGCGCAATGGTGTGAAGATCGCAAAAGAAGAGAATGCGATGTTGATGTATCTCAACATCTATAGCAACGACCCGACCATCCAGGAGAAGTTCCTTTACAACTTTGCCGACATCAATATTCTTGCGGAGCTTAAACGCATCAACGGAGTCGGCTATGCCGAAATGTTCGGGGCTAAAAAATATGCGATGCGCATCTGGCTGCGTCCCGACCGCATGCGCGCATACAATGTTTCTGCCGACGATGTGTTGAACGCACTCGAGGAAGAGAACGTGGAAGCAGCGCCCGGCAAGATCGGCGAGAGCTCCGACAAGACCGATCAATCGCTCCAGTATGTTGTGAAATACACCGGCCGTTACAGCACACCCGAAGAATATCGCGACCTCATTCTTCGTGCCGACGAAGACGGAAAGATCCTGAGGATCGGCGACGTGGCCGATGTTGAGTTCGGTACAGTGTACTTCGACGTCGAAGCGAAGCTGAACGGCCGCCCGACTGCTGCGATCATGCTTAAGCAGCTTCCCGGCTCGAACGCAAGCCAGGTGATCGAGAACGTTAAGCTTCGGATGGCCGAGCTGAAAGAGTCGTCTTTTCTTAGTCACATGAACTACGAGATCAGCTACGATGTGTCGAGGTTCCTCGATGCATCGGTTCATGAAGTGGTGAAGACGCTGATCGAAGCATTCCTCCTGGTGTCGCTAGTCGTGTTCATTTTTTTACAGGACTTTCGATCGACCATCATTCCCGCGATAGCTGTACCGGTGTCGCTGGTTGGAACATTTTTCTTCATGCAGTTCCTGGGTTTCTCGTTGAACCTTATCACGCTGTTTGCACTCGTGCTGTCGATCGGTATTGTAGTCGATAACGCGATAGTGGTTGTCGAAGCTGTACACGTGAAGCTGCAGAAGCATGGTGTTTCGCCCGCACAGGCAACCCACGAAGCGATGCAGGAGATCAGCCGGGCCATCATAGCGATCACACTTGTGATGTCGGCCGTGTTCATACCGGTGGCGTTCATGAATGGGCCGTCGGGTATATTCTACAGGCAATTCTCTCTTACGATGGCAATCGCTATAGTGTTGTCGGGCGTGGTTGCGTTAACGCTCACACCATCGTTGTGTGCGCTGCTGCTCAGGAGCAATCACGAGGAAAACAAAAATCGGTTCTTCATATCGTTCAACAACTGGTACGACGGCATCTCAAAAAGATATGGACGTATTCTGGAATTGATCGTCAACCGCCGCGTGATCACGGTGGTTGTGTTACTGATCTTTGTGGCAATGTCAGGATTGCTCGTGCGAATTGTGCCAGCAGGCTTTATCCCTAACGAAGACCAGGGAACATTTTACGCCAGCGTGACAACTCCCTCAGGCGCCACCCTCGAACGGACAAAAGCAATTGTGGATGCCATCCAGGTTGCCTGCGAGGGATTGGCGGAGGTCGAGTCTGTCTCGACACTTGCCGGTACGAACATTCTTTCCGATGGCACCGGCGCGACTTATGGCACGTGCCTGATCAACCTCAAGGACTGGTCGAATCGCGATAAGTCGGTGGATGAAGTGATAGCAGAGGTGGAAGAGCGCACCCGGCACATCAAAGATGCACGTATTGAATTCTTTCCGCCGCCAGCTGTTCCCGGTTATGGAAACGCAAGTGGCTTCGAGCTGCGTGTTGTCGACAAGACTGGTGCCGGCGACTTTAAAGTGATGGAAACCACCGTGCGGCAATTCATTGCCGATCTCGAGCAACGTCCCGAAGTCGCGGGAGCATTCACCATTTTCGATGCAAGCTTTCCGCAATACCTCATTCATTTCGACAAAGGCAAAGCTGCCCAGAAGGGAGTGTCGGTGAGCAATGCCATGGGAACTCTTCAGACGCTACTCGGAAGTGAGTATGCTTCAAACTTCATTCGGTTCGGGCAAATGTATAAAGTAATGGTACAGGCGCTGCCCGAATATCGTGCTGCACCGGAAGACATCCTCAAACTTTACGTGAAGAACGATCGCGGCGAGATGGTTCAGTTTGCTTCGTTCGTAACGATGGAAAAAGTTTACGGTGTCGACCAGATCACACGGTACAACATGTTTCCATCGGCAGAGCTCAATGGCGAAGCAGCTGCCGGCTTCAGCAGTGGCAGTGTGATCAAAGCAATCCAGGAGGTTGCCAACGAGAAACTCCCGAATGGTTTCGATATCGATTGGGCAGGCATAAGTCGCGACGAAGTTCTTGCCGGCAACGAAGCCATTTACATTTTTGCTATCTGTCTCACGTTTGTTTACCTGTTGCTTGCTGCACAATACGAGAGTTTCCTGTTGCCATTGCCTGTTATTCTTTCGCTGCCTACAGGCATATTCGGAGCGTTTTTCCTGTTGGCGATCCTTGGTCTCGAGAACAACATCTATGCGCAGGTGTCGATCATCATGCTCATTGGACTTCTCGGCAAGAACGCCATACTTATTGTTGAGTTCGCGGCAATGAAGGAACGCCAAGGAGTGTCGCCGATCGATGCAGCAATAGAAGGATCGATGCTTCGGCTTCGCCCCATCCTAATGACATCATTCGCTTTCATCGCAGGTTTGATCCCGCTAATGTTTGCAAGTGGCGCCGGTGCCGTCGGTAACCGGACCATCGGGTCGGCTGCGGCAGGAGGGATGCTCTTCGGAACAATATTCGGCGTGCTTATCATTCCTGGTCTGTATGTCATTTTCTCAACACTTAAAGCACGGCCTGTACCGGCGATAGCCGCTGTTGTGCTGTTGTTGGTTGTCTCCGGATGTAAGTCTGCGTTGCCGGTCGAGCCACCCATGAAACAACTACCGGTTGCTTACTCGACGCCAGGCGACTCAACCAATGTTGCCACGCGGCCATGGCGTGAATATTTTTCCGACAAACAACTCGTTGCATTGATCGACACGGCGCTTCAAAATAATTTCGATGCATTAATGTCGCTGCAACGGATCGAACACGCGCGTGCTAGAGTTCAGTACTCGAACAGCTTCCTCTTCCCGGCAGTCAGCGCCGGAGGTGTTGCGGCGATCCGACGATACGGACTTTATACAATGGATGGAGCTGGTAACAGCACTACCGATATCTTGCCCGACCAGATCGTACCCACAAACCTGCCCGACTATCTCGTCGGGTTCCAGGCCAATTGGGAAGCAGACATCACCGGTAAGCTTCGCAATCGCAAACGCGCCGCAGTGTCGCGATACCTTTCCACTATCGAAGGCAGGAACTGGCTCGTGACGAACCTGGTTGCCGAAGTAGCTCATGCGTACTATGAGCTTCTGGCGCTCCACAAAGAACACGAGATACTACTCGAGAACATTGCGTTGCAGGAACGAGCCGTTTCATTGGTCGCGGCACAGAAGGAAGCTGGTGCAGCAACCGAGCTTGCTGTCGAACAATTTCAGAACCAATTGCTCGAAACACGTTCACTCGAACGAAAGGTGGTGCAGCAATTGGTGGACATGGAGGGATCATTAAACCTGTTACTCGGCCGGTATCCATCTCCAATAGATCTCGATGAAACAGCAATCGATTATGAAATTCATGTTTCTACGGCATCGGGTGTCCCGTCTCAGCTCTTACGCCAACGGGCCGATGTTCGGCAGGCGGAGCTTGAGCTTATAGCCGCTCGTGCAGATGTAAAGGCAGCCCGCGCTGCGTTCTATCCTTCACTGAATATCTCGGGAAGTATCGGCTACCAGGCATTCAGGACTAGCCTGTTGTTTACCAGTCCCGAGTCTTTCATGTTCACACTCGTTGGCGGGTTAACTGCTCCTGTCATTAACCGCAATGCGATCAAAGCCGAGTTTAAAGCTGCAGGAGCCAACCAGGTGGAGGCTCTTTATAATTATCAGAAGACGATCATGATCGCTTTCACAGAAGTTTACAACGAATTGAAACGCATCGACAACCTGCAAGAGATCAGTGAATTTCGAAATCAGCAGGTTGAAATTTCAAGCCGCGCTATCGAAACCTCGAACGATCTTTTCCGGACAGGTCGCGCAACGTATCTCGAAGTATTGATGGCGCAACAGAATGCCCTCACATCAAAGCTTGAAGCAATCGAGGCAAAACAGGAACAGTTGAATGCAGCAGTTAATATTTATAGAGCGTTAGGAGGAGGGTGGCGATAGTTGGTTAATTTTATGAAAAGATCTGGTCATGAATTGGAAAGTATTAGCGCTTTGCACTTTCGTTGTTGCAGCATGTAGCACCAGTAATCAAAAGCCGATCGTCGGGACATGGAAGCTCATCTCCGGAACCATCACCGAAAATGGTCAAACTACCGTTACTGACTATACGCAGGGCAAATCGTTCATCAAGATCATCAATGATACTCACTTTGCATTCACGCTGCACGACCTGAACGGCGATGCCGATACGACCAAAGCCTTCGCGAGCGGGGCCGGCCGCTATACGCTGAATGGCGACAATTACACGGAACACCTCGAATACTGCACCGACCGCCAGTGGGAAGGGCACGACTTTGCCTTCACGATCAAGATCTCCAACGACACCCTCATCCAGCGTGGCGTGGAGAAGATCGAAAGCCAGGGGATCGACCGGCTGAACGAAGAGAAGTACGTCAGGGTTAGATAAGCGCAACAGCTTCGGCATATTACCGTTATATTCGGTATGCTCAAAAACTACCTCACCATTGGCTGGCGCAATCTCGTCAGGAATACGGGCTTTTCTTTGATCAACATCAGCGGCCTCACGGTCGGCATGACCGTCTCGATGCTCATCGGGTTTTGGGTCCACGACGAGCTTAGCTTCAACAGGAACTTCAAGAATTACGATCGCATCGGGGCCGTCTGGCATCACCTCACTTTTAACGGAGAGATCATCAGCCACAACGGCACCCCATATCCCTATGCCAACGAAGCCAGGTCGACCTTTCCTGAATTCAAACAGGTTGTAAAGGCGCTCGGACCGTACGATCTTGTTATCAGTGACGCCGACAACCAGTTCTCAAGAAAAGGACTATACGTAGAGCCCGAATTCCTCGATATGTTCTCTGCGAATATCGTCGCGGGATCACAAAAACCCCTCGACGAACTTCATTCTATTATTATCAATCAATCTTTGGCTAAAGCGCTTTCTGATAATGATATCATCGGGAAGGTGATCAAGTTCAATAGCGACGATGATCTCGTTGTTACCGGGGTATTCGAGGACTTTCCCGCGAACTCCAATTTTGGCGAGATTCAAATGATCACATCCCTTGAATATTACGCTTCCATAAGTGAGGCCAATCGAAACGGAACCAATGGCTGGGGTAACCTGATCTTCGATACATACGTGATGTTAAACGACAACGTAAAGTTTGAAGACGTCAGCAAGAAGATCACAGGCTTCCTGGGCGAGAAGTCAGTAAAAGAAATACAAGCCATCAACCCGGTTGGTTTCGTGTTCCCGATGAGCGACTGGAATTTGAGATCAAATTTCAAAGATGGCAAACAGGCGGGAGGGAAGATTGATTTTGTTTGGATGTTTGGCACTGTTGGTATCTTCATCCTCATTCTTGCTTGTATAAATTTTGTAAACCTCAGCACGGCGCGCAGCGAAAAGCGTTCGAAGGAGATCGGCGTTCGGAAGGTAATGGGTTCGAGACGTGAGCAATTGGTCGCTCAGTTTCTGAGCGAGTCGCAACTTATAACTGTTATTGCATTTCTCCTGTCTCTCGTGCTGGTCATGATGCTCCTGCCCTGGTACAATACGATAGCAGAGAAGAACATTACGATTCCTTTTGGTAATCCATGGTTTATCGCGATCTGCCTGGCCTTCATAACCTTCACCAGCGTGATGGCCGGAAGTTACCCGGCATTATATATGTCGTCGTTCAACCCCGTGAAAGTTTTGAAGGGTGCGATACGGACAGGTCGTGCAAGTCTAACCCTGAGGAAAGCTCTCGTCGTATTTCAGTTCACTATTTGTATCGCCATCATTGGGTGCACGATTGTAGTATTCCAGCAGATCCAGTATTCAAAAGACCGGCCCGCAGGTTTCGATCAGAAAGGAGCATTTTTTATCCAGATCAAAACACCTGTTCTTCAGAAGGCAGATTATAACCTGATGCGAAACGATCTTCTCGCAAATGGTGTGATCGAAAATATGGCGACTTCCGACCATCCAATTTCAGGTGGCATGGGCGCGGATGCTGCTATTACCTGGCAGGGCAAAGATCCCGCACATCAGCCTCTCATCGCATTCAACGTTGTGTCGCATGACTTCCCGAAGACCAACGGGTTTTTATTCGTGGAAGGGCGGGACTTCTCCCGTGATTATCGTACAGACTCTCTTGCTATAGTTGTAAATGAAATGTGTGCGAG
Source organism: Cyclobacteriaceae bacterium (assembly GCA_035656375.1). GTDB lineage: Bacteria > Bacteroidota > Bacteroidia > Cytophagales > Cyclobacteriaceae > ELB16-189. Next base: position 12,632 of record DASRSO010000259.1, on the reverse strand, counting down.
CCTCGTTGCTCCCGGAAAGAGTGCCCTCGGATCGAAGATGACGTTGGGTGGCCGTGAAAGAGAGATCATTGGTGTGATCAAAGACCAGCTCCGTTGGGGGCCTTACAGCAAGCAAAGCCCGCACGTTTACCTGATTGGATACAAAAACAGCCCGTTTATCACGATAAGGATTTCGAAGGACGCATCTGTTAAAGCTGCCCTGGCACACGCGGAAACGGTGGTTCACAAGTACGATCCAGGAGCGCCGTTTGATTATAAATTTATTGACGAAGATTTTGGTCAGCAGTTCCGCACGGAAGAGCGTGCAGGGAATATGGCCGCAGTTTTTGCGCTGCTCGCGATATTCATTAGTTGTATGGGAGTGCTTGGGCTGGCGTCGTTTGCTGCAAGTCAACGCGTGAAAGAAATTGGTGTGAGGAAAGTTCTTGGAGCGTCGGTGTTTTCGATATGGCGTATGTTGTCGAAAGACTTTGTGATATTGGTGGTCATTGCAATTGTGATAGGTGTACCGATCTCGCGGTACGTTGCAGATCAATGGCTGGCAAAGTATGACTATCGTGTTGATATCAGTTGGTGGGTCTTTGTTGCTACCGGGCTTGGAGCGCTGGCGATAACATTGGGTACGATAAGTTATCAGGCTATAAAGGCGGCGTCGGCTAATCCTGTGAACAGCCTGCGCTCAGAATGAGTTGCTGTTCAGGGTGTAGTTTGGGGTGTTGCTCGAACTAAAAGACTGGCGTCATACGTTGCCCGTGGTTATATTTATTCCATGGACCGACGATTGTTTCTTTCCCAGACGTTACTGGCTTTAACCACCACACCACTCCTTGCTGCCGTGCAAAAATCTAACCTTAAGATCTCCCTGGCCGAATGGTCACTCCATCGCGCCCTTCAGGAGGGCAAGATCGATCATCTCGATTTTCCGGGTATCGCCCGAAAAGATTATGGTATCGATACTGTCGAATATGTGAATGGATTCTTCGGCGGAAAGAAGATGAACTTCAAGGAAGCCGCGAAGGATACGAAGTATCTCAACGAGCTTCTTAAAAGAAGTAAAGACGCAGGCGTAACCAATCACCTTATCATGATCGACGAAGAAGGATTTCTCGCCGTTCCGGATGACAAGGAGAGACTTCCCGCAGTCGAGAATCACAAAAAATGGATCGAAGCCGCGAAGTTCCTTGGCTGCAAGACAATTCGTCTGAACCTGCACGGGTCGGGTGAAACCAACGCCAAGAAGACGGCATCAATAGACTCCCTGTCACGACTTGGTGAGTTCGCCAAACCATTGGGTATAAACGTGGTCGTCGAAAATCACGGCAGCGACTCATCCAACGGAGCATGGATCGTAGACGTGATGAAGAAAGTAAATATGCCGAACGTCGGAACACTCCCTGACTTCGGAAACTTCTGTATTTCGCACCCGTGGGGATCGACACAAGACGGTTGCGAGACGGCCTACGATCGATACAAAGGTGTGCAGGAATTATTGCCCTTCGCAAAAGGTGTCAGTGCAAAGACTTACGACTTCAATGCCGCGGGCGAGCAGCCGCTGATGGACTACAAGAAACTGATGGACATTGTTAAGGCTTCTGGCTTCCAGGGATATATTGGGGTGGAGTTTGAAGGAAACTCTCAAAGCGAGGATTCCGGCATCCGCAACACGATCGCTTTGATTAAGAAGTACTGGTAAATTTCTTAACTTGGGTTGTCCTGTATGAAAAGGATATTCACCTACATACTTGCCGGCCTTGCGATCGTAGTGGGATTTTGCCTCGCGTTTACAATCATCGTGGTTTTGATCGCTAACGACGCCGAGGGTAGTCACGAACTCAGCGCCAAATGGATGCCCTACATTTCCATTATTCTCGTCATCGCGATCCCGGCTTTGTTGGTGTGGGGGATATTCAGGATCCTCAGAAATTTTTTCTTTCGCAACATTCGTAAGAGCGACTACGAACAGGACAAGCTTGGCGACAGCGAAGACAAGCTGAGTTAAAAATTACTCTTCGAATATGATCATCACCGGGCTATCGTAGTGAAGTCCCAACAACGCACTTGCATTTCCTTTATAGATCCCTATCTCCAATAAATTCAAACTATTGAACATCACGAAACAATCTCCCTGTTCTGCCTGGTTATAATTTGTCTGTATCTTCCGGAATTTCTCCCCGCCAAACTGTACCACGTAGTTCTTTCCCTTGCTTAATGTCTCGAACGCGTCGCGCGGAATGTTTGTGATGAGGTTGCCTGAGTGATCGACGCGGATCACGTGACCCGAGATCATTTTCTTTGTGGCCTTCACATACCGGTCGGTCATTCTCCTGAACTGCGGCAATGGCGTTCCCAGGCTCGAGATGTTCACACCACTGGCAAGCTTTGCGGCGGCGGGAGCGAAGATGTCTTTTTCGGGAAAGGTTGTTACGATGCGATTCACTTTGTTGAGCTCCACAACGTTTTGTGGTTGCTTGTCGGTGATCAAGCCAAACAATCCGTTATCGGCCCCGATAAAGAAATGTTCTTCGAGCTGAACGGCCACGGGTACGTCGTTGCGATTTCCGGCGGCATCAACGCCGATGAGGTGAACGGTATTTTTGGGGAAGTCGCGAAAGACCGACCGGAGGACGAATGCCGCGTGGGCGATGTCGCACGAGGCGATGTGGTGTGATATGTCGACGATGGTAAGGCCGGGATTAGTACCCAGGATCTTTGCCTTGATGGCAGCCACGTAAAAATCGCTTTCGCCCGAGTCGGTAAGTAGTGTGACGATTGCCATCGATGAACTTTGGACCCGCCTTAACCGTTTGTCTATTAGGCCGGAGTTTCACTAATTTTGGTCATTCAAAAATAGTTCATTTCAACAACTTTACTTCATTGATAGAAAAAACCATCACGCTCGACAACGTCTCTCTCATCGATTTCCTGGGGGTTGAGGACCGCAACATAAACGAGCTTTCTGCTGCCTTTCCCAAGTCAAAGATCATATCGCGTGGCAACGAGATCGTCGTTAAAGGTGACGATTCCGAGGTCATCCAGATCTCCGACATCCTTTCCTCGCTTATCGACCATTTTCACCAGTTTGGAAAAGTGACCGCGGAAAACGTGCGTGGGTACATATCGCAGGAGAAACAGGAGGAGCTTCCGGGCGACCATGAAGGCGTGCTTATCTATGGCACACGGGGAAATCCCATCCGCCCGAAGACTGTCAACCAGCAGCGACTCGTGCAGGCCGTGAAAGACACCGACCTCGTATTTGCACTAGGTCCGGCGGGTACCGGTAAGACCTACATTTCGGTGGCGATGGCGGTTCGGGCGCTGAAGAACAAGCATGTAAAGAAGATCATTATCACCCGCCCTGCCGTAGAAGCAGGGGAGAACCTTGGTTTCCTGCCAGGAGACCTCAAGGAAAAGATAGATCCGTACCTGAGGCCGATCTACGATGCTCTCGGGGACATGATCCCTTTTGAAAAACTGAAGTTTTACATGGAGCGCGAGATCATCGAGATCGCGCCGCTCGCATACATGCGTGGTCGTACACTCAACAACGCATTTATATTGTTAGACGAAGCCCAGAACACGACACCTATGCAGATGAAGATGTTCCTCACGCGTATGGGTCCCGAGTCGAAGATGATCGTGACGGGCGACCGTTCTCAGGTCGACCTTCCGCGCGGTCAAAGCTCCGGGTTGAAGGAAGCTGTGAAGATCCTGACCGACGTGAAGGGCATCAGCATCGTTGAACTTTCGGAAAAAGATGTGGTGCGCCACAAACTCGTAAAAGACATCATCGAAGCATACAATACTTTGTCAGGAAGTCCTGACAGTCCTTCGAAGTAACAATCCCTTTCTTTACCACATAAGCGTATTTTTTCCACCATGTTTAGGTGGATACCCTACGCGATGGTGCGTGTCACCCTGTTCTTCGTTGCCGGCATTTTGCTCGCAATAGGGAAACCGCTTTCAATTGAATTAAGGTGGATAGTTGCCGGGGCGATTGCATCGTTTTTGATCTACCTGGTCGCAAGACGTTCGTCAAAATTTCTTGCGGGCACCATCGGGCTTGCAGTTATTTTTTGTTTGGGATATCTGCGGGTTCACTTTCATACCGACCGCACGGAACTGAGTGCGATAGATTTTTATACCGTCACGATTGTTAAGTTTTCTGAAGAGAAAAAGAATTCATGGAGAACGGAAGCGGAGGTGAACTTCATTTCCTCCGGGGGCGCCTGGAAGTCAACATCCACCCGGGTACTGCTCTACTTCTCCAAAAAAGATTTCGCAACTCCATTTCATTATGGTGATGTAATGTTGGTGCGCGGGTCGCCATCGCCAGTGCCGGCGCCAACCAACCGGGGTGAATTCGATCTGCAGCGTCATCTTCATTTTAAGAACATTCACTATCGCCATACGCTGCGAAAAAATTTCGTGCTGAAGATCGACAGGGGTGCAGGCAACGCATTTATCGCGTCGGCGATCTCGGTAAGATTATGGGCCGACCGGCAGTTGAAGACATACGTCGCAGGCGATCGGGAACAGGCTACCGCATCGGCCCTCGTGCTCGGCGTAACCGATGGCCTCGATGGTGACTTGCTGCAGGCATATTCATCGACAGGGGCAATGCACGTACTCGCTGTGTCGGGGTTGCATGTGAGCATCATCTATTGGATCATCCTGTTGTTGGGAAAGCCCCTGGAGAAACTTCGCTCGGGAAAGGTTATCCTGGCGATTGGAAGTGTGATCATACTCTGGATCTACGCGTTTGTTACGGGGTGGTCGCCGTCGGTATTGCGTGCAGTAATGATGTTCACGTTTGTAGCCCTCGCACGCCCCTGGAAACAGAGTACAAATATTTACAACACCATGGCGGCGTCGGCGTTCTGCCTCCTGGTTTACGATCCGTTCTTTTTGATGTCGGTAGGATTTCAGTTGTCTTACATTGCCGTGTTCGGTATAGTGTTCCTTCATCCACATCTTTACAGACTTTGGGAGCCTGAGCATCGTGCGTGGGACGAGGTGTGGAAGGTGACGAGTGTTTCGATCGCCGCACAGGCTGCGACGTTCCCGATAAGCCTGTTCTACTTTCACCAGTTCCCTAACTATTTTTTGGTCGCCAACCTGCTCGTTATTCCAGCGTCGTTCGTGGTATTGGTGGCGGGACTGGCCATCCTCCCGTTAAGTGTTGTTCCGATTGCTGCCTCTGCGATGGGATTTTTTCTGAAGTGGGTGATCTACGTGATGAACCAGGTGGTGATCGTGATCGGCGCGCTGCCGTATGCGTTGATCTCTGATATTTATATTGATGCATGGCAAACGTGGCTGTTGGCAGCGATCACGTTGGGGATAGTTTTATTCCTGGTCCATAAAAACACGCGGTGGTTATACGTGGCACTTTTTTCGGTGATTGCATTTTCTGTGATCGACTGGGGTCATCTTAAGGAGATAAAGCGGCGACATGTCACGGTGTATGATATTAAAGGGCGAACCGCGATCGACTTTATTCATTCCGGAACCATTGCGACGTTGGGCGACAGCCTGGCTGCATTTAATGTGAGCTCAAATCGTGTAAGACTCGGTGCAGTAAAAAACAGGCATCTTATTTCTCAGAACAAAAATGGCTGCACCATAATTTTCTGGCAGGGTCTTAAAATTCTTGTCATCCAGTCCAAAGATTTCATCCTTCCCCGCGACCAGACGTTCGATTTTGTGATAATCTCCAATAACTCTGTCCGTTCTCTCCCGAAAATCCCCTGTTCAAAATTTATCCTCGATAGCAGTAATTCCCCTTACTTTGCACAAAGGCTTCTCGGAACAGGCGTTCATTCTGTTCCGCATGAAGGAGCTTTTCAATATTCTTTCTGATTATGGAAACAGTTGAATACGAAGTCCGCGACCGTATTGGATTCATTACACTGAACCGTCCCGAGAAAAGGAACGCGCTCAACGAAGACCTGGTAAAGAACCTGTCGTCGGCTTTTACGAAAGCTTCGAAAGACAACGCAGTGCGTGCGATCATCCTGCGTGCTAACGGCGAAGCATTCTGTTCCGGCGCCGACCTGGGCTACCTTCAGCAGCTTCAGAATTTTTCGTTCGACGAGAACCTCGCCGACTCGACCCGTTTGAAAGAGTTGTTTCTGCAGATCTACACATTGAATAAAGTAGTGATCGCACAAGTGGAAGGTCATGCGATTGCAGGAGGTTGCGGGCTGGCAACGGTGTGCGACTTTATCTTTTCCGTCCCCGAAGCGAAGTTCGGTTACACCGAAGTGAAGATCGGTTTCATCCCCGCAATCGTGATGGTATTCCTTATCCGCAAGATAGGAGACCAGCGTGCGCGACAACTATTGTTATCAGGCAGCTTGATCACAGCAGAAGAAGCATCCGGTTTGGGATTGATCACGAAAATATCGGCCAAAGACACCATTCAGCAGGACGTTCTTGATTTTGCCCTGAACCTGGCGAAATCAAATTCGGCGCAGGCGATGGCCACCACGAAACAGATGATTGCCGAAGTGCAACAGATGCCATTGGCAGAAGCGCTTCACTATGCGGCAAGAATGAACGCAGATGCACGGGGAACGAGAGATTGCAAGAAGGGGATAGGGGCGTTTTTGAATAAGGAGAAGCTGGAGTGGTGACCGTATTTTCCATTTATATTTGTAAAAATCACACTTATACCTATGCCCATCTCCTGGACCGGCGTCTTCCCCGCCCTTACCACTAAATTTACTTCCGACGACAAACTCGACCTGCCACTCTTTGAAAAAAATCTGCGTGCACAACTCGATGCGGGCGTGCATGGCATCATTCTCGGGGGAAGCCTCGGCGAAGCCAGCGTGCTCACGAACGACGAAAAATTTGAGCTCGTAAAATTCACCATCGAAAAGGTAGGCGGAAAGGTGCCCGTCGTGCTCAACATTGCCGAAGGAAGTACCAGCGAAGCAACAAAGCTCGCCCGCCATGCCGAGAAAATCGGTGTGCAGGGACTCATGCTTCTTCCACCCATGCGATACAAGGCCGACGATCGCGAGACCGTCACATACTTCAAGGCCGTTGCCGACTCGACCAGCCTCCCTATCATGATCTACAATAACCCGGTAGATTATAAGATCGAGGTTACGCTCGACATGTTCGATCAATTGAAAGAGAAGAAGAACATCCAGGCCGTGAAAGAGTCGACGCGCGATGTATCGAACGTTACCCGAATGATCAATCGCTTTAGCGACAGGTATAAGATCCTCTGCGGTGTGGATCCGCTCGCAATGGAAGAGTTATTGATGGGCGCCGACGGTTGGGTTGCAGGCCTCGTATGTGCATTCCCTAAAGAGACCGTTGCAGTTTACAATCTTGTGAAAGCGCGTAAGGTCGATGAAGCACTGAAGATATATCGTTGGTTCCTCCCCTTACTCGAGCTCGACATTCATCCTAAACTGGTTCAATACATAAAACTTGCTGAGCAGGAAGTTGGCATAGGTTCGGAGATCGTTCGTGCACCACGTCTGAAACTTGAAGGCGAGGAACGCGAGCGCGTGCTTAGGATTATTCGCGACGGCGTTAAGGCCAGGCCAACGATTTGATCGCCGATGGCGCGCTTCACATTTGCTGATATTCAACACGCTGCATCGGTCATCGACGCGGTGTTTCTCAATACTCCGCAATTTGAATGCGAGACGCTCGGCTCCATGTTGGGCTGCCGGATATCATTAAAAGTAGAAACACTCAACCTGATAAGATCTTTCAAAGGCCGTGGCGCCGACCTGCTCACGTACAATTCGAAAGATAAGTCGATCATGTGTGCAAGCGCCGGTAACTTCGGACAAGCGATGGCATGGAGCTGTCGCAAGCGCGGCATTCATCTCACGGTTTATGCAAGCGTTCACGCGAATACATTTAAGGTGGCGCGGATGCGTGAACTCGGCGCCAACGTAATCCTCAGCGGAGAAGATTTCGACGCAGCAAAAGCTGCCGCAAGAACAGCGGCCACACAGAAAGGCATTCGTTTCGTGGAAGACAGTCTCGATGTTGATACAGTTGTCGGTGCCGGCACTATCGGCCTAGAATTGTTTCGGTCGAACTATGCCGATTGTATTCTCGTGCCACTCGGAAACGGAGCTCTCGTGAATGGCATTGCAATGGCGGCTTCGAACTCAAGGTCTTCCGCGAAGATCATAGCAATACAATCTGCCGGTGCACCCGCGATGATCGAGTCGTGGAGGTCGGGCACAATCATAAGTCACGACAGGATCACGACGATCGCCGATGGCATTGGGGTGAGGCTGCCCGTTGCCGAGGCCGTCGAGGAAATGAAGGAGCTCGTTCACGACGGAATGCTGGTGAAAGAGGAAACGATCATAAAGGCTATGCAACTTCTGCGGTTGCACGCCGGTATTATTGTTGAGCCTTCTGCCGCCGTTGGCCTTGCGGCATTGCTTGAAAACCGTGAACTTTTTGCCGGGAAGTCGGTTGTCCTTATACTAACCGGCAGCAATCTAACCGAACAACAACTGCAACAGTGGTTCTAAACTAAATACCTACACGATGGCTTTCAAAGACGCAACAGCACAAGAGATCGACCAGGCATTGAAAGATGCTCAGCAGGCATTTCTCACCTATAAAAACTTCGACGGAAAACGAAAGGCTGAATTTCTTCGGGCTATCGCGAACGAGATCGAGGCGCTGGGCGACCTCCTGGTGAAAACGGCTATGGAAGAGACCAATCTTCCCGAAGCCCGGATCATTTCCGAGCGCGGCCGCACTACCGGTCACTGCCGCATGTTCGCCGACCTCGTTTCGGAAGGCTCCTGGGTAGATGCGCGTATCGATACTGCAATCCCCGATCGTACACCAATCCCGCGACCTGATATCCGCAAGATGTCGGTGCCGGTTGGACCTATCGTTGTCTTCGGTGCCGCCAATTTTCCTCTTGCGTACTCCACCGCCGGGGGCGACACCGCCTCTGCGCTTGCAGCGGGTTGCCCCGTGATCGTAAAAGCACATCCGGCCCATGCTAAAACTTCTTCACTTGTTGCCGAAGCGATCTTCAAAGCATTGTTGAGTACCGGCATGCCGAAGGGAGTATTCCAACACGTTCATGGTGTGGGTTTCGAAGTCGGGAAAGGACTTGTAACACATCCTCTTACAAAGGGTGTTGGTTTTACCGGATCGCTTGCTGGCGGCAGGGCATTATTCGATATGGCGAATGCCCGTCCCGAACCGATCCCGGTGTTCGCAGAGATGAGCAGTGTGAATCCTGTGATCCTTCTTCCTGAAACATTGAAACGCGATGCCGATAAGACTGCGGAGAAACTTGCCGGCTCCATCACACTTGGCGTCGGTCAGTTCTGTACAAACCCCGGGTTGATCTTTGCAGTCGAAGGTGAAGGGTTGAATCAATTTATTGCGGCACTCTCGAAGCATATCACTGCTTGTGTTCCCGCAAAGATGTTGCACCAGGGTATTGCAGATAATTATGCGAAAAGACTTTCTTCTGCACTTGCACAAAAAGGAGTGAAGCTCGAAACACAGTCGACCGATGCAGGTAACGCTTCGCAGGGCCGTGCACTCATTGCATCTGTTGATGCCGCCGAGTATTTCAAGAACCCACAACTTGCCGAAGAAGTATTCGGACCGTTCTCGTTGATCATTCGATGCAAGGACGTCAATATTCTTAACGCAGTAGTTAATAACAGTCACGGTCAGCTTACCGCTACACTGATAGGCGATGAAGCAGAGATTGCAAAACATAGAGACCTGATGAATTCCATCATTGAGAAGGCTGGTCGGCTGGTGATCAATGGAGTTCCGACCGGTGTGGAGGTTGCTCCTTCACAAATGCATGGTGGGCCATACCCGGCTACAACGGATTCAAGGTTTACAGCTGTAGGAACAGATGCGATCAAACGATTTGTGAGGCCGGTATCATTTCAATCATTCCCCGAGTCATTGCTTCCGGAAGAGCTAAAGACGCCGAACCCCAGGAACATCTGGCGCATGTTCAATGGTGAATGGAAAAAATAATGGGTTCAAAAACTTTCTTTTGTATCGACGCCCACACGTGCGGTAATCCTGTGCGACTTGTGGCCGGTGGCGGTCCGCTGCTCAATGGAAACAACATGAGCGAGAAACGCCAACACTTTCTTCGCGAGTACGACTGGATCCGCAAGGGATTGATGTTCGAGCCGCGCGGTCACGACATGATGAGCGGAAGTATCCTGTATCCGCCAATTGATCCGGCAAATGATATCGCCGTATTGTTTATTGAAACGAGCGGATGTTTGCCAATGTGTGGTCACGGAACAATCGGAACTGTTACGATCGCCATCGAAGAAGGCCTGGTGATCCCGAAAACTCCCGGCGTCCTTTCACTGGAAGTTCCTGCAGGTATTGTGAAGGTCGAGTATACACAGGAGGGAAAGAAAGTAAAGTCGGTGAAGATCCGAAACGTGAAATCGTATCTCGCCGCGGAGAACATTTCGGCGGAATGCCCCGATCTAGGTACACTGCAGCTCGACGTTTCGTATGGTGGTAATTTTTACGCGATCGTCGATGTGCAAAAGAACTTCCCCGGTCTTGAGCATTATAAAGCAGACCAGTTGATCGGGTGGAGTCGTGAGCTTCGGAAAAATATAAACGCGAAGTACGAGTTTGTTCACCCCGAAAACCCGACGATCAATTCCTGCTCGCATATCCTTTGGGCAGGCAAGACCATCGACCCGAAATCTACCGCACGTAACGCTGTGTTCTATGGCGACAAGGCTATCGATCGATCACCATGTGGCACCGGCACTTCGGCACGACTCGCTCAATGGTATGCAAAGGGCAAGCTGAAGAAAGGCCAGGAATTTATCCATGAAAGTATCATCGGCTCGAAGTTCATTGGACGCATCGAGGAAGAGACCACCCTCAACGGAAAACCGGCGATCGTCCCGAGTGTGGAAGGTTGGGCCAGGATCTATGGTCACAACACCATTACCATCGATCCCGAAGATGATCCCTATGCATACGGCTTCCAGGTAATATGAAGCACGTTGGAATCATCGGCGGGGGCATCATTGGTTTAAGCTCCGCATATTATCTGATCAGATCAGGACACAAAGTAACGATCATCGACAAGGGCGACCTTACCGACGGATGTTCATTTGGAAACGCAGGGATGATCGTTCCGAGTCACTTCATACCGCTCGCAGCGCCGGGAATGATCAGCAAAGGGATCCGCTGGATGTTCGATTCAAAAAGCCCGTTTTATGTCCGGCCGCGGATCGACCTCGACTTGCTGAAGTGGGGATATCAATTTTATAAGCACAGTAACCAGACGCATGTTGCAAGGTCTGCTCCAGCATTAAAAGACCTAAGCTTGTTGAGCAGGTCGTTGTACTCTCAATTACAAAAGGACCTCCCTTTCGATTTTGGATATCACGAACGCGGATTGATGATGTTGTACAGGGAGAAGTCGACGGAAGAGGAGGAGAAGGAAACTGCTCACGCCGCGAATGATCTTGGTATCGAAGCTCGTGTCTTGTCGGCAGACGAGGTGCAGCAGATGGAACCAGATGTAAAGGTGAATGTCCGGGGTGGGGTCTACTTTCCGGGTGATACACATCTTACACCGCAAGTGCTTGTGAAAGGGCTGATCGATTTTCTGAAAAAGCAAAATGTGGAATTCGTAACATCTTCGGCGATCACTGATGTGCAATTCAAGGGAAGACGGATCGAAAGCATTAATACCTCTTCAAAGAACTTTTCTTTCGATGAGTATGTGCTTGCGGCAGGGTCGTGGTCGGGAGAGCTTGGAAAGAAGCTTCGGCTTAACATGCCGATGCAGGCGGGGAAGGGTTATAGTTTCACGGTGGATAATGTTGCGAGGAACATTCGTATCCCTTCCATACTTCTTGAAGCGAGGGTGGCGGTAACGCCAATGGGAAGTTCATTACGTTTTGGAGGCACGATGGAGATAGGAGGGATCAATCACCAGATCAACAACAATCGCGTTCGCGGTATCGTCGAGTCTATACCAAAGTACTTTCCTGAGATGAAAGTTGAGTTTCCCGGAAAGATATGGCATGGGTTGAGGCCATGTTCACCCGATGGACTGCCGTTCATTGGAAGGACTGTTGCAGTAGAAAATCTTGTTGTTGCAACGGGCCATTCAATGATGGGTATGAGCCTCGGACCGGCGACGGGGAAAGTGGTTAATGATGTGATGGTTGGGAACAAGCCCGATGTCGACATCTCCCTTTTTAATCCGGAGCGGTTCACTCTCTGACAATAAAAAAACCCTGTGGTTTGGACCACAGGGTTACGATAACCAAATATTGTGATTATTTCTTAGTCGTCGTTACGGTTGCCGTAGCCACCACGCGATTTGTAACCACCGCCACCACCGTTGCTACGGAAGTTGTTCGGACGATCTTCGCGAGGGCGAGCTTCGTTAACTACCAGGTTCTTGCCAAGGAAATCAGCGCCGTTAAGGCTGTTGATAGCGTTACGACCTGCGGTGTCGTCAGCCATTTCGATAAAACCGAAGCCGCGGCTGCGTTGAGTAACCTTGTCCATGATGATCTTCGCAGAATTTACTTCCCCGTACTCTGCAAAGAGCTGTTTCAATTGGTCCTCAGAAGCCTTCCAGGGAATGTTGG
>DASRSO010000258.1:0-46254 GCA_035656375.1 Cyclobacteriaceae bacterium | reverse complement strand
GGACTCATACCGAAAATAGGCCTCTAGCCTTGCAAGATGTGAAGTTCACCCCATCCTGTTAAAAGTGAAGAAGAGAACAATCAGTCAGAAATCCTATGACCTAGTTGCCCTACTTATATGTAAAAGCAAGATGTACGAATGTTTACACATTCGTACCAAAGCCTCCTGCAACGATGCATTGAATGGACCTCGGAACTCGGCCATTCTTGATACACTAAAACTAAAACAGCATGACAAGGAGAAAGGTAGACAGAGGCGCAAGATTGTCGAGGATTATCGCGCTACGGGTTTCGGACTCGTATTACAACAGGATGCAGGAAATGGTGGCGAAGAGTAACTGCCAAACGGTGGGTGAATTGGCGAGACGAATCCTCTATCACGAGAAGGTGAACTGGTATCACGTCGACGCTCGGCTTGAGTCGACCGCCGTGGAACTGGCTGCAATAAAACGGGAGTTGAACGCCATGGGTCGGAATATCAATCAAATTACTCATCACTTTCACGGCTGACGAGACGAAGCAGAAGATGTATGACGCCCTCAAAGTAGCCCAGGAGTACAAGAAGGTGGAGGCTAAGGTTGACCAGCTACTTCAGATTACCGCGAGGATCTGTAAAGAATGGTTGAGCGGACCACGAGGAGCGTTTACTCCGCCAAAGGAAGGCTAGCAATGTATTTGTCTGATGTTGAAATATGGATAACTCCGATCGTCGGTGTGGCTGAACGTGCATCATGGAGTTACCCACATTCCAACATCAGTCACGACAACAACAGGCCATCGAAGGATTACTTCTTTACGAAATCGAAGTCGTAGTCAATGAGTTCTTTAGGGTGAACCCCTAACCCCTTGGCAAGTTCAAAAAGGGTCTGAAGGGTCAGGCTGGAATTCTCATCGTTCTCTAAATGACTGATCTTGGCGTGAGTCACATCACAGAGATATGAAAGCCCGCGTTGACTAAGTCCTTTTTCCTTCCTGATCCTGGCTAGATTCGCGCGAAACTTTTGAAGGCGTTTTTTGTCTTTGGGCTTTAAAGGCATACACCAATCTGCCGCAAATTGAAAATAATTGTGTTATATGATTATATAACATTGAGAATCGTTTATTATCTTCGCTTGCGTGATCGGGAAGAGATTTCCGACACAAAGAAATTGTAAATTCGCGTTTACTTCAGCGAAGAAATCTGAAGCACACGCACTTAGAACCTCGTTCGGAAAACTGGTAATTTTCAAAAGCTACGAGGCAATAAGTGAGGTGCTCACGCTATTGGCGTGGGCCCACTTATTCGTAGCAAGGTATACCAGTACCTCCGAACGGTAAGTTGGGTTCCACGCCATCTTTTTGAATCCAGCTTGCCATTTTTTATTCATCAACTTTTTGATTGAGGTGCTAGCTGGTCATGAACTATTTCGATCTATCTGATGCAGAGTTAATGTCTCGTCTCAAACAGGACGACCGCATTGCATTTGAAACGATCTATCGCCGCTACGCTTCAGACTTGTTTAAGTATCTCAGTGGGAAAGTTGAAACCAAAGATCATTGTGAAGGAGTCTTAACCGACGTATTCATCACTCTTTGGATGGACAGGCATTCGATCAGCAATGAATTGAATGAGTATGTGTCCACTTCAATTAAACACAGGCTTATCCTTTATGTACGGGATAATCCACGGTCACAATTATTCACCCACCTTAAACAGTCATTCTATGAAACGCGCGAAGAAGAAAGGAACAGTGAAAAAGAAAGTTGAAGGACCTGACTTTACAGTCACACCCCGTCTACAGGAAGCATTTGTTCGATTCCTGGAGTATCATCCGGCAAAGCGATTCAGTGTTAACCTGAGAAGCTGGCTTTTGGAGTTCCTGATGTATGATGGATCGCCAGAGGCGGAGTATCTGAAAGATCTCGTTGTCGATCTTGATGGTTTCTTTGAACTTTTGGAGGTTGTGCAGGAAGAGTGGAAGGGAGATAGAATGGAGTAATGGCGCCTGTGTTAGCCATCGGGAATTGGCCTTGGCGATCTTAGCATTGGCTTGCGTTGATTGGCAAGGCGATAACCAACTCTTAAGCCTACACCAATACTTAACTCTTCAAAACTCTTAAACTTGTAGAACTTAATAAAGCATAATACTCGTCTCGTAATTGAAGCATGTAGGGAAGCTTGATACTCAACAGCATTATTGTAAAGCTGAACTTTGGCGAGTAATGTGGGATAGAACAACATATTGAAATATTTCCCAATCCCAAGCGACACGCCATGTAATGATTTTCCATCAGTCGTTTCGCTGTCAAAACGGAGATGACTATATCCGGCGGTCAATTTTATGCTACGGATGTTCAGATCACTTTCTAAAGAACATGATTGCGAATTCAGGAGATCATTGAAACTAACGCGCCGAAATGTTCCCCCAAAATCAATATCAAAATCGCAATTAGATATGTAATGGCTGAATTCCAGTTGTGCATTTTCAAATCGATTGACGTCGAGGTCCGTTTGATAGCTATAGGCCCCCTTGATAACTCCACCAAATATCCACGGAGATGCGACGTCCATCTGACCACCAATTGGATTGTGTATTAGGCCACTATTAGCGTAGAGGAAGATTTGCTGGGAATCGAAGAAGTCCTTGTTGCAATCGAGCTTTAGCTTAACGACTAAGTTTTTGATGTCTTTAACTTCTACGGCCGTTGTTACGAATCCGATGAAAGAGAATTGTAGAACGGAGGACGCTGACTGTACCTCAATGCTAAATTTCCCATCTGCTTGCGTTACGGTTCCGTTTTGAGTGCCCTTTTCGACAACATTTACTCCTGGAATTGGCAACTTATCATCGGCGGAGATCACTGTTCCAGTAACTTGAACTTGTCCATTGCAGTTCGTGGCTTGGTTAATGAAAATCACGACAGAAAAAGTAAATACGAAAAGCTTCATTGGGCTAGTGAATTATACTTTTCGATACCACGTTGGCCATCGCTTCCTGGTCCAAAATCCGCGGACCCGCCTCCGATCAGGTTTGCCCGACTTGCTTACCAGATACAAACGATCTCGTTTGGCGATCACCTGACCCGGCATCCGGTCAATACTTTGACCGCCTGAAAGTAATGAGTTAGTTGCGAATTCAACATCATCAATCTTCTCCGTCGTTTCGTCGACGGACAGCACCAAACTATCGGGCTGATTGGACCTGGATAATGTATCGTAAATGGGCATGAATGTGAGATCGATTCTACGACCTCTCACATGCCATTGTCCTACGGTCCAGAAGTGCATTAGGTCAAACCTATAATCGTATCGGAGAGTTGAGTCTGACTTGAGGTCAATAGACGCGCCGAATGCGTCTTCATATTTACCCGAAATGTTTGGCTGACCAATTGATTCAGTATGACAGAGCAATAGAATGAATAAAAGGAAGGGTTGGCTTTGCACAATTGAGCGTTTTGTTGTTGACGCGGTTAGACGCCTAATTCCATAAAGTATTTACATCAACTTCGTATTTTGGAAGCAATTATGCCAACGGACTTTGTAAAACGATACAATATTGTGCTGGAACAAGGAGAGGCAATGAAGCCTTTCTACGAACTCCCCGAAAGTGAGCGCAAGGAGATTGCCGAACGCTTGTTTCGTGAAGTCACAGAACTCTATGCAAAATTTGGTTTGAAGCCCATCACCGGTGAGGTTCCCTCAGAAAAGTCGGATGGCGCAGATATGCGTTGAACGACGGTTGCGTTACTCCATGTCGAGCGAGTGAAATACCGCCCTCTAAATGGAACTGCAACCAAGGTTCACCTTTATCCTACAACAAGGGAAAGCCAAGAAGTCATTCTTCGAAATGACCGACGAGGAGCAGGAAGAGGCTGCCAGGCGCATTTTCGAAAAGATAACGATTGAAGCGGCAAAGGTTGGGCAATCGCCTGTTGTTCGCCGTTACCCTAACTCTGTGACAAAAAATGACTGAATTTGCCCTAACTTTGTGTCAAAAGATCGCTAAAATTACCATAACTCTGTGACACAAATCGATCAAAATTGCCCTAACTTTGTGTAATGTTTGATCGAGAATTGCTTTCTGACCTCAAAAAGTGGCAAAATCAGCCTGCCCGAAAGCCCTTAGTAATCCGGGGTGCCCGGCAGGTTGGCAAAACAACTGTCGTTAATCAGTTTTCAAAAGGGTTCCGGCAATACATCTACCTTAATCTTGAATTGCCAGAGGACCGCCAGCCATTCGTGCAGTTTACCAATATCGAGAGCTTACTTCAAGCTGTATTCTTTCTGAAGAATAAAAGCCTGTCGCTTCGGAACCAGACACTTGTCTTTATCGACGAGATCCAGGCAGCCCCAGATGCGATCAATTTGCTAAGGTACTTCTATGAGCAAGAGCCGGGCATCTTTGTAATAGCTGCCGGAAGCATGCTTGAGACTTTGTTTGATAAGTCTGTCAGCTTTCCGGTCGGTCGGGTTGAGTACAAGGTGTTACGACCTGTTTCATTTCCAGAATTCCTCTCTGCGATGAACGAAACAGCAGCACTTGAACAGTTGCAACAAATTCCGGTCCCCGCGTTTGCACACCAAAAGCTTCTATCATTATTCCATACTTATGCTTTGATCGGCGGAATGCCGGAGGCGGTACAGCATTATAGTGCAAACAGGGATCTGGTTGCTCTCTCACCGATATATGACTCGTTGCTTACATCTTATATGGATGATGCCGAGAAGTACGCGAGAAGTGAAACACAGATGCAGTTGATAAGACACGCGATTCGTGCATCATTCGCGCAAGCGGGGAAGCGTATAAAGTTCCAGGGATTCGGAAATTCAAATTATGGGTCGAGGGAGATGGGCGAAGCATTACGAACTTTGCAGAAAGCACTCTTGCTATACCTGGTATATCCTGAAACGGGCTACACATTGCCGCTATTGCCTGACCTTAAGAAATCACCACGACTCCACGTTTTAGATACCGGTTTGATGAATTACTTCGCCGGAATTCAGCGAGAGATCTTAAGCACTGATGATCTGAGCAAAGTGTATCAGGGAACCATGATTGAGCATTTGGTCGGGCAGGAGCTTCTTGCGTTCCAACACCACGCCATGAGCGCGTTACATTTTTGGACACGCGAAAAGAAGACCTCAGTCGCGGAGGTTGATTTCGTTTTCCCCTTTAAAGAAAAACTTGTTCCAATTGAGGTGAAGTCCGGAAAGGAAGGAAGTCTACGGTCACTACATTTATTCATGGATGATGCACCGCATAATCTAGCGGTGCGATTTTATGCCGGGAGTCATTCGGTTAGCAAGGCGGCAACACCGGCCGGAAAAGACGTGAAGTTGATTAATCTTCCATATTATACTGCCTCACAGATCGAAAGATACTTAACAGCACTTGAGCTAACTCAATAGATCTTTCCGTTCATCTTTCGGAAAAGCCTTCGATACTATGGTCAGTTCAGTATTCGCAAGAGCTATCTCTTGATGAAATTTGTAGAGGATATATATCATGCTTTGAATAATCCGATTCAAGGACTCCAGATGTTTCTCGATATCAAACGTCGGTTTTATCTCTTCCAAATTTTTGGCTAAACCCATGAAATCCTCGCCCTTGGTGTGAACTGTTCGGCATAGCTCTTGGTAGTTTTGAAGCAATATATCGTTGTGAGTCTTTATGTTTTTATCATGAAGGCTTTTTATCCTCGGGTGGCTCTCCAAATACTCTTTTAATGAAAGAATCGCACTGTATTCGTTCCTTCCAAGATTCAATAATTCGTACTCAACGGGATGTTCGAAATAGTATATGTGGTTATAAAGATTTTCAATTATTCGTCTAATCAGAATCTTCGAAGAGTAAAAGAATCCTAGATATGAAATACTAACATTCGAAAGTAAGTCGGACAAGATTTCGTTGAGAAAGAGAAATCTGTTAGGACTTTCCCATTTTTCTTCCAATTTATTTTCTAACAGTGCTATTGAGTAGACTAATCTATGGTGCTTCTTCAAAATAGGTCTGTCGCGATCTGTAATGACGTGAGTGAACGCATTAGTTTTTACGAGCGCGCTCTCAAACGCTAAAAAGTCTTTACTGAGATTGTCGGAGTCAAAGACACTGCTCATTAGATTTTCATTTCCTTGATGGCATTTTCCCAATCTCTGAAAAAGTTCGATTTACCTCTTTTGATATCTGAACGCTTTAGAGACCTAATAATGAGGTTTAGTTCAGTAATTCTTCGAGCATCAAATTTTGCTATTGATGATACAATACGACCGATGATGTCTTCCCTTTTCTTTTTTTCCGGGCTTGGAATTAGTATATTCAGTTTTTTAGCGAATTCTGCTATATCCTGATTCTTGTCAAATATTTCTTGGTTGAGAAGCAAAAATGGAATTGTGCCAATTAATGTCTCTAGGTCATTCTGGGTCCCTTGATTGGAGGCGCTTGCGCTCATCAATAAAGGCTCTTGGCTCAATGCCCGCTTAGTATTTTCGAGGATTTCAATCAAATCCTTTTTTGTCAATTCGTTGTAGTCCATTACAGTTTGGTTAAGAGCTCCTTGGTAATTTCCCTAAATTCGGAAGCGTATCGCGCAAATTTAGCATAGTTATAGAAATCCTGTAAGGATTTGACGCTTTGCGCAACCATAGTAGAATGGCTTGACGAATGTTTGAAACAGTCCCATCCGCTGTCTTGAATTTCCTTCATTATCTCTTTAGATACATTTGCTTGGTGATTTACCATTGTAAATACAATGCCAAGTAATTTCAGCTTGTGCCCGTGAGTTTCCTCATACTCGGACAGCCCCCGATCCAGGAGAGGCAAGCCTAACGAGGAGAGATAGTCGGGCTTAATCGGTATTAAATAGTATTGTGAAGCTAAATAGGCACTTAACGTCAGTAACGACAACGTTGGAGGACAATCAATAATGACGTAGTCGTATTGCGTACATTTCTCCTCAATGAATTTGCTTAGAAGATTCTCCGTTCCACGCTTATTTGTTTCAAAGTTTATTAGCTTTAGAGAGGATGGTATTAAATCCAACTGACTATGAGAAAACTTCCGAGCGGGGATAATGAAGTCATCCAAAACGGAGGGTTTTGGTTTTACCGATTGGCGCTTTGATGAGAGACTTATGTCGTCTTCCTTCGATGGAATTAAGATGTCATAAATTGTCTTTTTGTTTTTAAAATGATCAAGAATTTTCGGTTGCTCCACTAAATATTGTGTCGCATTGAACTGTGGATCAATGTCAACAACTAGCACCTTTTTCTTATACAAGGCGCTCAACAGGTAGGAGATATTTACTGCAAGAGTGGTTTTACCTACCCCACCTTTCATGTTAATTACTGTTATAACTTTCGGCATAGCACTTTTTTAAACGAAAAAGCCCATCTCTCTCTTTCGAAAGAGTATGGGCTCACACGAATGTAGTTAGGCTTCTAGAATTTTCAAAGGGCAGAACTCGGCCCTAATCACTGCTCGTAACTCTGGTGCGAAAATCTTCAGTCTTATCTATTTGACCATTTCGATCAAAATAGACCCAAACGCTATCCTTCAACCATACATCAGCTAGAGGAAATGGATTCTCGTTTGTTACTGAACCCTGGCTTCGATAGAACTCTAATCGTTTCCTCTCTCCGTTACTATAATCATACGTGACAACCCGATGACGGTGGCCATTCCTATTGTATTCGTACGTAGAACTTGGACTTTCGCCAATGAATGAACTTATCGCAAAGAATATGAGCGTCGGAACTGGGGTGGCAAACACCAGTGCGATCCGATCCCAAGTAGAATTGATCTTAATCTTCTTTCCGAGGACAAGTACGACCAAGACAACTCCAGCCAAAAACCAAAATATGGGAAAAATGTATAGGTAACCTAAAGAAGCGCTTTGATCAGCATAAATATCCTGAAAAAAGAGAAGCGTGATAAATGTATAGAGAATTGCAAAAAGTCGAAGCATCATTCCATCGTGTAGTTATCGGATTACTGTAAAGATATGGAATTTGAGTCTTTGGCTTCCTTATTGTCCCGCGCTTTCAATAGTTGCCTCAACACCTTCATATCCTCACTCACCTTCTTTTCTACGACCTTCGAATATATCTGAGTCGTCCTTATACTTGCATGCCCTAGCATCTTCGAAACCGTCTCAATCGGGACGCCATTTGTTAGCGTGACAGTCGTTGCGAAAGTATGTCTGGCCACATGAAACGTCAGTTTTTTGCCGATCCCACAAAAGTCGGCAATCTCCTTGAGATATGAGTTCAATTTCTGATTCGACAGGTTAGGAAACAGCGTCCCTTCATTGGCAGCCTTCGGAGCGTCTTTATAACGTCGAATGATCTCAAGAGCTTTCGGTAGCAACGGTACTCTCACAGGCTGATTTGTTTTCTTCCTCGTCGTCATTATCCAATGCTCCCCATCAATGCCTATCGAGATATTGTGCGGAGTCAATCTCATCACATCGCTATAAGACAAACCCGTGTAACAACTGAACACGAAAAGATCACGAACCCACTCCAACCTCTCAAATCCAAATACCTTTGTTTCAATCGCAGCAAGTTGTTGCTCATTCAAATACTCCCGATCGTTCCGAATAAACTTCGCCTTGAATTTCATAAACGGATCCCGCTCAAGCCACTCATTTTTCACCGCCACAGTTGTGACCTTCCTCAATCGTTCAATGTGCTTCATCACCGTATTATTTCCCATCGGATGGTGATAGTCTACAGGCTTGTAGGACCGGAGGTAGGTTTCAAAGTCAACTACAAACTTATACGATAACTGAACTAGTGGAATATCTGACAGCTTCAGTTTCGTCTTAAGAAAGTCACGAATGTACTTCTGTGTCGTGAAATAATTCTTCATCGTTCCCCACTCGATCGTTCCCTTCAACTGACTATTGTGATAATCAATCAGACCTAACAAAGTCTGCTCACCTTCTTTAACTCCCAGGAACGCATTCTTCAATCCATCCGCAGTGATCGGCCTGCCTTGCGCAATCAGTTCCCGATAACTATCAAATACCTTCGCATCGAGAACCTTCATGTAACTGTTAAGCGTCCGAGCCTCCTCCGAGTTACCCTTCATAACTCCATTGCCCCAACTCGCTAACAGTACCTTTCGCTTAATGGAGAATTCCGCTCTTCTTCCACCAACTGTAATCCTACAAAAAACTGGCACTAAACCATCTTTCAACTTCGATGTGTGCACGACGAACTTCGTGCTGAATGTTGTTTGCATAATTTGTTTGTTTTTGGGTCACCATAAATCACTAAAACCACGCCCTCTCACACCAAAAACCACCAAATCGAATCAATCCAAATTATTGAATCACAAGTACTTGCATCGATTTAGCGACCTCGTTCAAACTTATACGTCGAGGTCACCAAAAGGGCGCATAACCCTTAACTCCTTGTGCATGTTTTGATTGCTTTGAAAAACAAAAAACCCTCTACACATAAAGTATAGAGGGTTTTGATTTCTGTTGATTAATCAAGACTTAGATAAGTCGTTTGTTCAGAAATGCTCGACCGGACCCGCCTTTTAAATACTTCTCGAATTCAAATGCCTTGTACTTGTCTGTAAAGACAATGTAAGTAACAAGAGTCACTGGAACGCGCAGTTTAGTTGCTGGTACTTCTTTCCCGTTGTGTCGCCTCAGCCTTTCATGAAGATCGGATGTGCAACCAACGTAAATAGTCCCATCTGAGCATCGAAGCAGATACACATACCACATAGCCTGACTTGAAGAAATTTCGAAGCATCGAAGTCGGGCATCGCCCGACGAAGCTCGCCGCAAAGAGGAGACCTTGTGAAAACAGACAACTTGCGGACGAAGCTCGCCTTCGCTCTGAAACAGAGCTACGGCGAGCAAAGTCGGGGTGGCCAGATTCGAACTGACGATCTCTTGGTCCCAAACCAAGCGCGATACCGGGCTACGCTACACCCCGAAAAGAGGTGCAAATATAACCGGCCAATCCAAACCCGCAAAAAAAAGGTTTCAACCCCGCAAAAGCCACACGTGCCAACGTCGTAAATTACTCTCAACCCCCTACTCCCCTGGAAACACGCCTCACCATACCCGCGATACTCACCGTATTCTCCTCCCTCACCCTGATACTCTCTTCTGCCACTTGCTGCTTCGCACAGTTCAACCCAAATGCAGTCGGTGTTGTCTATGTCTTACATGAAACCGACAACTCCTACAAAGTACGCATCGTGTTCCCCACTCAAATGCTGTCACCCACCCCCAAACAGGAACTCAACTACAACGATACCCTCAAATTCACTTTCAACAACACAATCACCGTGTTCGACCAAAACGGGCCCATCACCTCAATACCCGGACCCACACACTTCAAAATTCAGTTCTGGTGCGAAAACGACGGCGGCATACAACACCGGCCCACCACCGAATTGACAATCCAAAAAAGTAAAACACAACGAAAATTAAAACCCATCGCCGCCATACAAAACATCGCCTGCTTCGCCATCACCAACCTGTCCACGCAAAAACTTACTCCCGTCAACCCAACACAATCAAAAGATGTCGTACTAACCGGCGACATTAACAACGACAGCAACCCCGACTGCCTCCTCTCAACCTACCCCGACGACGCCCAAAATTGCGACTCACACCCCAATAATAACCTTGGCATCCTCCTACACTCAGCCAACAACACCTGCTACCTCCGATGCTGCGGACCCTGAAACCCAACATCCTCCCCCCTTTCATCCTCCCCACCCCTAAATTTTATTTCTTAAAAACTTTGCGTAGCCAAATAACTACATATATTTGTAGTCAAATAGCTACACAATGAATCTACGCCGCGACGTCTTCCAGGCCATCGCCGACCCCACCAGGAGAGCCATACTCCTCCTCCTCGCCACTCAATCCATGACCGC
This sequence comes from Cyclobacteriaceae bacterium, assembly GCA_035656375.1. GTDB lineage: Bacteria > Bacteroidota > Bacteroidia > Cytophagales > Cyclobacteriaceae > ELB16-189. The sequence continues at coordinate 35,366 of DASRSO010000258.1, read as the reverse complement.
CGGCGCCATCGCCGCCAACTTCGACACCGCCCGGCCTACCATTTCCAAACACCTTTCCATCCTCACCGAATGCGAGCTCCTCGCCCAGGAACAAAACGGTCGCGAAGTACACTATCACATCAACGCAAAAAAAATGAAAGAAGTAGACGACTTCATCGAACCGTTCCGCAAAATGTGGGAACATCGATTCAATAAACTGGAGTCAATCATGAAAAAATATAAAGGCAAATAATACCGACACCACAATGGAATCGGAGGTCATGAACACAAAGAGTCACAGAGGTTCAACCACTAACACTAATCATTAACTTCAAATGGAGCAAAAAACAAAAGTCACCGCCCCCGCCGGCAAACAGGAAGTCCTCATCACCCGCGACTTTGAACTGCCCGTCGAACTGCTCTTCAAAGCCCACACCGAAGCCGAAATCATCGAAGAATGGATGGGCAATAAAGTCCTGAAACTCGACGCACGCAAACACGGCAGCTTCGACTACCTCGCCATCGACCCCAAAGGCAACAAACACAGCTTCCGCGGCGCATTCCACGACGTCATCCCCAACCAAAAAATCATACGCACATTCGAAATGGACGGACCATTCGGAGTCCAACTCGAATTCTACGACTTCGAAAAAATTACCGAAGACACCAGCCGCCTCAACATGCGCATTATCTACGAAACACTCGAGCAACGCGATGGCGTTCTCAAACTACCCTTCGTTCAAGGCATCAACTGGGCTCACAATACTTTACAGGAAGTCGTCAGCAAAAGGAAATAAATAACCATGGCAAAGAAGAGCGCAACAAATCCGAAAGTCGACTGGTTTTTCGATAAGGACACGCAATGGCAAAATGAGTACACCAAACTCAGAGCTATCGCCCTCGAATCCGGACTCACCGAAGTTCTGAAATGGGGATGCCCCTGCTATTCACTCGACAAGGCCAACGTCGTTCTTATCCACGGCTTCAAAGAATACTGTGCATATCTCTTCTTCAAAGGTGCCATCATGAGCGACCCCAAAGGTATCCTCATCCAGCAAACCGAGAACGTGCAGTCGGCCCGGCAGGTCCGCTTCACAAGCGCTTCCCAGATCACGAAAATGAAATCCACACTGAAAGCATACATCAAAGAAGCAATCGACGTGGAAGCATCGGGACAAAAAGTTGAGTTCAAGAAAACCGCCGAGTTCAATATGCCCGAAGAGTTTCAAAAGAAACTCGATAAAAATCGCGCACTGGAAACTGCATTCTATGCACTCACGCCAGGCCGTCAACGTGGATACCTTCTGTATTTTTCATCTGCCAGGAAAGCAGAAACACGAGAGCAACGGATCGAAAAGTATACAAAGCAAATTCTCGCCGGCAAAGGCCTCGAAGATTAACAGGCACTAGCTAAAGTCGCACCGTTTTTTCAGTCCACCGCGCCAGGTCTTCATCGTAATGAGTGATTAGCACCAGCGTTGCATCGTCGCGCAGATATTTTTGGAGGTACTCGGCCACACGATCGCGCTGATGAACATCCAGGAACTGGAATGGTTCGTCGAGCAACAACAGCTCGCGGGTCGACATAAAGTAATTGATCAACAACACAAGTTGAAGTTGCCCCGACGAAAGCTCACGCATCGGCCGGTTAATGAACAACCCCGCATCAAAAAATTGAACCAGCTCTCCCAGTTTATCCTTGTCCTTCGACTCAACATATTCCGCGGCTGTGATCGTCATGTACTGTGGATTCAGGTAACTTACCTTTTCCGGGCCCATGTAGTTGATGCGATTCTTAATATCCCATATCGACTCGCCACTCCCCCGTCGCTTTCCAAACAAATATACCTCCTGGCTGTAGGCCATCGGGTGATCGGCATAAATTATACTGAACACCGTAGTCTTGCCAGAACCGTTACGTCCAACCATCGCCCAACGCTCGCCACGACGAACGCTCCAGTTGAAGTCGTGAAGAATAACAGTTTCGTCGTATTTGATCGAAAGGTTACGGATCTCTACGACGACTTCATCGGTGTGAGCTCTGCCATCTGAATGAGAAGCCACTTCCTTTGCTACATCGTCGCGGTGAATATATTTCTCCTGCGACTCTATCCTAAATTCCCTCAACGTGAGTTTGCGCGTAATGCATCGCGGAAGTTCGTGACCCTGATCAACAATGATCACCCGGATCGAATATGCATCCACTATGAAATCTATAAAATCGCAAAGGTCTTTCCGGCTTGCCCTGTCAAGACCTTCGAAAGGATAATCAAGCAATAATAACTTTGGAAAGTGTTGTCCCATGCGTTGAAGGATGAGCACTTTCTTAAGCTGGCCATTCGACAATCGTTTGACATCAAGATTAAGAAGGGATGCAACCTGGAACGTAGATGGAAGATCGGGATGGATATGCGGGAGGATATCGCGAACCTTCACCACGTTGATCTCATCGCCCAGCGAATAATATCGTTGCTGATAATATTGTTCGCCATCACCGGGGATCAGGCTTCGGATAGAATGAGTTGGGATGTACTGGATAGACTGTCGCCGCTGATCGAACTGTTCGTCCCATGTTGCTCCTGTAACGAAATCGTAAGTGATCGATCCGTTCTGCACATGTTGAATACCCGCCAACATTTCGAGCAGTATCGTCTTACCACTTCCATTCGGACCGGTAACGAGCCAATGCTCGCCGTCACCAATTCGCCAATTAAAATTTTGAAACAACTTTCGCCCCGACCTTGCGCAGGTCACGTTAGTGATCTCGATCATGGGCCGAAAATAGGCCGCGATGATCTACTTCCCAAGCACAAATACATGCTTTCCCGCCACAGACTGTGAGCGCCCGGGGCCTACGGTTGTCTTCGTCCAATCGAGCGAGAGTGTGAGGTTGTTCGCATCTATCGCATCGATGCTTACCGTGGTTTGATCGTCGCGCTTAAAGGATTTCGCGGTATCGTCGTTGAACGTCCACGTACCAGACGAAGGCCATACCGGCGAACCATTCGTAGCCGAGAAGGTTGACGAGGTAAAGGTAATACCCATGTTGGTAAACATATTTTTGGCAACACCGTCTACCGTTACGGATTTCAACTTCCAGCTTGAGCTGGTGAGCAGCGCTGTGATACGCTGTGCTTCCGTCTCTTCCGGGCCCGGATCTTCTCCTTTGCCTTTGCACGACGGAAGAACAATGAGAACGTAAATGAAAATTATCGATACCAGGAGTTTTGCTGATTTCATAAAGTATGGTTTTATTTCCGGATGAATTTCAATGTTGGGTGAGTTCCGTTTTCATCGCTTATGCGTACGAGGTATAATCCCGATGCATAGTTGCGAACGTCGACTTCGAGCACCGACGAAGATGTCTCGTGTTCCGCGGCAATACGGCCGTCGGTTTGCAAGAGCGTTATCTTCTTTCGATTGCTGCCGGGCAGCATCACATACAGTTTGTCGTCTGTGGGATTAGGGTAAACCGAGAATGATTTGACGGTAACATCCACATCACCGGTAACCACGAGAGGGAACGGATCCGACGACACACTTGCACATTCTTCTACTGTCGATATCACAGAGTAAACTCCAGGCGCATCCACAGTGAGGCCTACTGACGTTGCACCGTTGATCGCAGCGCCATCCTTGTACCATTGATTGCCGGATGAAGCAGATGATGTGAGTGTTGACACTCCGGCAGTATTTATAGTATAACCGATCAATGGCTTTGCGGGATTTACACAAAACGTAAGTTGTGCTTCGGGAGCCGCCGTATACGATGCATCGCCCGACTGATTTGCTTTCACGATTGCCTTACCAGCCTTCGTCAAACTGAACTTACCGGTTTCTGTATCGAGTGTGATCTTATCGTTGCCCGCAGTAAAAACAACTGGCAATCCCGACGTTGCACTCGCCGTTGCAGCGAAAGCCGCCCCTCCAACTACTTTAGCGTCGATCGGGTTGATCGTTATTGTCTGCGCCTTCCTGGTCGACTTCGTGGTTTGTGTAAGGAAGAGTACGTTCCTATCCTGGTCGATGTTAAAAGGCAATTCAACCTTCGCGGTGATCTTGTTCGCCGCGATGTCGTATTCAGCAATTACACCATACGCGTGACGTCCCCCGGTAGTAGTGATGAAATACAGATTACCGTTGGCTGCATACAAGACCTTACCTCCAGGTGCAGCTCCGATATCTTTCAGATCGGCTTTCACCTCGTAAGTTCCCGACGCCAGATCGTATGAAAACAACACGCCGAAGACACTCGAGCCACCTCCTGAAGCCATGCCCCATAGCTTTCCGTCGATCTCGACAAGTGTGCTATACGGCTTCGAACCCGTTGAAGCTGTGAAGCTATGCTTTACTGTATACGTGTTCGATGTAAGATCGAATTCGAATAGCGTGCCCTCGCCATTTTCACCTCCGTCTGCCATCGTTCCGTATATCTTGCCATTCGAAGCAACCGTGGGCGAAGCGTATGCACTATAGCCTCTAAACTCCGTCGCGTCGGCCAGCTTCCTGTAACGTCTTCCTGCAACATCTATCTCAACGAGCGAGCCTTTCTGATTGAGACCGCCAAACATTGTGAGTGCATATATCTTGCCGTTACCTGCTTGAGTGAGTTGATGGTTAACCGACACTCCATCGGTCGGATTCATAATCGCAAGAGTTTTGAAAGCACCCGTGCTTATATCGAACTCGTAGAATGAACCGTTGCCGGCGATACCACCTTCGCCGGGACGAGTCGCGCCGTAAAGCTTCCCGTTCAGTCCAACCATCACGGTCCCGTACGGATTACTTCCGGATGTATTCCTGTTGAAGTCGAAAACTTTTTTGAAGTCCTCAGTTACCGGGTCAACTTCGAAAATGGTTCCGTCACCGTTCGCGCCGCCGTTCGACGTAACACCGTACATTTTTCCATTGCCGTGTAAGACCATTCCGTCGGTCGGATTGTATCCATCGTTCAGTGCATCGCCAAACTCGAGCTTCTTCGAAATTTGTCGCGTGGTATAGTCAAACTCAAATAACACACCCTGGCCGTTTGAACCTCCGCGGCTGCCAAGCCCGATGAGCTTATTGCCGGACAGTGCCAGGCTTTCGGTAACATTTTTGCCGGTGTTGTTGTCAAAAAGAAAGATCTCCCTCAGTTCATTCGTAACCGGGTTGTATTCGAAAATGCCTCCGCCTATACCGGCATTTTCGGCAGCATACAATTTTCCATTAGTACCTTCGAGCATCTGACCTAACGGAACTCCACTGGCTCTCGTAAAGGTTGTGCGGGTGGTTATTGTATTGAGAGCCACGTCGTACTCAAATATCGTCCCGGTATTGCTCGGCCCGCTATACGTTGTAAGTCCAAAGATGCGGCCCGATGATGTTTTCATAAGGCCTTTCGTATGCGTGTAATCGAAACTCGGAGCAGGCATGCTGGCTTTTAGCGCTGTGGTATTTGCAACCGGGTCGAACTCAAAAATAAACCCCTGGTTGTTCGTCCCGCCCGCAGAGTTGGTACCATAGATCTTGCCGTTCACCTCAACGAGCCCTGCTATTGTTGTGGGACCTTGCGAAGCCGCCAGCTCTGCTCTTTTTGTTACGGTTGCAGTGGCAGGATCGAATTCAATAAATAGCCTTGCCTCCGGATCAGATCCGGCGAACCCGCTCGCGAATATCTTTCCCGCCGCGGTCACAATGAGGTCTGTTGGATACTTCATGAGTGTCACCATCGTCGCCTTGCTTGTGATCGTTCGCGTTGCTACGTCGAGCTCGAACACGTATGGGCCCGCAAAACCGGTAACTTCATCCATCACACCGGTCTTGATCCCATAGATCTTTCCGTTCGCAGTTGCCTTGAAAGACCTTATCGGGAAATCTGAATATTCGTAGTCAAATATTCTCGTTGTAGCCCCGGAAGACGGATCGTATTCAAAGAAGCATCCATATCCATTAGCACATCCTCTCGACGTCGACAGGTAGATCTTTCCATTCGAACCTATCACCGGCGTGGTGAACGGAGTATTCCCAAGGTCGTCGCTTGCCGACGAGAAATCTTTAACGATGCGTAGACCGGTCCCGTCGGAATTGGTCCTGATGATGTATCCCTGTTGATCTTCGCCACCGTATGGTATCACTCCCCAGAGCTGTCCTTGCTGCCCGGAAGTCTGACTTACGTTTTTCACAACAAGCGACTGCAAGGCGCTTGTTGTGATATACTGATTGTTACCAGCTGTCGCGATGATTGAAGTTGAACCGACGCCCGTAATTGTTATCGTGTTACCGCTTACCGTCGCCACGTTTGGATCGCCAGTGCTGTATGTTATCGGCAGGCCAGCGCTTGATGTCGCTTCGAGGGTGAATGGAGGATCCCCAAATTTCTTTGTGGGCAGGTCATTGAAAGTAATAGCCTGGTTGTCCTTAACGGTCAGTATCTGCGACGAAGGCGCACTCGAGTATGCAGCGTCCACGATACTTGCCTGGATGGTGGTAGTCCCTTTACCGACGATCGTTATGAGCGATCCGGCGACCGTTGCAACGGCTGTGTTTGAACTCGTGAACTTCGGGGCGACAATTGCTTTTTCACTCGTGACTGTCGGTGTGAATGGTGCATCATCGACGGTTTTATCAGGAATAGGTTCCATCACCATAGCTACGTCAAGCTTTTTCACTACCACTCGTTTAGTGACTGTTGCGGGAAGGTAATAGTCGGTACCCTCAACCTTTGCAACGATGTCGCCATCGAACGGCTTATAAACAAGACCCACGTTACCAATCACCTGGACACCCGCATTAATGTCCGTTGGCTCAAATGTTACAGGAAGGCCACTGGATGACGTCGCAATAAAAAGAACATTGCCATCGAGGAATGTTTTTTCGGGCACATCCTCGAAGGTGATCGTTTGTATTGCTTTCGATACCACCATGTCGGAGGTAATTGTCGGAGCCGCATTGTACATGGCGTTGCCAGGATGCGAAGCGGTGAGCGTCGTTGTGCCGAATGCCTTCGCTGAAACTTTAAAGTCCGTCCCGTCGGATGAAACCGTTGCAACACTTTCATCGGAGCTTGTAAGAGTATATGGAAGATTGCTCGACAGGTACAATGTTAACGTAAGGTCGCCTCCAATGCCCGTTGTTGTTGGCAACGATCCCACCCATGTCTGCGAACCTTTCGTAACAACGAGATCTCGACCGACACTCGTAGCGGCGTTGAACAATACGTTACCTGTTTGGCTCGCTGTAATAGTGGTTGTGCCCGCACCCACAATTGTAACTGTCGAACCGCTGATCGTTGCGACAGACGTGTTCGAGCTCGAATAAGACACCGCAAGTGTAGAGCTTGCAGTAGCAGTGAGATTGAACGGTGCATCGCCGCCAACTTTCGCGCTCAACGCAGCAAACGTTATGGTCTGTGCCAGCTTGCTCACAACCAGATCCTGATCGACGCTTGTGGCTGCGTTATAGTTTGTGTTTCCCGACTGGCTTGCCGTAATGGTTGTCGTTCCGCTTCCAAGTATCGTAACAGTAGAGCCGCTTACTGTAGCCACAGTTGGGTTCGAACTGGCATACGACACGGGCAATGTGGAAGATGCAGTTGCCGTCAAAGCAAACTGGGCATCATTAACGTTCTTGCCAGGAAGGGCACCGAACGTGATCGTTTGGTTTGCTTTGTTAATAGTAAGTGTTCGCTCAACGGGAGGTGCAGCGTCATACGTTCCATTACCTGGCTGCGTCGCCCTGATCGTTGTTGTACCTCCGCCAACTATCGTAACTGTCGAACCGCTTATCGTTGCTACGGATGTATTCGAACTGGTGAATGATACAGTAAGACCGGAAGAAGCTGATGCCGTCAGACCGAACGCAGCATCTCCGAATGTTTTTGCCGTCAACGCATTGAATGTGATCGCCTGTTCCGTTCCGGGCGTGTAAGTAAAGAACCCCGGTGTGTTCGAACCTTGTCCCAACCCAACGTAAGCCTTGCCCCCATTGAGAACCGCCAGACCTGTCACATACACAAATGCATCGGTGAAGTCCGCTTGCTGTACCCAAACATTTTCGTTAGGATAATACGAGTACAGGTCATTGTTCGAACCGAGTCCCACATAACCTCGGGTTGCTGTCGCAAATCCTATGCTGCCAAATGTGGGGGTTGGATAATCAGCTTTGCGTGTCCATTGATTGTTCTGAGTGTTGTATTCCCAAAAGTCAGAAAGGTCGTCCTGATTAACGTCGGCACCAGTACCGACATAACCTTTAGTTCCAATAGCAAACGCGACTGCGTACGTTCTGGTGACCCCGGGTAACGATGCTTTTTCAGTCCATGTATTGGCGATTGGGTCAAATACCCAGAGATCATTTTCAAGACCTCCAATAGCATTCTGCCCGCTGCCCACATATGCTTTGTTGTCGACAACAAACACGAATTGGCCGGCACGTCCTCCATCGGGAAAATCAGCTTTCCTGGTCCAGGTGTCGTTCGTGTCATTGTACTCCCAAACATCATTGAACCTTCCGCCGGAAAAGTCGGCTCCGAAAGCGATGTAGCCTTTGCCGTTGAGCGTGAAGCTTATGGCTCCAAAACGCACACCTCCATCGAAGCTTCCCTTCTGGGTCCACGAATCGTTGGTGATATCATACTCCCATACGTCGTCGTAGAGATTTCCGATATCATCCAGGCCTGTACCGGCATAGATCTTAGTGCCTGCAGAAAATGCGGCTGCGAGAGATCGTTTGCCGCCGCCGAAATCTTCTTTGGCAGTCCATGTATTATTCTGCGCGATGGCCACGATCACGAGCAATGAGAGCACCACGGCCAAAACAACTGTAAGGAGGGTTCTTTTCATGAGATGGTAGGTTGAAAAGTCAGTTTTATTCAATCGCCGGTAGTAAAATTGAGCTAACTCGACGTTACGAACCTGCCAAAGGGTGGCACAAACCTGCCATTTAAAAGACTTTGTGTGGGGTTTATGCACCTTTGCGTGTCTTTACGACAAACAACATGACCCTCCAAAACAAAACAGCCCTCATCTACGGTGCCGCCGGTTCTCTCGGCAGCACTATCGCCACCGCCTTCGCCGATGCCGGCGCGAAAGTGTTCCTCGCTGGTCGCACATTGTCGAAAGTCCGGAAAGTTGCCGAAAGCATTCGCGCTAACGGAGGTAAAGCCGAAGCAGCCCAGGTCGACGCCATGGACGAAAAATCAGTGAATGATTTTGTTAATAAAGTGGTACTCGACGCCGGCTCTATCGACATCACATCCAATGCAATCTCACTCGACCCCGTTCAAAACATCCCGCTGGTCGAGATTGCCGTCGATGATTTTACAAGGCCCGTGAACATTGCCATGAGAAGTCAGTTCATCACGGCAACCGTCGCGTGCAAGGTAATGATGAAACAAAGGTCAGGCGTAATCCTTACACTCACCGCCACACCCGGTGGTATCGGCTATCCGTTGACAGGTGGCTTCGCCCCTGCCTGTAGTGCTATTGAAACATTTGCACGCAACCTTGCATCCGAATCAGGCAAATACGGAATACGTGTTGTGAACATTCGCTCCGGTGGATCACCCGACTCTGCTGTATTCAAACAGGCACAGGAAAGCGCACCAGAAATAATGAAGCCGATCCTCGATCAAATGAAAAATGACACGATGCTTAAGGAGCTGCCGTTGATGGCTGACATTGCCAACGTGGCAACCTTCCTCTGCTCGCCACTCGCTGCAAAGATCACCGGGGTAACCGTCGATGTCACCAGTGGAACAACCGCAGCTCTGAATTACAGGATGTCTTAAAGTTATTCGTTCTTCAATGAGTCCACCGGGTTGACCGATGCCGCTCGCATCGAGCGATAGCCAACGGTGAGTAGTGCAATGAGTAATGCCGTGAGGCCCGCTACAATCACAGAGAACACGTCGAAGCTCGTGCGATATGCAAAACCCTCCAGCCACTCATTCATACCATACCACGCAAGTGGTGTAGCGATCACGAATGATATCAGCAAGAGTTTACCGAGATCGGCCAACAAGAGGTACGTTAACTGGGCCGGCGAAGCGCCAAGAACTTTACGGATCCCGATCTCTTTTGTGCGTTGAGCCGTCGTGTAGGTGATCAGTCCGAACAAGCCGAGACATGCGATAACTATCGCGAGAGAAGTCAACACAATAAATACACTTCCCAAACGCTGCTCCGCTCTGAACAGTGCGTCATAATCCTCATCGAGAAAGGAATACTGGAATGCTTGCCCGTTCGCATACTTCTTCCAGATGTCCTCGGCGATCCTGATCTTGTCCGACGGATCTCCGGGCGTCATACGAACAACCATGTTCGCCCGCGTCTCCCTGTTCATAAAGATTGCCATCGGCCCAATGTCAGCTTTAAGGCTGGCGAAGTTGAAGTCTTTTACAATACCAATCACATGGTAATCCTGCCCATTCCCAAAGCTGATCTTCTTTCCTTCATGCGTATCGAAGCCAAGCATTCTTGCTGCAGACTCGTTGATCACAGTTGCGCTTGAATCGGAAAGAAACTCGTTGGAGAAGTATCGCCCGCTTTTCATTTCATATCCCAGCGTCTTTGCATGATCCTGGTCGGTGGCGTTGAAAAAAATGCTTACAAGCTGGTCCGAGCCTTCGGCTTTAACGAAGCCAGTGGAGCTGATGTTTGGGGGAAGGTTTTGTGCATAACTCGCACTGGTGAATTCTGATTGACGCAACAGTTCGTCCTTGAACGCCTGGTAGTTTTCATTGAGGACGAATGTCTGTGGTATGCGAAGGACATTTTCCTTTTCGAAGCCGAGGTCGTGCTCACGAATATATTTCACTTGTTTGTAAATGATCATTGTCCCGATGATCAACACGATCGATATCGCGAACTGGAACACAACCAATGAGCTCCGGAGCAGTGAACGGGCAGAGCCCTGTTGTTTTCCCGACTTTAACACCAATGCAGGATTGAACGAGGTGAGATAAAACGCCGGGTATGTCCCCGCGAGAACGCTCACTACAACCAGGAAGAGTATCACCAGGCCAACAACATTCGCGTTCGCGAAGAGATTGATATGAAGATCCTTCCCGGCAAGGTTGTTGAACGGTCCCAGTGCGAGGTATGCAAATCCCACAGCCAGGATGCCCGAAATAAAAACATACAGCAACGACTCCATCATAAACTGTGGCACCAATCCCCGCCACGTCGCTCCCATCGTTTTCCTTACACCCACCTCACGCGCACGATTCATTGCCCGCGCGGTCGACAGGTTCATGAAGTTGATACACGCAATGATCACAAGAAATATCCCGATCGCTCCAAAAATATATACGTAACGGATATCTCCATTTGGCTCAAACTCGTCATCTATGTCCGACTCCAGGTGGATCGACAACATCGGCTGCACAAAGAACTTTACGATGTCGCCACTCTTAACGAATTGGTCATGCGATATCTCAAGATCCTCCTCAATACGCGGGATGATACGCTCCTGCGCGAATAACTCGAGCTTGGTCTCTATATCAGCAAGCTTCGCATCTTCTTGCACGGTTTTGAAGTAGGTTTTGGCGTTGTAGCATGCCCAACAATCGCTCGCCGCAAACCCGGTCGACTCCATAGACATCACCATATCGAACTTCATGTGAGTGTTCGTCGGAATGTCGTTGAAGAGTCCTGTAATTTCAGTTGGTTTCGCGAGGCGGCCCGTCAGAAGTTGCTTACCCACCGGCGATGTTGCCGGCGTCCCATCGTAATTGAAATATTTCTTCGCAGACGAAACCGACAGCACGATCTTCTGCGGCCCCTTCAAACATTCGTTGATATTCCCTTCCACAAGATCGTATCCAAAAAATCTGAAGAAATTCGAGTCAGCGAACATGAATCGCTTTTCAATAAATCCCCTGTCCTCGAATCGAACGGCATAATTAGCCTCCGACACCCGAACGGCATCTTCAACGCCCGGCATCTCACGGCGCATGGCATCGGCCAACGGTGCACCACTGTCCGAATATAAAATCTCATCTCCTTTAAAGGTCTCGTTGATGCCCACACGATAGATCCTCTTCGCGTCGGGAATGAACTTGTCGTAGCTTAACTCATCAGCGATGTAGATCCCGATCAGCAACGTTACCGCGAGCCCCAACGAAAGCCCAAGCACATTAATAAAAGTGTACAGTCCCTGGCGTCGCGACACACGCAGCGCAGTGGTTAAATAGTTGCGGAGCATCATAAGTTGTATGAGTTGAAAGGAGAATCGGTTTCTTAAAAAGATACCGGGCCGGCAGAATCTGAAGATGTTCCAAAAGAGCTTGCGACGAGCCGCCTGCGGTCCGTATTGCTTTATGTCGAACTCGTATTTCTGAACAAGGTCGCCCTCAATTTCTTCGAGGAAATGATCGGGACAGACGTATCGAAGAAACGCCCTCGCCCATTTCGGCAGCACTTCATTCCCCTCGTGCATGGCTACATCTTTAATTGAGGCACCATGTTCCACAAGTAAATGCGCGACTCCTTCATTGCCTTAAGCATGGCTAGTCCCGCCGTAGTTATTGTAAATATCCTCTTTCGCCTTCCTCCCCTCTCCGTTGTCGCTCCTCCCGTCTTCGAACGGACCAGCCCTTTATCCTCCAGGCGGTAGAGCGTCACATGTACAGCACTAAGCGTGATCTCGCGCTTCAGCTCTGTTTCTATCTTCATAGCGATAGCCGCACCGTAAGCCTCATCGCCCAGTGCAGCTACCAACGTCAATACCAGTTCTTCGAATTCGCCGAGGTTTTCTTTCGCCATTTCCTTCTATTTTGTGAAGGAAATGTATGAAAGTTTTTTTGTTAAATGAAACTGGAGAAAGTAAGAGTCGCCACCAGTTGTCCCTGGGCGAACTGAGCCGACGAGTAGTACAGCTTCACATTTTTCTGTTTGAAAGCTGCTATTTCCTTAAGGCTGCAGGTCATCGGATCCTCGAAGCCCACCGTATTTCCTTCAAATTTCCACTCCTTCAAGACCTTATCTTTCTCGTCTTTGATAGTCAGCACACGTGCAGAACAAGGCTTGTTGCACTCATTGTATTTCACAACAAGTTGCGATTGACCGTCGACCGTAATTTTAGGAACAAGGCCCGGACGTACGTACTGTTCGGCCACCAGTTTGTCGTCGAGGTACACCTGGAAACTGTGTGCCCCAAAAGGACTGGCGAACGATGATAACACTGCGCATAAAGCCAAAAGGAAGAGACTCTTCAGTTGTATGTTCGTTTTCATAACGGATAAGTTTTTAATGAATTAACGGTCAAAAACCGTAAGAGAAATACCGCTATGACAATCTGCCTGCAATGCTTGACGAAATGCAGGTATGTTACTTAATCACCTCGCTCAACTGGCGGACGAGGTTGCGTCCTTTTTCGATTTCCGCGGCCAGTTTTGTTTCGCTAAGATCTTTCTCGGCAGCCATCACTCCCAGGTGCTGCTCGAGATCCTGGACGAGCTTCTTCACATTCTTGTCGGTTGACTTTGCAGCCTTCTCGCGAAGGATACGGATCTTCTCTGCGTCGGCAATACCTTCGCGAAGCTTTTCTGTTCGAATGCAACTGTTGGCGCCGGGATAGATCAGGAAACAATCGCCTGCCGCCCAGGAGCCGTGACGAGCATCGCGCATGGGATCGCCCGGCCACGCATCGTATGCCCAACGAAGAAAACCATCGTAACCGAAAGCAATCGAATACCAGCCAATGAACCTGCCTTCTATCGGTGGCGAGAATACAAAGTTGTTCGGTTTAGCGGGCGTGCAGCAGACGTAGTATGTCGAAGATGCTCCACGGGCTGCGCGGGATCTCTGTTGTGCCATCGACGGTTCCTTTCCTTTCAGGAACGAATAATCGTCGAGCAACTTATCAAGCTCTTCGTGCCAATCGCCGGCGTACGTTATTCTCCACTTCGATGAATGATCTTTGATCACTTTAATGGCAGCGAGTGTTTGCTCCAGGGCATTCTCATTAATACCGAGATATGTCTTATCGAACCATCCTTTCTTTTCGAGGTGTGACCGCAGGTCGGTCAGAAAAATATTCCAGTGATCTTTGAATTCTTTAGTCCCGGGAGCCCAGGATTCGTAGACGAACAATCCCGTGCTCTCATCTTTGTACCGGAAGCGATTTCCCCAGGGAACAGGAGTGTAAATAGTGATTGCTTCATCGACACCTGCATCCATGCACAATTCTACGTACTGATCGAAGATGCTGTAATCAAATTTCCATTTGCCGTCTGTGCCCTTTAGCCAATCGATCATACCGCCTTCGATCATGTACGAGTTGTCGGACCAGGGAGAATGCACGGCGTAAGTTGTGATGTACTTCCCTCCCATGTCGGCATAAAGTTTTAAATGCTCTTTTAGTAAAGTCTTATGCGCATCCGACCACGGCTCGAGATCATAATGCCATGCAACTACCCAGGGGTTCTGCCACAGGTCGAGCCTGAACTTCCAGTCGGTTCCTTCCGGGAGTGTGTGAGACTGAACAATTACATTGAGATCAAGTGTCGTGTGAAATCCTTTTGCGTTCACTTCAATGTTGCCCGAGTAAGTACCGGGCTGCTGGGTCACGGGAATATCGATCATCAACCACACAGGCCGCACCGTCCTCCCAGGAACGTCAAACGGTTCAATTGCCGAAAAACGATCCGGCATGAGGTATGCATCTTTATACGGACTTCCTCCGCAGTCAACATCCGTAGCTCCGTAAGGATAATTTGAAATAACGTAGTTGACCTTTTTAAGCTTAAGATTTTCTTTTTTCAACAGCTCGCCTGTAGTTGACTTCAGATCACCAGGTGAAAAATGGACTTGCTCTATTGTGTCGGGCGACCACACCACGATCTGCGCGTTCAACCTCTCTCCTCTCCAACCGGTTTCCCCGAAGGAATTTTTTTGTTGAATGTCGGGCACTTCTGTTCTGAAATAAAGTTTGTCGGGAGAACCAAACGATACGTGTACTCCCGGTTTTTCATTGTTCCAGCGCGCGGGGTCGGTGGGCTGGTCGAATGTGTACTCTTCCTGGTAATGTGGACTTAACGCAGGAGCTTTCGATGCGTTGAAAATACCTTTTTGGGAGAAGGCTGTTCCACTCAAAAAAATCAACACCAAAACAAGCGTGCTTCTCTTCATTGAGACGATTTACGGTTTTATATTGAGTCATGGAAAACTCCCGCAGACAATTTTTAAATAAGGTATTATTGGGTAGCGCAGCGGCTGCTGTACCTTCATTCACGTTCGCTGAAACAAAAACTCCATCGCCGGCGCCGCGGATCAAGCTGTCAATCTCTTCGTATTCGTACTGGCATTTCAAGGGCGACAAGTTTCCCATCGAAAAAGTGATCGACGAGGCCGCAAAGATCGGCGTCGAGGGTATCGACATCCTGCATCGCCAGATGGACAGCGACGACAATGCCTATATCCAGAAGTTGAAACGCCATGCTTTCGTGAATGGCATAGCGTTCACTTGTCTTTCAATACATCAAAGTTTCGTATCTCCTGATAAAGAATTCCTGAAAAAGGAAATCGATCATACAAAGAAATGTATAAAGCTTGCTGCCGACATGGGCATTCCGTGTCTGCGCCTGAACTCCGGTCGTTGGGGAACTATCAAGTCATTCGATGATCTTATGAAGAACCGCGGTGTCGAACCTGTGCTTCCCGGTTACACGGAAGACGACGGTTTCAAGTGGTGTATCGACAGCATTCAACAAGTACTGCCGACTGCGGAAGAGAATGGTGTACTCCTCGCCCTGGAAAATCACTGGGGTCTCTGCTCCACTCCCGAGGGTCAGTTGCGTATCAAGAAATCTATCGAGTCGCCATGGCTCGGCATCATGATGGATACGGGAAATTTCCTGGAGAATCCTTACAGTAAACTGGAGATGCTCGCGCCTCACACAAATTTCGTTCAGGCGAAAACTTATTATGGCGGTGGCGAATGGTATAGCCTTGAGCTCGACTACAAACGGATCTTCAACATCCTCAAAAAAGTGAACTACCAGGGATACGTATCACTCGAGTTCGAAGGAAAGGAAGATCCGTTTGTCGCGGTGCCGAAGAGTATCGATCTGCTCCGTACGTCTATGGCGTAAGTGTTTTGCCTGCTTTCATATCGGCTATCAGCTTGTCGACGTACGCTTTTGTGTTGGCATCGCCGGAAATATCGATCGTCTTTTGTGCAAATACCAATGCTTCTTTCGTGTTGCCGATATTCGAGTACCCGAACACCATACCAAGTCGGGTGTAAAGATTATTCGGCTCCTTGTCGTAGTTGAGCTTGAAGATATCGAACGCCTCTTTCTTCTTGCCCTGGCGAAGGAGGTTTCTTCCGTATGAATTCAATTGCAGAACAGTTCCCATCGGCAATGCTTTGCGCATGATCGAGTCGGCCTTCTTCTTTTGGTTCAGCTTTTCGAGGAGCCCGGCGTAAGTGGAAAGCGTCAGGAAATTCGTTTCACCGAAATAAGTATTGATCGAACGGTCGGCCCATGTAAGCGCTTCCTCCAGGTTTACGTTGTTGATGAGGCAGTAGTTTGCAGCGGTCTGCATCTTTTGCCAGTATGCGTAAAAGTTTCCATTGTCAAATTCGCGGCGGTACGCATCGACCTGCTCTTTCACGAGGTCCATCGAGATCTTGAAAGGTATCTTTATCTTTTCCCAATGCATTGTGATCACTGCAGTGTTGTCGGTTTGATCCGTGAACTCGTACTTTAGCCGTTCCACGCTTTCGGTTGAATTTAACACGGGGACATCCACACGAAGGGCATCATGCTCCGGCTTGTAGTAAAAGCTTCCCCATGCGTTGTTATCTTTTGAAAACACGAGAGTGGCTTTGTCTTTTCCCATCGCAATAAAGAAACCGTACTTGCCGGCAGGAAGAGTTTTGCCTTCGATCTGGACGTCGGTACTTACTTCGATCGTCGTATTCTCATCGGCACCTGCCCTCCACGGAGCCGACTTGCTCGTGCCGTAGTGCAGGTCTTCGAACCCATAGTGAACTACCTCACCCCAGATGTGTCCTTCGCGGCCACGAACACCCGGGCGGTTGTAGGTGATCTTAACATCGGAAATGCCGACACGTTCGCTTACCGAGGCCACCTTATTCTGTCGAAGGATTGGCACGGTACCACCGACCTGTGCAACGACCGGTGTAATTATTGCAAACAATAATAAAGTGAGAATGGTGTTCTTCATTTGGCGGTTTTGATAATTTTCAGCCGAATGTAGCTGCCCGGGCCGTGAACGATTTTTCAAAGTGAATTCAAAATGAGCGCAAACACGGTCACACGCCTGATAGTACTTGCACAGCTTCTGACTGTGGCCGGCTACGCGCAAACTTTCGAGACCATAAAGGGAATTGTTGCCGATTCGGCCACTCATCGCCCGATCCAGTTTGTGAACGTGGTGATCAAGAATACCAACCGGGGTGTTGCGACGGATGAAAAGGGATACTTTGCGCTGCAGGCCAGCCCAACCGATACGCTACTGTTTTCCTACGTGGGGTATAAAACTCTTGAGTTTTCGCTGGTCGACTGGGAGCCGAGTGTTATCCTGATGCCCGAACAGATACGGATGCTCAACCCGGTGATCGTGAAAGATGCACCGTTAGCCGATCCGTATGAACATCTTTTCGACGAAGAGAATATCCGGTTGAAGAATTCACAGAAGACGATCCCCTTCTATTATCCGAGGGACAAAAAAGAAAAGATCAAGATAGAGAGAGCAAAGAAAGAGGCAGTTAGGGTAAAACACTATGTCGACCTGATGGTGAAAGACGACAAGGTGAAGAACTACCTCATGAAGAAACACAAGCTCAATGAAGACGAGTATTATGCGATCCTGACCCGGTTCAATGAGAAGAATTACGCGATCATGTACTATCTCACCGACTCGGAACTGCTAAGCCTTCTTTACAGGTTTTACGAAGCTGAATCAGATGTCGGAGATTAATCTTCCCGCTACTACTTTCTTGTTGAACATCTCGTTGTAAGATGCGCCGATCGGAATATGCTTGTCCTGGATCAGCACTTTGCCCCTGCGAAATGATTTGATCTTCGAGATCGAAATAATAAATGACTTATGAATCCTTACGAACAGATCAGCTGGAAGGATCTCCTCGATGCTGCGAAAAGTAAGGATCGTTAAGATCGGCTTCGGCGTACCTGTATAGATCTTCAGGTAGTCTTTGTATCCTTCGATGTAGTAGATATCGTCGAACGCTACTTTTATAATATTGTGTTCCGACTTCACAAACATGAAGTCATGAAAGACCGCCTGGCGTTGTTCCGGCGGCGATGCAACGGTAACAGGCCTTGACTGAAATCTTTCTGTTGCAACAGGACGAAGCATTCCCGCTCTGTCGCCTGTGTTCATTTCAATACAGGTATTCATAGTTATAAGAATTTCTTTGTGTAGGAACCGATACCACGAGCGGGAGCCAACCACACAAACTCCATCCCGGCTCCCTACCCCTGGTATACGATTAAATCTCAATGACCAAACACCCAGGCCATCAACCAAGAGACAGGCGAGAAACGGGGAGCCACTATTTGCGGCGGAAAAAATTTATGCGATAGGAAATTGCAGCCTCCCAGCCCAAAAAGGACTCGGCGGTACGGAAGCTGCTGGATTGGAACTGGCCGTTCTGATAGATAATATCAGTTTGCTGCGATCCCGGCTGACGGTAGCCGTAGGTTCCTTCATAGATCGGGGTACTCACAGGCACCAATTCGGCGAGATAGGTCTTGTAATTAAGTACCGGGCCACCACGAACGGTGAAGTTGCGGGTAATATTATACTGCAGGGCAAGCTTGACCTGGTGATGACGATTGGTTTGTGTCAGCAGGAATGCGGGACCAAACTGGTTTACTGGCGATCGGTAAGGATAGACAGTTGCCGACTCCGAGTTCCCTGAATACATGTAGATGGTGCTGAATGAGAAATTTCTCATCAGCGTAAATGAATTTCCTATACCATAGAAAGCATGGAGTCCACGGTCGTGGGTCCAATGTGGTTGCACGACGGCGTATAAGTAGCGAAGTCCCCCCTGGAGTTCGAGGCCGGAACCATTGTCGCTCGTGAATGTGCCAGCTGCTACGAACCAGCCTTTGTGCTTATTGTTGAAGTTAAGACGGTTCACATACATGGTTGGAATGTTCCTTGGAACATTGGGGCCGAGCGTTTCCTGCAATTCGTTGATACGACGATCGAGTTTCGTCTGGAGTAATGTTGTGTTGTTGATCGAAGGTTGCGCTGTGAATGTCCTGGCTACCGACGTAAGCAAAGGAGCTTCAGACGAGGGCAGCGTGCGGAGGGTCTTCTTCGGTGTCCGTGTGATGGTTGTCTGTGTTTCTTTCGGAGCTTCTTTTGGAAGTGCTTTAACGACGATGTATCCTTCTTTGATCTTGAACAACACGCTCACCTGTTTCTCGATCACTTTCAATATTTCTCCGATCGGCTTATCCTGCACCGAAAATGTGATGGGCGTCGAAACATCGATCAGGTTAGTGCTGTAAATGAAATTGAATCCGCTGGTGCGGGAGAGATATTCGAAAACAGATTCCAGCTTTGCCTCACGGCACGTGAATGATATCTCTTTGGTGGTGGACTGGGAAAAAGCCGGTTGAATGCTGAGCGCAAAGAAAATGGCAAGTGCGCTAAGGGCAACTTTCTCCTTCCAGAATGAAGACCTGGCCATTTTTCGTCAGCTTAAGATTGAGTGATTCGGCTATTAAAAGTACGATTTTCTCAACAGGTTCGTCGTTAAATCTGGCAGTTAGTTTACAATTTTTAACGCTATCGTTTGAAGGCTGGATTGTGCGTCCATAGGTCTTTTCGATGATTCCGATGACTTCATGCATCGGGGTATCCTTGAAAACGAGCTTTCTGCTGGCATAAGCCCACGTATTGGCATCCACGTCGATGGTTGTTGCCGGGGCGGAAGGTCTCAAAGAAGCGGCGGTGCCGGCGTCGATGTAAACGCTGTCGTTGGCAGTATAAAACAGCACCCGGCCTTCGTTTACTGCCACTACCACCTCGTCGTTCTTAACGGTGACGTTGAATTCGGTGCCTACAACACGGATGTCGGCAAAGCCGGCGTGAACGATGAATGGTTTGGTTACGTTTTTAGTTACATCGAAATATGCCTCGCCTTTTGCGAGCGTTACCTCGCGTGTGCTGCCTTTGAATTTCTCGGGGATTTCGAGGCTTGAATTCCGATACATTGTAACTCGCGATTCGTCGTGGAGCGTAATGCTTTTGGTTGTGTCGGCGGTGAGCATCACGGTGGTGTCGGAAAGCCCATCACTGAAATACATCAAAGACGCAACCACTGCAAGAACGACGGTTGCTGCAATTCCAATCAATTGTGGTGAGAACAACGAACGCTCTTTTGCCCTGGGCTGTATCTTTTCCCATGCCTCCATCTTATTAATGGGTGGCATTTTCTTCGAAGGATTTGCAGCATTCCAGGCAGACTCCAGTTCCCGGAAATGTCTTTTGTTTTCGGGAGTAGTCATCCAGTCATGCAAAGCAATAGCCTCTTCGGGTGTTGCGGCACCTGAAAGGTACTTGGCAATCAGATCGTCGTTCACCATCAAATCATTTTCACTATTCATACTAGAATCCACGGTCCTTTAACTGTTCACGCAAAATCTTCAATGCCTTGCATATTTGATTCTGGATCGTATTCACCGAAATATCCAACTTTTCTGCGATCTCAGAATACTTCAATTCGTCGTAGCGACTCATAATAAATATCTTCCTGCATTCTGTCGGCAATGAGTCGACTGCCTTTCGGATGCTTTCCTCAAGCTCGGCCGGAAAAACGTCGGGCTGTTGTTCATCGCGATCGTGGCTATGCTGAATGCTGGCATCATACTTTTTTTTGATCGCCGAGTGTTCGAGTTGGTTGATACATTGATTGTACACTGCCCGAAACAAATACGATCTCACCGATGTTTTGATGTCCAGCTCTTCCCTTCGTTCCCACAATTTCATCATTATCGACTGAACAACGTCTTCTGCCTGGTCCGACTCTTTTAAAATTGTGAATGCGTACTGGCAAAGGTTTTCATAGCAGGTATCGAATACCTGGCGAAAGACCTCGGCGTTACCTTCGCGAATAGCTTTGATAAGCTCCGCTTCGCTCAGATTATGCATTCGGCAGGTCCAGGGTTCATCCGTGCAATCTACAGGAGAGACAGTTAAGAACCCAGTTGCAACTATGGGTAACGAAAGTTTCTTTTTTGGCTGATTTACGCGGAAAAGGTTGGATAGGAAAGCTGTCCGGTACGTCGTGAGTAGTGGTTGACTTGTCTATTTTTTTCGATCATAAATTTTCTTTCCGAGCAGTGCGCTGGGAACAGAAAGTATGGCGCCGACGATGGAATACCAGATGGGGCCGAGGTCCTGGTTGGCTAGGCCGCCAACCAGCCACATGATGGCTCCGAAGATGCCCATGAACCAGACCGCAAACTTCGCACGGTCTTTAGCGATCATGGATGCGATGTAGCAGCCAATGACTTGATAAATGAAACGATATACCGTTGCGAGCATCAGTAGTTTTGTGTCGAACAGTCCCTGCGCGGCAGGTGGAAGGATGCCGGTTGATTCAAGTATAAGATCGGTGCCCGTGGAAAGTATTGTGATAACAATGATCCCGGTGATGATAGCAAGTATTAGTCGTCCCATGTGACAAAGCTGGCACCACGGGTTTAAAATACCGGGCGACTAAAAGGACAAGTTTAGGGGCAAACCGGACATCGGGATTTATTATCAGTTTCCAATGCGGGTATATGTAACGTCGATTGATCCCCCTTCGCCTTGCGATTCGGTTCCTTTCATGATCGAATAGCTCATGATGCTCAACTCGATGTCTGTCTTACTGTCCTCTCCGGCTTTGACGAAAGTTATGCCGCCGTTTTCTTTGTCGAACTTAAGTTCTGTGATGCTATATGAGATACTTTGACCTATCACGGTATACCGAAGGTCTCCGCTGATTGACACGGTTTCGGACATGGCGTTGCCGTTGGGATCTTCCCATGACTTCATCCATTCGCCAAGTATGTAGTCGGTAGAAGCTTCGTAAGCTTGCTCTTCTCCTTCGTCTGAATATTCTTCGGCGCCGCCGAATTCTTCGGTGGTTTCATCGGGGCCATAAATTGCGGCGTACAACATTGTTCCTGAAAAGTTTTCGAACTGTGCTTCGAGTGCTTCTTTCATTTTAGGGTCTTTGGCGACGGCGGCGCGTTTCATGATGGCGGCAAACTGCACATCGTCGGATGTGCCGAGAACATCTTCGGTGCTGATGTATCCGTGAGTGAACCATTTCTCGCCGCTTGCGATGCCGCGTGCTTCGAGCCATCCATGTTTGGCAAACCGAACCGCGATCACATCATAGTCTTCGAATCGTTTGCCTGTAACTGCGGCACGATCGGGGCGACTAAAGATGCCGGAGTTACGAAATGCAACGGCGGGGTCGTAATCGGTGGTGATGAAGTCGCTGCGTATCCAGCATTCTTTGCCGTCGACGAGTTTGATCTTGCTGTAGTGGACGCGGTTCTTTCCGGAGATTTCGGAAGCCGTGTCGCCGAGCACTTCGATCTCTTCGGCGAGATATACGGTGGTGAGGTATTTTCCTTTTTCACCGGGAGTGTCGCGTACGCCGACCTCGAGCCAGTTGATGAAGGGATGAAGGGTGTCGGAGGGGTTGAGGGAGGCAGATGAGGGATCGGAAGAGGTTTCGGAGGTGGTGCCAGGTGAGCAGGCAAATGCGAGCGATGCCAGGGTGAGGAGCACGATGGGTTTCATGGGTGTGGGGTGATTGAATACAAGGTAAGGATTTCGGTTTTTATTGCACTGGAAATAGGTGTCATGGAAATGATAAAACCGTGGCGATGATATCGGGTAATTCTCACCGCTGGGGTTTAAGGCCTACATTCGTTTAGGCACTCCATAGGGCAACAGGTTGGAAACGTTGAGATGTCTGGAATGGTGAGAGGTCGTGACCGGGTGAGAGGCAGTAAAGTGTAAGTGATCCGGCAGGGACTCGAACCCCGAACCGTCAGCTTAGAAGGCTGATGCTCTATCCAGTTGAGCTACCGGACCTTTTACAGCCGCGGACCGCGTCCGCCGAAGGTCACAAGCACAAGTACTCGAGACACCCCAGCGTTTTGAGACGGTCTAGTGTCGCCTTGCGCCAAATGCCAGGGCGACCGAAGGCGGAGAAGGGGGGATTCGAACCCCCGGTACGGTTTGACCCGTACGGCGGTTTAGCAAACCGCTGGTTTAAGCCACTCACCCACCTCTCCAGTGTTTGTCGCTTAAAAAAGGAATGCAAATATAACCGCCGCGGGCGTTTCTCCTCGAAATCAGGGGTTTTTTATTGAAAATGACAGGAAATCCGGATGTTATGCCACGTCAAAAATTCATTCAACAACAAAATTGGGATTCTTTGGAAACATCCCGGTACTGTGCGAAAGTTGTGAGCCTTAGACCCACCTGTGGAGATTCTAAACCTTAAATTGCCTCCGGATGCCAGCCCCCAGGATCGTTAACACCAACCTTGCAGCAATTCTGAACGCTCACGGCGTGCGAACTCACCTCGATCACGAGTTTGTTCATACCAACCTGGCCGAGCAGCTAAAATTTAACGCCACAGCGACCTATCACGAGGTCAACAATTACATCAATTCGCGTCTCGACGTAACTGTTCAAACTAGCTATGGTGAAGAGATCATCGAATGCTTTGGAGATTTCGGCGCAACCGTCTACGACGCTACAGATAAAAACTTCCAAACCTTTTCTTTAAGCAGCTTACATCCAATACTCGCTGCGTTTGGTAGTGCGGATCATGAAACTCTCAATCAAATCCAGGTTGAAAAATGGAATATCAATGAGAAAATATGGCAAGCATATATCGGGAGCCTGGTCCCAAAGTCAAATGGTCAGCGTGAAAACATAACTCCTCCAGCAGAATTTTTTCAAGCTATTGAACGCACGATCCGTTCCCAAAACCTAACAGGGAGAATGCACTGGTTTCGCTCCTACTATTGCCAATGGCAAGGTGACATTACAGAAAAAGAGTTCCTGATAAATAACGAGCCACAGGACGCCGCCTCGATCTTCGCTAACCTGCCAGCAATTCCAGGTATCACGTTTTACAGTTGCCGCAACTTTATACTCCTGAAAGCGACCCACTCATTCTGACCTCAAACTCCTCACTGGGTTCGCCATCGCCGACCTCAACGCATGATAACTCACCGTGAGCAACGCAATCAACAACGCACCACCAATCGACCCAGCAAAAATTAACCACGACAACGGCACCCTGTACTGGAACTGACTCAACCAGTCAACCGACAGGAAATACGCCGGCGGCAACGCAATCACTCCCGCTATCACAACAAGTATCACGAAGTCCTTCGACATCATCCTCCACAAATTACCAATCGACGCTCCCAGTACTTTCCTTATCCCAATCTCCTTCGTGCGCTGCTCCGCCATGTACGACGCCAACCCAAACAACCCCAGGCAACAAATAAAAACCGCCAGCAACGCCAACCCCGAACTCAAACTCGCCACTCTCCTCTCCTCTTTGAATTTCCTCGCATAATCCTGGTCGGCAAACGTGTATTCGAACGCATTGTTTGGGTCATGTTTCCTGAACACCTTCTCAATACTCGCAATCGCATCAACAACATTCGCATCCGCATTGATCTTAATGTTCACCAAAGTCATCCGCGCCTGCTTCTCCGGTCTCACAAAGATCATCTGTCGCACCGGCTGGTAGGGCGACTGCATGATCATATCTTTCACCACCCCGATGATCGTGTACTCCCTGGCACCATCTCCACTTCCCCATCGCACCACTTCGCCTACCGGCGATTTCATTCCCATGTACCTGGCTGCCGATTCGTTAATGATAAATGACGATGTATCGCTCGCACCGAACTCACGGCCTTCAATGATCTCCCAATTCATCAGCTTGCCAAAGGCACCAGCCGTCCTCAATGTCCAGAACTCATCATTCATATCGTCGGCTTTTCCCTTCCAGAAAAATCCGCTGTTTGTAACGCCCGTGTCTGTTATGTGTGTGTCAGTGAAAGCAACTTCATTTACTGCGCCGGTCGACTTCAAATCGTTGCTGAACGCGTCGAAGTGATTGCGTATATCATCGCTGCGAATAGGACTTACGATAATGCCCCGGTTGTCGTAACCCAACGGCCGATTCTGCGCATACTCTATTTGAGTAACGATGACCGCCGTGCTGATTATCAACACAACCGAGATCGAAAACTGTACAACCACCATGATCTTTCTCGGCAACGATCCACCGCGACTCGGCCTGATCGCACTCTTCAGCGCCTTTACCGGCTTGAAAGACGACAGGTAAAATGCCGGGTAACTTCCGGAGACTGCCCCAACAATAAATGTGAATCCAAGCACCGCCATCCAGAATACCGGCGAAGCCCACGGCATGAAAAGATTCTTTCCGGAGACACCATTGAACCAGGGCATCGAAGCTTGCGCAAGGACCAGGGATATCAGCATAGCAAGCCCAACCACCATGAACGATTCAGTATAGAATTGCCGCACGAGCTGGTTGAACAATGAGCCAACCGTTTTCCGGATGCCAACTTCCTTCGCACGTCTTTCCGCCCTCGCCGTGCTCAGGTTCATGAAGTTGATACACGCAAGCAACAACACGAAGAAGCCGATCGTCCCGAACATCCATACATAGCGGATCGCTCCGCCCGCCTCAGCACCATTTTCAAAATTAGAATAGAGATGCCACCTGCTCATCGGGTGAAGCATAAGCTCAGGTTTAAAACGGTCGTCGTCAGAGCCCAACGCCCTTACGCGTTTGAGCTTTGCCTCATGAATATTTTCATTCGCTGTCGTTAACGCGACGTTATCTTCCAACTGCACGAAACATTGAAACCAGCTATTCCCCCACTCTACCCAGTCCGGAAGGTTCTCGCGTTCGTGAAGCTCGAACGGGGCAACAAATCCCAGGCCCGCAAAGTCGCAGCTGGCCGGAAGATCTTCATACACCCCGGTTACTTTGACATCGTTCTTGTCGTTAAGCTTCAACGATTTATCCATCGGATCTTCGTCGCCGAAGATTGCTTTGGACGCCGAAGCCGACAACATGATCGAGTGCATATCTTTTAATCCACTCCTCGTACCCTTCAGCATTTTTAGCTCGAGCATGTCGGGAAGACCAGGTTCAACCCAGTTGCCACTGTAGCGAATGCTTTTGTCGTTGTAAGAGATCTTATGGTTCTCGATCCAACCTGTGACCACAACGTGTTTAAAATTGCTGCCGTAATAATCACGCAACTCCGGACCGAGTTGCTTCGCCTGTGAATTCCATGTTTGAATAACACCGTTGAAGTCCTGGTGTTGTATTACCCGTGCTATTCGATCGTAGTTCCCGAAATTCTGGTTGAACGTAAGCTCGAAGTGCAGCCATAGGCCAATGAGGATTGCCGCAGCCATGCCAATAGCGAGGCCGCCGATGTTGATCAATGAATACCCTTTGCTTTTGACAAGGTTTCTCCAGCCGATCTTCACATAACTTTTAAACATACCGTATTGATTTAATGATTTATGACCCTCGGTGGGTCGGATGATACCGGGACGAAACAACAGGATGACATCGAACAGGAAGTTGAGATCTGCCCTGCGTTTACCCGACAACGCAATGCGTTCCCGGTACAATTCGACCAGGTCGCCTTCGATGGCTGGAAGCAGGCTCGGGTGACAGTACCACCGGAAGAACCGAAGCACATATTTTGGAGGTGATGGATCCTGGTTGCGCATGAAGTGTTACACTGTCTTCACATCCCAAACAACTTTGGGTATTGCGTTCCAGAGTTCGTTGCGTGTGGTGCGTGTATACTCCATCGCCTTTTTTCCGTAGGCGGTAATGCTATAATATCGCTTCGGACGGCCGGCACGTTCCTGTGTGGTTTCGCCGTCGCGTGATTTGAGATAGCCTTTGTCTTCGAGGCGCTTGAGGGCGGTCTGCAGGGCGCCGACGCTGACTTTGCGTGAGAGGCGCGTTTCGATTTCTTTTTTTATGGATACGCCGTAGGCGTCTTCATGGAGGATGCCTACGGTGAGCATGACCACCTCCTCGAATTCGCCGAGCTGGTATTTTTTCATAGCAAAAATTAATTCCTATTTGTAGTATTAATAATTGTGCCAGAAGTGAGAAGGGGTTTTTAATAAGATTTAGGGGGGTGTGAAGGAGTATATCGTACGAATTTGAACGGTTGGCGCTCAGCGACGAGCGTGTTTGGATTTTTTGCGGCGCTTATGTTGAAACCAGCCAATTATTTCGTCGGGGTAAATAGCAAACACCCCGAACGCTGGTATTGCAAGCGTTATAAAGATGAGAATGAACCAAATGAATACCTCTATAAAGTCTATATTATTCATATTTTTTCTTGTTAGTAGATGTTAAGAGCATTGTGTATAAAACAACCATTATTATTATCAGTATCGTAAACCAACTGCCGGCGAAAAGCAACATTGTTTTATTCCGAAGCTCACTGAGCATTTCATTAAAAAAACGCGTACCCGCGCCGATCGCCAACACCTGCACGAATGCGATGATTGATAAATAAACATATAGTCGCTTCGCTCTCACACAACAAAGCTATCGCATGACGCAAGCCACTACAAAAAAACCGCCCCCAGTTTTCCTGATTAATATTGAAAGTTTATTTGCGCGACACAGGTGTGTGTCGCGCTTAAGATAGGGTACTACATTTATTCCGACCGCAGGCTGACCGCGGGATTAACCCCAGCCGCCTTCACCATATTCAAACTCACCGTAACAATCGTAATCAGAAATATCACCGCCCCTCCTGCCACAAAATACCACCACGCCAACGACGTCCTGTATGCAAACGCATTCAACCAACTCGTCGCCAACACCCATATCACCGGCACGCCAATCAACATCGCCAACGAAACCAACCACGTAAACTCCGAGGTCAGCAGCCTCATAATACTAACTGACGACGCACCAAATACTTTCCTTACACAGATCTCCTTCATCCTCCGCTCCACCGTAAACGCCGTCAACCCATACAATCCCAGGCATGATATCAATATCGCAAGGCCCGCAAAGATCTGCGACAACGTTGAAACCTTTTGCTCGCTCGCATACAGCGCATTGTAATCATCATCCAGGAAACGATACTCAAATGCCAGCCCCGCATTGCGTTGCTCATAGATCCGCCTCACGGCTTCAATACCTTCCTGCATTCTCGTTCCGTCGAGCTTCACCATGATCTTCGGGGCTCCCGATTCCAACTGTATCAGGCAGGGCTTCACTTGCGTATAGAGCGACTCATAATGAAAATCCTTCACAACACCGATGATCTCCCGGTCCTTTCCCCAAACCTTTATCGTGTAACCAACCGGATCCTTTAATCCCATCATCTTAATCGCAGTCTCATTCAAAATTATCTTCGCCCTTTCGTTAGCAAACTCGCGCGAATAGTTCCTGCCCTGTACGATCTCGACACCAAGAGTAGGAATAAAGTCAAAACCAACTTCGAGGTTATTAAAACCCATCTTCTCATCGCGATCACCCGGCTCCCAGTTTACACCGCCAAGTCCACCATGATCGCCGGTCACGTCGTGATAGAAATTAGCAACACTTGTAACACCGTCCGCCTTGCGAAGCTCATTCATCATTGATTCGACGTGGAGCTCCCACCCGCCACCCGGGCGGAAATATTGCGGATCGTCGTTCGGTTCCACTTCCAGGTCGAAATGAATGATGTGCTCGCGGTTGTAACCAAGTTTCGTCGCCTGCACATAGTTTACCTGGCGGTAGATCACGATCACACCAACGATCAGCACAAACGACATGATGTATTGAAACGTGACCAGTCCCTTTCTTGCAATCAGTTCACCAAACGTAGTCCTCAATTTACCTTTAAGGACCTCTCCCGTCTTGAAGCGCGAAAGATATAACGCCGGGTAACTGCCGGAAACAAAACCGGTAAGGGTTACGATTGCAATGACAGCTAACCAAAGTCCCGGATCGATGTTCAGCGTAATGTATTTTCCCGTAAGTGTATTAAAGCCCGGCAGCAAGAGCCACACAAGTATTAATGCCACGAACGCACTCAACCATGAAAGAGCCATCGACTCTGTCAGAAATTGCACGGTGAGACTTCCCTTCCGTGCACCGATCGCTTTCTTGACGCCGATCTCCTTCAGCCTCCGCGTTGCACGTGCCGTTGAAAGATTCATAAAGTTGATGCACGCAATCGAAAGGATCACAATCGCAATAACAATAAACAACCTTACGTATTCGATCCTTCCACCGGCAACCTTTCCACCTTCGTAGTGCCCGTAGAGATATCGATCGGCGTACAATTGAAGAAAGAGCGCCTTCTCATGATGAGGATCTTTCTTCTTGATCATTTCGTCGATCTTGCGCTCTGCCGCCGCCACATCCGTGCCGCTCTTCAGGAGCACGAACGTATTCGGGTCACTGCTGCCCCAATCCCTTAACCAATCTTTTCGTTCTAGGAACAATTCATAGTTGGCCAGAACATCATAGTGCTCAGTTACATTATCGGGTAACCTGAATACGCCAGTGATCTCGTATGCATGACTGGTTTCTTCCCATCGCCATTCCACCATCTTACCAATCGCAGCATCGGAACTATTGAATAACTCTTGTGCAAGAGTCTCCGATACCAGCACACCGTACTTCTTGTCGAGCGCTGTTTGCCTGTCGCCACGAATTACCTCCACATCGAACACCTTAAAGAAGTTCGGTGTTGCAAACTGAAAAGGAACCTTTAATTTTTTGTCGCCAACCACGATCCGCGACGGCGTATTGAACCATGACGGCTGCACCATCGCCACCGCCTCCTCTACTTCCGGTATCCCGATAGCCAGCGCCTCCGCCAGCACACCCACCGTTCCCGCACCTGTCTGAATAGTACCATCGCCGTTCGTGATGTTCTGCATCACCTGGTACAACCTGTCGTCCTTCGAATTGTAACGGTTCACATTCCATTCGTCGCTTACCCACAGGTACACCAGGAACACCGTCGCCAGGCCGGTCGACAATCCTGCTATGTTGATAAAGAATGTACTCTTGTACTTGAGGTAGTTGCGAAGCGTAATGACAAGGTTATGTCGGAGCATGTCGATTGAATTAGTATTTTTTGTTTTGAACTGACGGATGAATGCCGGCCTGAAATGCCGTATTACGTGGCGAGTAAAATTTGCTCTTGCACGTGGTGGCGACTCTTCATATTCCGCCTCGAAGATCTCTATAAGGTTTCCTTCTATCTCCTCCAGGTAATCCTGCCGGCAAAACCAGCGAAGAAACTTCAACGCATATCGGGGAGGTAATTTCACTTAGCTGAAGGATATTTTTGGTATCTGCATGTAAATACTCGTGCGCAATGAATACTGGTTATCCAGTACTTTCTTACCTAACGCTGTGATCACATAGTACTTCTTCCTTCTCCCTCCCCTGTCGCTGGTGATTCCACCATAACGCGACTTCACAAATCCCTTGTCATCCAAACGTTTCAACGCAACATGCACTGCGCTGATGTTAAATTTCTTTTTAAGTTTCTCCTCGAGGCTCTCAAGGATCAATACCCCATAAGCCTGGTCGTGCAATGCAGCAACCATAAGGAGAACCAGTTCTTCAAATTCACCGAGTGAGTGTTCTTTCATGTGAGATTTTACTTTTAAAACGATACCGATACTACCGCAGCGCTTGTTACTTTTTAAAACGGTCCCAGGCCGAAGGCCTGAAGAGCACGCCGCAGGTACACATTTACTTAACAAACGTGAAAATAATGCATATGTTTCAGATTTGTTAAGTAAATGCAGGGGAATATTTTCTTTTTAGCTTTAAACATGACAAAATCGGCGTCCTTCCTCACACTCTGTACCCTCATACTCCTTACCCTCCTCCTCACCACCTGCACGTCCGAAGACAACAAATCGTACTGGCCCACCACCACCCGCGAAACACGCCCATGGACCCGTTGGTGGTGGCACGGAAGCGCCCTTACTAAAGAAGGCATCACCGCAGAACTCGAGGCATACCGGAAAGCAGGACTCGGCGGCGTGGAGATCACCCCTATATATGGAGTGCAGGGATACGAAGACAAGTTCGTCCCCTTCCTGTCCGACGCGTGGATGGACCTTCTCGAACACACACTCGCCGAAGCCGAACGGCTCGACCTCGGCGTAGACATGGCCACCGGAACCGGGTGGCCTTTCGGCGGCCCGTGGGTCAAAGAGGACTTCGCAAGCAGGAACATCGCTCATAAAGTATACGACCTGGGCGCTGGCAACTTTCTTAATGAAAAGATAGAGTTCATTCAACAACCGTTGCTTCGCACCGTACTTCCGAACCAAGTCACCATTAAAGACATCGCGCAACCTGTGGAGTCGAACAAGAACCTGCAGGAGCTCGCGATCGACCAGGTACAATTCGAAAGATCGCTGCCGCTCGTTGCGCTCATGGGCTACAACGAACAGGGTGAAGTGCTCAACCTCACGAAATATGTAAACAATGAAAATCACCTTAACTGGTCCCCTCCTTCCGGAAAGTGGAAACTGTATGCCCTCTTTATTGGCTGGCATGGCAAGATGGTAGAACGCGCCGGACCCGGTGGTGAAGGAAATGTGATCGATCACTTCTCGGATTCAGCGTTGTATAAGTATTTGTTGCGCTTCGATAATGCCTTCCGCGGTCGCGACATCACTTCCATAAGGGCATTCTTTAACGACTCATACGAAGTTGACGACGCACAGGGCGCTGCCGACTGGACACCGAAGTTCCTGGAAGAGTTCAAGAAGGCGAGAAAGTATAACCTGGAAGACTATCTGCCATTGCTCTTCGGTCCACACGACAACCAGTTTTCGCGGCGTGTACTTTATGATTACAGGCTTACAATATCGGAGCTTGTGTTCAACAAGTTCACGCAGCCATGGGATGTTTGGGCACAAGGCAAGAAGGCGATCACCAGGAACCAGGCACACGGTTCTCCCTCGAATATACTCGACCTGTATTCGAGAGTTGATATTCCCGAGATAGAAGGCACCGACCCGCTGCGGATCCGCATGGCCTCATCGGCAGGGAATGTTTCCGATCGGCGCCTAGTATCATCAGAGTCAGCGACGTGGCTCGACGAACATTTCGAGTCGGGCCTTGGCGATATTAAGTCGGCCGTCGATCTGTTTATGCTTAATGGTGTCAATCACATCTTCTATCATGGTACAACCTATTCGCCACCCGGGGAAGAATGGCCGGGCTGGTTATTCTATGCAGCAGTTCATTTGAACCCGAGAAATCCCCAGTGGGCCGACTTCGACGTACTCAATAATTATATCACACGATGTCAGTCGTTCCTTCAGAAGTCGAAAGCGATTAACGATGTAGTTTTATATTATCCGATCGCCGATCCCATGTCGACGTTTGGCCCTGAGATGATTGAACATTTCGATGGCATCGGGAAGCAATTCGCAGGAAGCGTATTCGAGCAGGCAGCCAATTCGATGCTGAGGCAAGGGGTTGCGTTCGATTTCATTTCTGATAAACAGATCAGGAACCTGCTGCAATCAAAGAACGGGCAACTGGTCACAGTTACAAATCGATTCGGTTCATACAAGACTATTGTAGTTCCATACTGTGAGTTTATCCCGATAGAGACGTTGAAGAGTTTGATCCGCTATGCAAATGACGGGGCGACTATAATAATGTACCGCGGTGTTCCATATACGTTTGCAGGTTTTGCGAACCTGGAAAAAGACCAGGTGCAGTTCGATAGCCTGATGTCGATGTTTCGCGAGAGGCTTGTGAATGAAGATGGTGTGATGAGTCGAACGATTGGCAAGGGCAAGATTGTGATTGGCGACAGCCTGACGATTGCACTTGGGCACGCGAACGTTGAGCGTGAATCGATGACTGATCTTGGGCTCGAGTTTACGCGACGTATTCTTGACGATGGGCGATACATGTACATGGTGAGAAATGTGAGTGGCCATGATTTCGATGGATGGGTTCCATTTAATTATAGAGCGAACCAGGTTGTTCTGATGGACCCGATGACAGGTGTGGTTGGATTGGCTGAGGGCAAAGGCGATGGCAGGTCGGTCAGGCTTCAATTGGCCGACAACCAGACCATGATTGTAGTGATGGGACCGGGAGGCCGCGTTCCACCACCAGGATTTCCGTACATAACCATCCGATCTTCGAAAACTCTCGATTCAAAGTGGACTGTAAAGTTTGAGTCTGGCGGGCCGACGCTCCCGCCGACTGTTGAAACGGACACGCTGGGATCGTGGACGTGGTATAATGGTAAGGAGTATGATGAGTTTTCGGGAACTGCCGTTTATCAAACCCGGTTCGCCTCACCGGATAGCAGCAGGAATGGGTGGATGCTTGACCTGGGCAGGGTTTATGGGACGGTGCGGGTGATATTGAACGGGAAGGAAATTGGTGCTGTGATTGCACCCCCATTTAGGGTGAAAATTGAGCCATCGATGGCACAGAGTGAGAACATCCTGGAGGTGAGAGTGACGAATTTGATGGCAAATCGCATTGCAGCGCTTGACAAAAACGGTGTTAAGTGGAAGAAGTTTTACAACATAAACTTTCCGGCCAGGAAAGCTGAGAACAGGAAAGATGGGCTTTTTGATGCATCGAGTTGGGTTTCACATCCATCGGGGTTGATGGGTCCTGTGCAACTTTTGTTCATCGAATAGAGGTTGGTTTGGTGATGAGCGGGAAAAATTTCTTTGGGTTTTGTGCAATCGATTAACCGCGAAATAAGCCTAAAAACGGCGATTTCGGGTCCATTTCAGCAATCGTTTCCGGTAACGGTATAGTGCAGGACAGTTGAGCCTGACGAGTGGTGTATTTTAGTACAGTTGCGCAATCGATTGCGCAACAAAAAACCAAACCAAACTATATATGCTTAAACCTTTACCGAATGCCAAAAGTCCCTGCTTTGGCAAAACGTTAGGCTTTCTGCTCATAGTCCTCTGGTGCTTTAGCGTTTCTACCGCTTATAGCCAGGACGACGTAGTGGTCAGAGGCCGAATCGTCGACAATACCGGTTCCGGAATGCCGGGTGTCAACGTACTCCTCAAAGGTTCCTCTACCGGAACTACTACCGATGCAGATGGACGCTACGCCCTCTCCATCCCATCGGCTACAGCCAGTAACGCAGTACTAGTCTACTCGTTCATCGGCTATCAATCGCAAGAACAAGCGATTGGTTCAAGAAGCACCATCGACATAACGATGGAGGCCGATGTAACCCAACTCAGCGAAGTAGTTGTGGTTGGTTATGGTACCCAGGAAAAACGAGACGTAACTGCTGCTATCTCGTCTATCAATGGTGAAGCCATACAAAAGATCTCAACGGTCAACCCTCTCGATGCAATGAAAGGACAAATCGCCGGCGTGGACGTGCTCCAGGCCAGTGGTCGTCCCGGACAGGCCTCGAGCATCCAGATCCGCGGTCGTCGCTCGATCAACGCCGGTAACGATCCGCTCATCGTTGTCGACGGAGTGCCAATGACTTCAGGAACAAACGCTACATATCGTTATGATGCAGGACAGGGCAAAAGTGTCCCCGATACAGATGTGCCCGCAACTGTTGGCTTACAGGACTTCAACCCCGGTGATATAGAATCTATCGAGGTGTTGAAAGATGCAGCCGCTACCGCGATCTATGGATCACGCGGTGCCAACGGTGTTGTGCTCATTACAACAAAACGTGGTAAGACTGGTAAAACTACCGTATCCTATAACGGTACTGTAGGTGTCACCACTCCTTTCCGCACTTTCCCTATGATGAATGGCGAACAGTTCGCAGCAATGAAGCGCGAATCAAACCGCCTCAGCCCTCTCGGTGTTACCGGTAGAACTGCATGGGAAGGAACGCTTCAACCCGATGGAGGAACTGCCGCTGCGACATTCGTCGACCCGGTTGAATTGGCGTCCGTACAACAAGGACGCTCTACCGATTGGCAGGATCTTATCTTCCGCAACGGTAGCCAGACCAATCACCAGGTAACTGTGAATGGCGGTTCTGAAAAGACTCAGTTCAACGTATCAGTTGGTTATTTCAATGAAGAAGGTATGATCAAGACCATGGGCTTCAAGAAGCTTACAGGTCGTATCAACCTCGATCACCAGATCAATAACATATTCAAGGTTGGCATGTCTTCACTCCTCTCTCACTCACTTCAGCAGAGAGGTGGTGCTAATACAGCTCTCGATGAGGCCGTGAACCAGACTCCGCTCGGTGTGCCTTACAACGATGACGGCTCATTGAAGTTCCTCCCGATCTCCGACGGTATCCGTTCGAACCCTCTCAACGA
>DASRSO010000257.1:0-6665 GCA_035656375.1 Cyclobacteriaceae bacterium | reverse complement strand
CCAAGCCACAGGTTCCAGTCGAGTTCCTTCGGAATGTTGTTCGAAGCCTGGGGCCAGGGAAGACCTTGCGGCCATACAGGACGGTTCGTCCAGGTAATAACTTTCGTAACGTTTCCGATCAATCCCGCATCCACATACTCTTTTGCGGTTCTCACATGGTCTGCAGAGCCAAACTGGTTACCCATTTGAGTTACCACTTTGTATTTCTTTGCAGCCTCCGACATCATACGGGCTTCGTAGATATCGTGTGTGAGTGGCTTCTGAAGATACACGTGCTTACCACGCTGCATAGCACCCATTGCAATAATGGCATGCATATGATCCGGGGTGGTAATCGTTACTGCATCGAAGTTCTTCGATTCTTTGTCGTACAGGTCGCGATAGTCTTTATAGAACTTCGCCTCCGGAAAATTCTTCCGGGAGACAGTTGTTTGCCTGTCATCCACATCACAGAGGAAAGCAATCTTCGCTTTCGGGTTGCCTTTCACTTTACCGTCGGGGCTTCCTGCACAGCCAACGAGGTCTGTTTCTCCTTTACCACCAACGCCAATACCCGCGATGTACAGCGTATCACTCGGCGCAATGAAACCTTTTCCGCCGAGAGTGAATCGGGGTATGATTGTAAAAGCGGCAGCAGCAGTAGCTCCCTGTAAAATGAATTGTCTCCTGTTAATCCCCTTCTTGCTCATAAATTAGAATTTACGGTACTCACGCTTAACAAACTGATTTGCCTCGTCGAAGTTTGTGATCTTCATGTTTGGTCCGTCCCAGAGAAGTTTTACGTAACGACCTGGATAATCAAATTGACCTTCTGTTCCACCTACGCGAGGCTTGCGAACATCGTAGCTGCGGAGTGCAAGGTTACCCATCAACACACCCTCGGTGAGAGGTCCTGCGAGGTCGAAAGACGACGACAACTCTTTCTTGCCGTAGCCGGCGAGACACGCTTCAACCCATTGTGCATAGTGCCCATCCGATTGATTGGGAACACGAGCTATTGTTTGTTTTACTTTGGCTTCCTTGGTTTTGCTTGTAGGCAACAATTGAGGATTAAGGCTGTATGTTCCGCACATCATCTTTCCTTTTGTGCCGATCATGATCACGCCATTTCCACCATCACCCATTTTTTCGTTAGGTCCAAGTTCTTCCGGGCGTTCGGGCTGAATACCGCCATCCATCCAATGGAACTTAATATTGGGCTTGCCTTTCTTCGGCGAAGGGTAAGTCATAATGATGTGTGAAGAAGGAGGGCAGCTCTCAGGGAAATATCCCTGCTTGAATTCACCAACGTAAACGCTACCAACACTCGCTTCTACTTCGGTTGGATAACCGAGACCGAGAACACGGAACGGAGGCTCAATAATATGACACGCCATATCACCTAATGCACCTGTTCCATAATCCCACCATCCGCGCCAGTTGAAGGGGATGAGGTTCTCTACATAATTCTTTTGCGGGGCTGTACCAAGCCAGAGGTTCCAGTCGAGTTCTTCAGGAATGTTGTTGGATGCCTGTGGCCATGCAATACCCTGCGGCCACACGGGACGATTTGTCCAGCAATAAACTGTGTGAACATCGCCGATCAATCCGGCATCGTACCATTCGCGCATCTGGCGAACGCCGTCATTCGATGCACCCTGGTTTCCCATCTGGGTTACAACTTTATATTTCTTCGCAGCTTCAGTAAGCTGACGAGCTTCATAGATGTCGTGTGTCAGCGGCTTCTGAACGTATACATGCTTACCAAGCTCCATGGCAGCCATTGCCTGCACTGCGTGCATGTGATCGGGTGATGACACCGATACGGCATCGATGCTCTTCGCTTCCTTGTCGAGCATTTCGCGATAGTCTTTGTAGTACTTGGCTTGCGGAAATGCAGCAACAGTTTTTGCTGCTCTTCTGTCGTCAACATCGCAGAGGAAAGAGATCGTTGCTTTACCACTTTTTGCAAACATCGCGATATCACTCTCTCCTTTACCGCCAACACCGATACCAGCAACATACAGGGTGTCACTGGGGGCTCTGAATCCTTTGCCAATAACGTGGCGTGGAACGATGGTTATTGCGGCCGCAGCCAAACCAGCTTGTTTGATAAAATTTCTTCTTTTCATATGTTTCTTATGCTTGGTCGTGTTTTACGCTTTCATTTAGTTCTCTCTCGGTATATTTTACTCCGTATTGATCAAGTACTTCCTGGGGAACACCGTCCCATTTGTTCGGTTGATTTCCTGCGTACCCGATATCGGCGATTCCGATCTTGCTTGAGAAAAATCCACAAGCAGTGAGGTCGCGCATCGTGTTAAAGAATGCAACACCTTGTGCCATATCGGGTGTGGCTTGTTCGGGATAAGCGATCTTGTCGATCATTTCTATTTGCTGCTGCTGCGAGCAATCGGAGAATGCTTTCTCGTATGATTTCATGCATTGAATATCCAGCCACTTCAGGCCGCCGCGCAAGGGCGTTTGAAAGCGGGGCATATCCTTCGCGATAAATTCGATAAACTCGGGAACGCCGGCATCTGTCGCGCTGCCCGACACGTCGTCTTTAGGTATAATGATATCAGCAAGTATGGCGATCGTCTTCGTTTCGTGGGCATCGAAGAATGTTTCACCCATGAGCTTCTTGTGATACTCAGCTTCTTCAGGCGTGCGGTCGTAGCCAAGCGACGACGCTTCTGCTTTTACTTCCTTCTTTTCGGCAGGAGCACAGCCTTCAAGAATAACACCTGTAGTAACGGCGCCCAGCGCCATCGACTTCAAATACTTTCTTCTATCCATTAGATATTCTGCTTTTTCATTTCGTTCATGATGTAATCCGACGTTCTCATCGACAACGCGAGGATTGTCCACGTAGGGTTCTTATCGGCTTGCGATACAAACGGGCCACCGTCGACCACAAAAAGGTTTTTGCAATCGTGAGCCTGGCAGTTACTGTTCAGTGCCGACTTCTTTTTGTCGTTGCCCATCCGAACTGTTCCTACTTCGTGAATGATCTGGCCGGGATCTGCAAGACCCCAATTGTTGTGAGGACCGTCGTTATCACCACTTGTTACCACACCGCCCATCTTATGAATGAGCTCGCGGAACGTTTCCTTCATGTGCTTGGCTTGCTTGATCTCCATGTCGCTCCACTTATAATGGAAGCGCAATACAGGGATACCATATTTATCAACTGTGCCCGGGTCGATCTCGCAATAGTTTGTTTCCATTGCGATCGATTCACCACGGCCAGCCATACCAACTGTAGCGCCGTAGAAGTAACGATAATCGTCTTTCAATGAGGCACCGTACCCACCGGCAGGCTTCGTCTTCCCATCACGACCTGGATATTTTCCGTTGGTGTTCTGCATTCCGAAGCCATAGCCCCATCCGGGCATACCCATACCACCCCCATACTCTATATGATAACCACGAGTGAAATCAAGCTTGTCTTTCTTTTCGTCCAGCCACCAGGGCGTATACACGTGCATACCACCAACACCATCTTCATTGTATCTCTTGCGTCCAACGAGGTGCGGAAGGATGCCGCCCATCGAAGCACCTGTAGAGTCGTGCAGATACTTTCCAACAACGTTACTTGAATTCGCCAACCCGTTCGGGTGACGTGCCGACTTCGAGTTGAGGAGCAATCGGGCAGACTCGCATGCACTCGCAGCGAGTACGATCGTCTTTGCGTTCACAACATATTCCTGCATGTCGTTCTTGTCGACATACGAAACACCTGTCGCAAGACCATCTTCGCCGGTTATAACTTCTCTTGCCATGGCGTTGGTGATCAGTTCCACGTTACCTGTCTTCAACGCAGGGTTAACAAGCACCGACGATGAAGAGAAGTCGGCATATGCTGTTGCACATCCGCGATTACATTGGTGGCAATACATACAGGCCTGGCGATCGGGATTGTTCGGGAGCGCCTTTGTTAATATAGAGAGCCTTGAAGGAATTACCGGGATACCCAATTGAGAGCCGGCATTCTTTATCATGATCTCATGCAAGCGTGGCTTGGGAGGAGGGAGGTAGATACTATCCGGATCGTTTGGAAGATTTTCTTTCGAACCGAACACACCGATAAGTTGATCGACCTTATCATACCACGGCGCAATGTCTTCGTAGCTGAGTGGCCAGTTGTCGCCCATGCCATCGTGGTCTTTTCTTTTGAAATCTTTTGGACCGAAGCGAAGCGAGATCCGTCCCCAGTGATTGGTTCTTCCCCCGAGCATGCGTGAGCGAAACCATCCGAACTTCGTTCCATCTTTATGTGTGTATGGTTCTCCGTCTAGGTCCCAGCCACCATATGCTGCATCAAAGTCGCCGAAGTTTCTATAAGGTGTTGAAGCTCCGCGTCGTGGCGATTCGTACGACCATTTAAATTGAGTGACGTTCTTCCTGGGATCGTACATCGGGCCGGCTTCGAGCAGTACTACTTTAATACCAGCCTGGGCCAGCATGTATGCCGCCATACCGCCGCCGGCTCCGGATCCTACAATACAAACATCAAACGTCTTTGGATTTTTCTTGATCTGGAATTGAGCCATGGAGGTTTTGGAAGTTTGTCTAAATGTAAATTCTTTTTGAGGAATTCCGAAAGAAGAAGTTGTGGGTGGTCGACCACAATTATAGCCCGGGAAGAAAATACAAACGTGAACTTATCCCTTGTGGGGATGACGTTTAGGAACCGGATCGTAGCCACTCGTGCCCCACGGATGACAACGCGCTATTCGTTTCATCCCAAGCCATGTTCCTTTTATCACTCCCCACTCCATGATCGCCTCTATTGTATACTGCGAGCACGAAGGAGTGTGCCGGCAATGTGCGCCCAGCATCGGCGAGATTGCAGCCTGGTATATTTTGATTGGTAGTATGAAGAGCTTCTTTAACAAAACGCTACTCTATAGAGTATGTTATTTCGCCGTCTTTACCGTCTTTCAATTGAACGCCTATCGACTTGAGATCATCACGGATCTTGTCCGACAACGCGTAGTTCCGGTCGATACGAGCCTTCTTCCTTAACTCGATCAATACTTTGATCGTTCCATCGAGCAGGTCATTATTCGCTGCCTCTTCTTCTTTCAGTCCCAGCACATCTTCCATAAACCCGATGTAGGCATTCCTGAACTTATCGAACGTTGCTGTGTCAATCTTATCCAATGGAAGATTCCCGGACTTCATATCATTTATCCGCGACGACATCTCGAACAGCACCGCCAACGTCTTTGCCGTGTTGAAGTCGTCACTCATGCACGAATAGCATGAATCAACGAGCTGAGTCAACGTTTTTGTGATCTCACCGTCTGCCTTCACATTTTCACCGGCTGTCAGGGTGCGAACGATTGCGAGAGAAGTTGTAAGCTTTTTGAAGCCTTTTTCGGCTGCGACGAGCGCATCGTTCGAAAAATCCAGTGTACTACTATAATGAGACTGTAGCATGAAGAACCTGACTGTCATGGGACTATATCCGCGATCGAGGAGTTTGTGGCTGCCGGCGAACAGCTCCGCAGGCAGGAAAGAGTTGCCCAGCGACTTGCTCATCTTCTGTCCGTTTACGGTGAGCATATTCGAATGCACCCAGTAATGAACCGGATCTTTACCCGTGGCACCTTTTGCCTGGGCGATCTCGCACTCGTGGTGAGGGAACTTGAGATCCATGCCCCCGCCGTGTATGTCGAACGTGTCGCCGAGATATTTTGTGCTCATTACTGTACATTCGATGTGCCAGCCGGGAAAACCATCTCCCCAGGGTGATGGCCAGCGCATGATGTGGGCAGGGGAGGCGTTCTTCCAGAGTGCGAAGTCGATCTTCTCGCGTTTCTCGTCCTGGCTGTCGAGTTCCCTACCGCTTTCCAGGAGCTCGTCGATATTACGGCCCGACAGGATCCCATAATGATTGTGTTCATTGTATTTCTTCACGTCGAAGTACACTGAGCCGTTGACTTCGTAGGCCAGCCCTTTGTCAATAAGCTCCTTTACGATCTGGATCTGCTCCACGATATGGCCGGTTGCGGTGGGTTCGATGCTGGGGGGGAGGATGTTGAACTGCCTCATGACCGCGTGGAAGTCTTCGGTGTATCTTTTTACCACTTCCATTGGCTCGAGTTGTTCGGCGCGGGCCTTTTTGGCGATTTTGTCTTCGCCGTCGTCGGCGTCGTTCACCAGATGGCCCACGTCGGTGATGTTGCGGACGTAGCGGACCTTGTATCCGAGGAACCTCAGGTACCGCGACAGGATGTCGAAGGTGAGGAAGGTGCGGACATTACCCAGGTGAACATTATTATAGACCGTTGGGCCGCAGACATACATGCCGACTCTTCCTTCGACTAGTGGTGTAAACTTTTCCTTTGTTCCGGAGAGTGAATTTGTGAGGTGTATTGGGTACGTGTTGTAGAGCATGAAAATCAAAAAATCGGCTGCAAAATACGTCAAAAATGAGGCCCTAATGTTATGTGGCCGGTGTGAAAAGTATGTTAAAAGGGAACCCTAACAGTTATAAGGAAAGGGCAATTTGAAATCTATCAAACGTTTGCGGGATCGATTCCAAAAATTTTTATGCCTTTTTTAGGGCTGGATGGAAAAAATCCTTCTATTTTAGAACGTTTGCGAAAATCTGTGCATGATTTAGCAGACAGTAACTCACTTTCATTCATATCAAACCAATTAAAACCAAATTT
>DASRSO010000256.1:0-13930 GCA_035656375.1 Cyclobacteriaceae bacterium | reverse complement strand
AACGTTGCGGTTGGTCTCGACATGGGTCCCAGGGTAAGGTTCGAATCGAACCTGAACTACAACCGTCAGTACACTGATAACATTCCGGACGTAAACTACGGCCCGAACAGTATGATCTATAACGTGATCATCTGGGGTGGTGCAGACTGGGATATCGACGACATGAAGAGACAAATGTATCAGCCCGGCAAGGAAGGCCTTCAGCAAATGTATGCCGACTATACACGTTACAATAACCCGTGGTTCATGACAACCCAGTGGCTTCGCGGTCACCACAAGACCGATACATACGGCTACATGTCTTTGAAGT
This sequence comes from Cyclobacteriaceae bacterium, assembly GCA_035656375.1. Taxonomy (GTDB): domain Bacteria; phylum Bacteroidota; class Bacteroidia; order Cytophagales; family Cyclobacteriaceae; genus ELB16-189. The sequence continues at coordinate 13,620 of DASRSO010000256.1, read as the reverse complement.
ACGACATCGCAAAAGGGTTAAACCTCGTTGCCCGCACACAGATCAATACATACGACATCCTCCGTACAGAGAAGTTCCCGTACTCGGCAACTGTGTATGGTCGCGAACAGGCAAAAGGTGACTACCGCGAAGACAGCCGTAAGTTGTTTGAGAACAACACCGACGTCCTGTTGACATACAGCAAGGACTTCACTCCCGACTTCCATTTCAAAGGCTCCCTTGGAGGAAATCTTCGCTCATTCAAGTACAACAGCAGCTACGTAACTACCGACTATTTAAACGTACCGAACCTGTACAACTTTACGAACTCTCTTAACCCGATACGTGCTTTTAACTTTAATTCCGACATGCAGGTGGCAAGCGCCTACGGTTATCTCGACTTCGATTACCAGAACTTTCTTTCGTTGTCGGTCACAGGAAGGAGCGACAAGTCTTCAGCTCTTCCGGTTAAGCAGAATTCATACTTCTACCCGTCAGCTTCGTTGAGCGCTGTGATCTCGGAGAAAGTGGATCTTCCAAAATTCTGGACGTTCCTTAAGGCAAGGGGATCGTATGCAAAAGTGGGATCCACTTTAACTCAGTCCACTATCGAATCGGCATGGAAGTATGTTGGTGCCAGGAGCAATCCGCTTGAATACGGTTCAAGCTATGAAACGCCTTACGAGGGCCCGAGCTACGGCAACACAGCCGCTTATGAAACTGGCCGTGGCTTCAACAACGTGATCATGGCTTCTTATAGCAACAACATTGCTAACGCAAACCTGTTGCCTGCATTTAGCGAAACATGGGAGACTGGTTTGGACTTCAAGTTCCTCGATAACAGGCTTGGTCTGGATGTAACTTACTTCCAGGCACTCGACGGTCCATTCATTTTCAAGAAGCCGATCTCGCAAACTTCGGGTTACGAGTCATTCCAGGACAATGGTATCAAAACCCTCCGCAAAGGATGGGAAGTGACTTTAATGGGTACGCCTGTGAAACGCGAAAACTTCTCATGGAATGTTCTCGCAAACTATTCTACATACAAGGAAACACTTAAAGAAGTCGCACCCGGTCTGGATCGCATCGAAGCCATTTACTTTAATGGAAGCTCAGAAGGTAACAACAGCTTTATTAATGTTGGTGAGCGCATTGACCGTTATTTCGGCTACGCATTCCTTAAGACTCCCGATGGACAGATCATCAACGACGACAGCGGTCGCCCGATGGTAAGCCCGGTGCCTCAATTCCTTGGAAACCTGAACCCTGATTTTGTGTGGGGCCTGACGAACAAGTTCAACTACAAGTCATTCACACTCACTGTCCAGTTCGACGGTCGTGTTGGTGGCAAGATCGTAGACTATGTTCAACGCCAGACATACCGCGGTGGTCGTATCATCAACACCGTCGAAGGTGCTATGGGTGAAGCCCGTTACCAGGATTACCTTGGCGTGAAGTCATGGACCGGCGAGGGCGTTCGTCCCAGCGGAGTTGTGAACGTGGACGATAAGGGAAACATCACCAACTACAACGAGTTGACCTATACTCCGAACGACGTGAAGACATACCTGCAAGACTGGATCAGTCGCTACTATGCACAGGAAGAAGCTAACCTCATCAGCCGTTCTTATGCAAAGCTCCGCGAAGTTACTTTGACCTACCAGGTGCCTTCGTCGGTGCTAGGCAATTCATTCATACGCCAGGCATCTGTTTCATTGATCTCGCGAAACCTGCTCTACTTCGCACAGCGCAAGGATATCGACATCGATCAGTACGGAAATAACCTTCAAGGTTATTCATCGCTCCAGACCCCAACTACGCGCAGGTATGGCATCAACTTAAACTTTATCTTTTAATTGAGAAGCAACATGAAGATCACAGCATATATAATGTCGGCAGTCCTCCTTGTCCTGGGAGGCTGCAAAGACTTTGCAGAACTTGAAAAGAATCCGAACGTAGCAACCAGCGTACCCGCTTCACTTGTGTTCACGAGTCTCGAGAACGCGATCCTCGAAGAACCATGGTCGCTCGAACATCGCTACAACCAGTATTGGGCTTGCAACTATTATTATTATGGCAACCAGGAATACAGTTGGACAAACGCGACGCTGAAGTTCGATGCATTGAAAAACGTTGTGAAAATGGAAGAGGAGGCTAAGAAAGCCGGTGCCCCCGACATCAACCCGTATTCCACTCTCGGAAAGTTCTTCCGTGCAAGGTTGTATGTGTGGATGACCAACCAGGTCGGTGACCTCCCGTTGAAGAATGCTCTGAAAGGTCTTGAAGACACCGCACCGATCTACGATTCACAAAAAGATATCTACATCCAGGTGCTTAAATGGCTCGACGAAGCAAACACCGAGTTGGCAGCACACTCTGCCGCAGGTAATACTACGCTTTCAGGCGATATCTATCTCGGCAACGACCTCGATGCGTGGAGAAAAGTTATGAACTCTTATGCCTTGCGAATTCTTGTAAGCCTCAGCAAGAAAGAAGCCGATGCCGACCTGAACATCAAGGCAAAGTTTGCTGCGATTCTCTCCGATCCGGGAAAGTACCCGATCATGCAAAGCAACGACGACAACCTCCAGGTCGACTACAACGGAAGCACAAGCTTCTATCCTACAAACCCCGGCTCCAAAGGTTTCGACAAGGGCCGTTACAACATGGCGCAGACTTATGTAAAGGGTCTTACCGATCTCAAAGATCCCCGTGCATTTGTTACTCTTAACCCCGCAAAGAAGAAACTCGACAACGGTGTTGCGTTTAGCGACTTCGCGGCATATGTAGGTGCAGGTTCAGGAGAGAGCCAGGACGATATGACCTTCAAAGCTGGAAATGGTGAGTACTCTTACGCCAGCCAGGTCCGTTACTATGGATCGTTCGTTGGACCCGAGCCTGCTGTTATGTTGAGTTATGCAGAGCAATGTTTTAACATCGCAGAAGGTATCCATCGCGGATGGGCCGGCGGCAATGCAGAGACCTACTACCTCAACGGCATTAAAGCGTCGATGCTCTTCTACGGAATTGAAGACGGCGCAACGATCACAGTAACGAGCCAGGACGACGACGTTCTCGGAACCGTAACGGCTTCGGTAACAAACTACCTCGCACAACCTTCAGTGAAGTATGCAGGTGGTGCTACTGGTCTCACTCAAATTTTAACTCAAAAGTATCTCGCGTTCTTCCAACAGGGAGGTCTCGAAGCATTTTACAACCAAAGAAGAACTGGTGTACCTGCGTTCCACGTTGGTCCCGGTACTGGCTACGGTGGATCTTCTCCTCGTATACCAAAACGTTGGTTGTATCCGTCGGATGAAGTGACCACGAATAAAACGCACCTCGACGAAGCTCTTGGTCGTCAGTTTGGTGGAAACGACACCAAAGACGGTGACATGTGGATCTTAAAATAGGTTTGGTTTAGATGAGCGGGCTTTGTGGGTGGCTTCGGCCGCTCACAAAACCTTGCCCGCAGGTGAATGATGTCCGCCTACCATCGATTTCAATTTCAGGAAGTGTTTCTCAAACCCGTGAAACGAGATCATCGCGACTAAAATGGTTGCGACCAGCGCAAGGAGCGAAATGATCAAAGGTTTCTCGGTTACACCTTTTAAGAAGGTTTGAACCAGGAAGTAGACGGGAATGTGATATACATACATTCCGTAAGAATATTTTCCGAAAAACACGAGAATAAAATTCTCTGCAACACCTTTGATCAGGTTCCCAGGTTGCGTTGACAGCGCAAACACCATGCACGCCCCGAAGAAAAGATCGATCACGGTATAACCGATTGTTGCAAATGCAGGATGCGCAAAGCTTACAGAACGACCCACACCAATAACCGCTACCGTCAGTATGGCCGTAACGATCATAACCGGTTTTGTTAAATGATTTAGTTTTTCCTGCAGGTGAGGTATACGGAGCATGGTGGCAATCGAGGCACCGATGCAAAGTCCGTCCAGCCTCGAGAAAGTGAAAACGTATGCTTTAACGGTGCTAACGTCGAACGCAATGAGCGTAATGCGCAAGAGCAGGCTCACGATAATAAATGCGAGCGCCACGTACAGCATTTTATTCCTGGGGGTAACGTAAACTACAAGCGGCCAGAATACATAGAATTGTTCTTCTATAGCGAGCGACCAGAAGTGACTCAGGAAGTTTGCCGGCGGAAAATCCGGATCGAAAAGAACTAACCAGTTTTGAAGGTATGCCCAGTACCATGGTTGATGCTCTGTAAGGTAACTGAAGTTCGGTATTTGTTCGGCAAGGCCAACGAGCGGGAACACCACAAAGAATAATACCAGGAATGCATAGTACAGCGGAAAGATCCTGAGTACCCGTTTGGCAATGTACCGTGTATAATAATTGGGTTCGTCTTTCGAATCGATCAATATACCTGTGATCAGCAATCCCGACAGGACGAAGAAGAGATCAACGCCCATCCACCCAAAAGAGAACAACTTAAAGAACGGGAACAGGTGAAACAGTAACACCATGACAATGGCCATTCCGCGAAATCCATCAAGTGCACGTATGTGTGTGGGTTTGTAGGAGATCGAGATCGGCTTCATCATCCCGAAATAAAGTAAAAAAATGATAATTTATTGCTCATCACTCCTTCAAACGAATTCATCAATTTCATCGGGTAATAATTACCCTATGCGCTACCTATCATTCCTTCTCCTTTTGTTATCATCTACTGCCTTTGCTCAAAAGACAGAGAATGTAATTCTTATTACACTCGATGGATATCGTTGGCAAGAGCTTTTTACAGGCGCCGAGCAACGCCTGATGAGTAAAGAATATCTCGCCACCGACTCTGCTGCACTGGCGAAACAATTCTGGGCTGACACTCCCGAACAGCGTCGTGAAAAACTGATGCCTTTCATGTGGAATGTTGTCGCGAAGCAAGGTCAGCTTTACGGCAATCGCGCCTACAACAACTTTGTGAATGTTAGCAACAAACAATGGTTCTCGTATCCCGGGTACAGCGAATTGCTCTGCGGTTTTCCCGACGATGCGCGGATACACTCGAACGACAAGTTTGCAAATCCAAATACGAATGTTCTCGAATTCATTCAGAAGCAACCGAAGTTTGCAGGAAAAGTAGCGGCCTTTTCATCGTGGGATTGCTTTCCGTTCATTATCAACTCCGAAAGAAGTAAAGTGCCTGTGAATGCCGGCATTACGGAAACGTCTGGCAATCCGAACGATCGGGAAAAGTGGCTGAATGAGATCATGCACCAGGTTCCAAATCCGCTGGGCGAGGTGCGCCTCGATGCCTTTACATTCAACTATGCTTTCGAATATCTTAAAAAGAACAAGCCCCGTGTGCTGTACCTGGCTTTGGACGAGACTGATGACTTCGCCCACGGAGGGAAGTACGACCTGTACCTGCGGGCGGCCAATTACACCGACCAGTTTTTCAAGACCCTTTGGGACTGGTGTCAATCCGACCCCCAGTACAGGGCGAAAACGACAATGATTATCACTTGCGATCATGGAAGGGGGTCGATAAATAAGGACGACTGGCGTCATCACGGCATAGAAATGCAGAATTCCGACCAGATCTGGGTTGCCGTAATTGGTCCGGATACCGCTGCGTCGGGAGAAATCAAGGTTCCGGGGCAACTTTTTCAGAACCAGGTTGCCCGTACAATTTCGAGGCTTTTAGGTCTTGATTATCAGAACAATCCGGCCCCTGGACAGCCCCTCGGCACTGTAATTGGTAGCAAGTAATCTTCGATTTTAGCCCGGTTTTAGGGTTACCATCATGTAAGTTTTCGGATAATTGATTGCGCGAGCGATTTTTGGGGATAAAAAGTCGGTTTTGACGATGAAGTGTTAATACCACCTTCGAAGGACAAAAACGACAGGCAAGTTTAGAAGGGAAAAGTTAGGTGTTAGAACACCAAAAAGTGTGGACCTGAGCTGTAGAAAAAAGCCTCAAAAATGGGTCAAAAAGCCACAAAATGACCCGGTTTTTTACCGCAAACGATGTAAAAAAATCTTAGATTTTTTTACTCGACTTGATGTAAGGAATTGACGCAAAAATGTGCTAAAATTGAAGTGTTGGTTTTGGGGTTAAAAGGAGCTTAAAGTTCCTCCCAAAAAAAGAAAGATGTCTATAGGTGGTTTTGATGGTCCTGCCACTCTCAAAATCCCTAAGTAAATAGTAACTGCTTTAAAGACTCGATCGAAATGGTTGGCCATTTCTTTTGAAGTCACATGTTGAATGTAGGGGTTTTGATCAAGCAACATCTTTTTGAGCTGATTAAAGCTAATCCCTACACATTTGGTTTGAATGTCTATAGGTGGGTTTTGATTGGTCACTCTCTTTAAAACCTCCTTTTTTATAGTTAGGTAGTTAGAAGAACGCGTGCGAATGAAGCATGACATTTTGGTCATAGAAAATGATGAAGCGCTTGGCTGGCTTCTCGAGAATGTCCTCAAGGACAGATTTCGGGTCATCATTACTAAGGACACTTTGTCGGCAATGTCCAGGATGGCTAATGGTAATTTGCCGAGCCTCATTCTCTGCGACTTCGATCTGCCAGGTATCAATGGTCTCAGCTTTTTGCAAAATCTGACCAACAGCGGTGCCTTCAACGACATCCCTGTGATCATGTTCTCATCGAGTAGCGATGAGAAACTTGCAGAGAAATGCATCAAAGCCGGGGCTAGCGGTTTCCTAAGGAAGCCGTTCGATCCGCTAAAGCTGATCGAAGAGATCAATAGAGTTTTAAAAGGGAATGAAAAAACAGTAGTCTAATTATGGAATTGTCAACAGTTGAGCTTGAATTAACCACAAAGACCGGAGCAGAAAAGGAGACGCTTTCAGGTCTAAAGTTAATGACACTGTGTACATCTGGGAACGTCGCGAACCTCAACGAGGTGTTCCCGAACGCTGAAGTCATTGAGACCGCAGTTGCACTGGAAGGTCTTCGCTTTCGCACAAACGCAGCCCGCCCCGACGCCGTAGTTTTCCTGGCCGACGGAATCAGCGAGTTGTTCATGCAGCAAATTCGTTATGCAGATAAGATCCTGAAGCCACTCTCGATCCCTTTGATTGTAGTGTGCGATAACCTGGATAAAGACACCAAGAAAATCGTTCTGAAGAATGGCGCTGACGATTGCTTCAGCACAACAATTCACGCAGAAGGTTTTGCCTACTGGATTGACTTCCTCAAGCGATTCAAAAAATTCCAAAGAGAAAAACCGGCTATCGAACCCGAGCCATACGGATACAAGATCTCTCTCGCAAAGAGAATGTTTGATATCATAGTATCAAGCATCGCATTGATCCTCGCAGCTCCCGTTATGGCCATGATCGCCATCGCCATCCGCCTGGAATCGAATGGCCCCGTGTTCTACATCTCGAAAAGAGCAGGCAGCGGTTATAAGATCTTTAACTTCCTTAAGTTCCGTTCGATGCGCGTTGGCGCTGACGCCGAACTTGCTAAACTCGCGCACCTGAACCAGTACGCAGCCGACCCCGCACACGCAGGCTCTGTGTTCTTCAAGATCCAGGACGACCCGCGCATTACGAAACTTGGTAAATTCCTCCGCAACACAAGCCTCGACGAACTTCCCCAACTTATCAACGTTCTGAAAGGCGACATGTCGATTGTTGGAAACAGACCACTACCTTTGTACGAAGCTCAGCAATTAACGAAAGAGCAAAGTGCAATGAGATTCATGACCGCAGCTGGTATCACCGGCCTGTGGCAGGTAACTAAGAGAGGTAAAAAAGAACTTTCCGAAGCTGAACGCATCGAACTCGATGTTCAGTACGCAATGCACAACTCTTTCCAGAACGATATGAAACTTATCGTAAAAACATTGCCTGCGCTGACACAGCAAGTTCCAGTTTAATGTTTTTGATTGAGGTAATCTTTGCGCTTTACTTTCTCTACGTAGTCTCTTACACATTCATTTTCTCGGTCGCCGGCCTGTTCTACAGGAACCCGCGACCAGCTTCTCCCGCACGGAAGAAATTCGCTGTATTCATCCCAGCTTATAAGGAAGACGGCGTCATCGTCGACGTCGCCCAACGTGCACTCGCTCAAACTTATCCCGCCGATCGTTTCCGCGTGATCGTGATCGCCGACCAGTTGATGGACTCAACCATCGACAAGCTAAAACAACTGCCTATCGACGTCGTACGGGTATCGTTCGAGTCCAGCACCAAAGTGAAGTCGCTCAACCACGCAATGGCTGTAACCACCGACAGCTTCGATTACGCCGTCGTTCTCGACGCCGACAATATCATGAAGCCCGACTTCCTCGAACGCCTGGATGCAGTACACAGCGCCGGATACCGGGCCATACAAGGGCAACGACTCGCCAAAAACAAAGACAACCCTATGGCTTTCCTCGACGGTTTGAGCGAAGCCATGAACAACCACATCTACCGGCAGGGCACCACCGTACTCGGCCTCTCATGCTCTATCAGCGGGTCGGGTGTTTCCTTTGACTATGAGCTGTTCAAAAAGCTGTTGGGCGGAATGACTTCCGTTGGCGGCTTCGACCGCGAGCTGGAGGTGCTGTTGCTGGGCAGGGGAGTGTCTGTTATATATTATAAAGACGCGGCCGTTTACGACGAGAAGGTGCAGAAAACAGCAGTTTTCGAGAACCAGAGGAAGAGATGGATTGCAAGTCAGTACAGGTACCTGGCAAGATATTTTGGAAAGGGATGTAAGGCGTTATTGCATGGTGACTTCCGATACTTTAACAGCGCTGTGCTGCGCAATATTCAATTACCACGACTGATCAATCTCGGCCTGCTTTTCGTTATCCCGATCCTGCTTTTTCCCGTTCGTAACTACCTGTTTTTAAATTATTGGATATGGCCGGGCATGCTTGGCGTGATGTCGCTCGCGATGGCTTTGGCGATACCAGGGGAGTATTATAATAGAGATCTGTTAAGGGCTGCTCTTCGTGTGCCTGGAATTTTTTGGAAGATGTTCATGCTGATGTTCAAATTGAAGGGGGCAAACCGTAAATTCATCCACACGCCACACGGTAAAACCGAATGACCGAACAACGCCGTCCTCTCATCTCGTTAGTTGCTATCAATTATATCCACATAAAAGATACCATCGAGTTTCTCGAATCTGTGGCTAAGCTTTCGTATCGTGAGACAGAGACGATCGTGGTCGACAACGCTTCGCCGAAAGGCCGCCCCGATGAAAGTGTGAAGAAAAGATTTCCATGGGTGAAGTTCATTCAGAGCGAAAAGAACCTGGGGTTTGCTGGTGGTAACAATCTAGGTATCGCCGAAGCTTCCGGCGATTACATTTTTCTTCTGAACAACGACACGCTGTTGCCCAAAGATTTTCTCGACCCGATCGTAGATTTCATGCAAGCTCACCCCGACGCGGGAATGGCTTCGCCTAAAGTTCTTTACCCCGACGAAACGACTATCCAGTATGCAGGCGCTATTGGTATCAATCCCGTAACAGGGAGAGGCAAGCGTCTCGGGTTATTCGAAAAAGACAATGGGCAGTACGATCGCAATTATGAAACCGATCTTGGTCACGGCGCCGCGCTGATCATTCGTTCGAATGTTGTTAAAGCCGTTGGCCCGATGCCCGAGCTCTATTTCCTTTATTACGAAGAGCACGACTGGTGTATGATGATGAAGCGTCTTGGGTACAAGATGTATTACATAGGCGAATCGCATATCATTCATAAAGAGTCGATCAGCACTGGCGGTGACGATAGTCCGAACAAGGTCTATTACCTTACGCGCAACCGCGTGATCTTCATGAGGAGGAATTTTACGGGAATGAAATTCTTTTCGGGGCTGCTGTTCTTCGCGGCCATTTCAGTACCCAGTAAACTGTTAAAGTACCTGGTGCGCGGTAAGTTTGCGTTGATGGGCGCCGTAATTCGCGGATCTGCGTGGCACCTTACCCACCTCGGAAAGTCTTCTGTTCGTTAGCCGAATATCTTCTTCCCGATCTTTCCCGACATCTCCGTAAGGAACGGGCCGGGATCGCGCACAGAGAAGGAGAAGCTTGTTTCCCGGAAATGGATGCGGTTGCTGGAAAACATACTTGTCAGGAGTCGCTTCATTGGAGCCGATCCCATGAAGTATCGTGAGAATTCGTATTTCGGCAGGGCGAATTCTTCTCCCTTTACGATCTTTAATGAAAGCAGCGGGAAGTTGATACCCGCAACCAGTGATCCCAATAAACTTCCCCAATAACGTCCGTTCACTTCGATCACTTTCACCAGGTCGTCGGCTTCGTCGTAACGAAGATCGATGTGTGCAACGCCCGACCAGTTGAGATGTTTCATCATTTGTGTTACGACACCCAACACCTTTTCATGAAAGAGGAATTCGATGCCAACCGCAGCTGCGTATTTTTTCTTAGAGTGTTCTATCGCCCGCTGTATCGTGTAGGCAAGTATTTCGCCGTTGTTGCAAATAACACTGCAGTCTATATCGAAGCCTTTGATGAATGGCTGTACGATGTATTCATGCTGAACGTCCTGGTTCTTGAAAAATCCGGTGAGCGCATCGAGGCTGTCGAATGAGTGAATGCCTTGTGCATTACCAAGGTTGATGGGCTTTGCGATAACCGGGAACTTCAGGAGACTGAGGCTTTTCTGGTCGAGGGTTTTATCGAGCTTCGTGGTGGCAGGGTGGGGAACACCGTGCTTGGTGAGGAACTGCGAGAGTTGCCATTTGTCGATGGCTGTCGTAAACATTTCGCGGCTGGTGAGTGGTGCAAGTTGAGCTTTGGGCCGGATCTTGTCCTGGCATCCACTCAATATCTTAACGATATGCTCATCCACCGGGAAAACCACCGGGTTCCCAATCCTTGACGCGTGTTTAAGAATTTCGGAAACGAGTGCATCCTCGCGTTGCTTGTCGTAGTAGTGAAATCGAATGAGCTCCCGGGTTTCCTCGTCTACCTTCTGGCCCGGATCGGGCTTAACTTCCCCAATAATATTGCTGTCGTAAACGTTAAAGCTCTTCACAAAACGCGACCGGCGTACCGTCGACTTCGGGTCTTTCGACAAAAGGTGCACCTCGACATCTCTATCCCGGGAAAGGCAGTGGAGTACGTGACCAGTGAGCGTGCTTTCCGCGTCGGGGATAAGGACGGATATTTTGGGCATGGCGCAATTTCAGTAACTTTGTGGTTTCCCCAAAATCAGGAATACAACTTTATGTGTGGCTTAGCCGGTTTTTGCGATTTCAATAAAAAAACAAACCGTGGTGTTGTAAAAGGAATGATGGACGTGATCGTTCATCGTGGACCTGACGACGAAGGATTTGTTGAAAAAGATCTTCCGGAGGCGTTCATCGCTTTGGGCTTTCGTCGGCTTTCCATCCTTGAGCTTTCCCCACTCGGCCATCAACCATATGTTTTCAAGAACATTTCGCTCACTTTCAACGGCGAGATCTACAACTTCAAGGAAGTTAGGCAAAAACTTATCGCTTTAGGATACACGTTTGTTTCTAATGGTGATACCGAAGTTATCATCAAGGCTTATGATGCCTGGGGCATAGACTGCCTTAAGGAATTTATCGGCATGTTTGGTCTTGTTATTCTCGATGAAGACAAGCGAAAGCTCTTCCTCGTTCGCGACCGCGCCGGTGTTAAGCCGATGCACTACTACTGGAAGAACGACGTGCTCATCTTTGGTTCCGAACTGAAATCATTCCATCAACATCCATCATTCGTGAAGGAGATGGACACCGACGCGCTGGCGCTCTATTTTCAATATAGCTACATCCCGGTTCCTTACACGATATATCGCAACACCCACAAGCTTCGTCCCGGTCACTACCTCGAAGTCGATCTTAAAACGAAGAACTTGACCACAACGTGTTACTGGGACGTTGTCGATGCATACAACAAACCGAAGCTAACATTATCGTATGCCGATGCCGAAGCTCAACTCGAAACATTGCTGAAGTCGGCTTGTGAATACCGCATGGTTTCGGATGTTCCTGTCGGCATATTCCTGAGTGGTGGCTACGACAGCACAACCGTTGCCGCACTGCTTCAACATAATCGTACCGAAAAGCTGAAGACATTCACGATCGGTTTCGAAGAAGCGAAATACAACGAAGCTCCCCACGCAAAGAAAGTTGCTAATCACCTCGGCACCGATCACTACGAGCACTACTGCACACACCAGGAGGCATTCAATATCATTCCTCGTCTGCCCGATATTTACGACGAACCACTCGGTGACAACTCCGTTATCCCGACCACACTCGTAAGCCAGGTGGCACGCCGCCAGGTCACCGTTGCGCTTTCAGCCGATGGCGGCGATGAGATCTTCGCTGGCTATACTAAGTTCAACATGTCGCTTCATTATTCACGACAATTCCCTTCATGGATGATGTCGACATTAAGTGCAGGCATGAATCTGTTCGACCCAAGATTCATTCCCGGCACATCGAAGGCGTTCAACTTTCGCACACGCTACGAGAAGATGAAACAGATCTGGAGAAAACAGGATCCTGTTTTTGCCATGAAGATCATCTCTCAATTTAATACCGACTACGAATTGAAGAGAAGGATGGCCAAGCCGTTCAAGAGACTTCATTCCGATTTCGACCTCGAAGGCCTCAACGAGCAGAACACCGACATCGATAAAATGCTGGCTATCGACTTCCGGACCTTTCTTATCGATAACAATCTTACGAAAGTAGACCGCGCAACAATGTCAGTGTCGCTCGAAGGACGCGAGCCACTGCTTGACCACCGCATCGTAGAGTTTGTTGCCCAGCTTCCATCGGAGTACAAGATGGCCGGCGATCGCAATAAGGTGATCCTGAAGAATATCGTTCACAAGTATGTTCCACAAGAGATCATGGATCGCCCGAAGATGGGTTTCATCGTTCCAATCATGAACTGGTTCCGGAAAGAGATGAGAGACCTGTTGATGGAAAACCTGAGCGAGGCAGCCCTGAAACGCGACGGTATTTTTAATACCAGGGATGTGATAAGTCTGCGTGACCGTTATTTGTCAGGCCACGCAGAAAATGTTCAGAAGTTGTGGCACCTGCTGGTATTCCAGATGTGGAGGAACCGCTGGTTATAACCTGCGTCCCTGTTTGAAATTCGACTTCCGACTTCAACATTCGAATTCGACATTCGACATTCTTTAGTCGTTCTCCCTCTTATACCATGCATCCGGTACACCAGTGCTCTTTTGGAGTTCCAGTACCTTTTCGAGCGTAGGTGTTTCGGTGGTTGAATACTCAGGGAGTTGCACCTGCCATACCTTCTCGCCGTTTTTGTTGGTAGTCTCTATTACCTCGGTCTTGATCTTCTTCGCTTTCAGTTTTTGAACCATCGCATCGGCGTGTGCCTTGTTGGTATATGTTCCGGCGATGAGCAACAACTTTGGAGTTTTGGGAGTAACTACCTCGGGTTGTTTGGTGACCTCTGGTTGTTTGGTAACAGGTTTGGAAACTTCAGGCTGAGGTTGAGTTGTGACTGGTTTAACAACTTCGGGTTCTTTCTTCACCTCCGGTTCTTTCTTCACTTCCTGCTCTTTCTTCACTTCGGGCTCTTTCTTCGTTTCAACAACAGGAGGTTTTTCTTCCTTCTTCGGCGGAGTTTTAGTTTCTACCGGAGGTGTTACGGCAGCAGTGGAATTCTTTAC
>DASRSO010000255.1:0-5754 GCA_035656375.1 Cyclobacteriaceae bacterium | reverse complement strand
AGCAGCGTTGGGAGCTTCTTCGGAAATTATTGCACTAAGTATTGCAACAGGCGTTGTAAAGGCCATCGTGGTTGCGATAGGTACCCCAATCTTCGCGAGGTCGATCGGACTCAACAACCCGCACACTGCTATGATCTTTGGTGGAATGATCGGAACCAATGCCGGTGTGATGGCCGGTCTGGCGGCAACGGACCCAAAATTAGTACCTTACGGAGCACTCACAGCTACATTCTATACCGGGTTGGGTTGTTTGCTATGTCCATCGTTGCTGTTTCTGATTGTGAGAGCACTGACTGAGTAATATCTTTTTATGTTCATAGAGTACATCAAGATCGCCATCCGACAGATCGTAAAGGAGAAGGCATTTTCATTTGTCACCATTTTCGGATTGGCGATGGGTCTCACTTGCGTTTTGAACATTATGTTGTTCGTGCGCGACGAGCTTTCGTATGACAAGTACCACAGTAAAGCCAATCGCATCTATCGACTCATCCAGGGAGGTGATAGTGAAGAGCAATCGTCGAGCCTTCCGTTTCCCACTGCTCCGACTTTGCAGAACGATTTTTCGGCCGTTGTTGAAGACTACGCCAGGTTGTTCAACTTCCAGGCATCGACGCTATCGATCGTGTATGCAGAAGGATCGACGCGCAATGCCTATAACGAACCCCGGTTCTTCTTCGCAGATTCGGGCTACTTTAAGATCTTCGATCATCGTTTTCTTGCAGGTAATCCTGCGAAGGCATTGAATGGCCCCGGGCTGGTTGTTGTTACCGCGTCGACTGCGCAACGTTATTTTGGAACAACGGATGCTGTGGGAAAAGTAATTCGCTTCGAAGACAAGTATGACCTCACCGTGAATGGCGTTATCGAAGACGTTCCTTCAAATTCTCACTTCAAGTTCGACTTTGTTGCGTCGTTCGCAAGCCTGCCTGCTCTTGGTTTTGCGATACCTGAAAAGAACTGGTACTGGAACCCGGTGTGGACGTATGTTCTCTTGAAGGAGGATGCACAACGAAGCCAGGTGCAGGATCACCTTCACGACTTCGTTCAAAAGTATTATCATCCTTCCCTGAAAGATGAGACGGAGCTGAACCTTCAACCACTGGAAAATATCTATCTCTACTCGAGATCGGAGTACGAGATAGGGCAGATGAGCGACAGCAAGTACATAAAGATCTTCTCGATCGTGGCGTTCGTAATACTATTCATCGCATTGATAAATTTCGTTAACCTTTCGACAGCGCGCGCAACCGACAGGTTTAAGGAGGTCGGTGTGCGAAAAGTTACCGGTGCAAGCAATACGCGCCTGTTGTTCCAGTATCTGACTGAATCTGTTTTTGTGGCATTGTTGAGCCTGGTACTCGCGTGTGTGCTTACGGTGTTGTCGATCCCGCTGGTGAACCGGCTTGCTGATAAAACATTCTCAATGACCGAAGTCTTTGATCCAACGATGATCATGACTGGTGTTGCGATCACATTGTTCACAGGGATCGTGTCGGGGCTTTACCCGGCCATCTATTTGTCGTCGCTGAATCCTTCGCGGGTGCTGAAGTCGGGCCAGGCGAAGGCGTCGGGGGCCGCGCTGAGAAAAGTATTAACGGTGTTCCAATTTGGAGTGTCGGTTGTGCTTGTCATCATGGCATTTGTGATCTACGGGCAAACGCAGTTTATGAAGAACTCATCTCTTGGCTTCGAAAAGGAGCATGTTATCGTTCTGCCCGTGCAGCGATTGTCGATCGTACCCAACTACGAGACGTTCAAGAAGCAGATGCTTGCCAACAGCTCGATCCTTGGGGTATCGACAACCAACACACTGTTGGGAAAAGAGACACAGGCTTCGAACTATAAGAAGAAGGAAGACACCGATATGTCTTTGTATCCGTGCCTCTTTGTCAGGAACGACATTGCGACTACGATGGGCATCAAGATGCTGGCGGGCAGCGACTTCTCGGAAGATGTAACCGCCCCGGGATATTATGCGATCATCAACAACTCGATGTGTAAGGCGTTGGGCTGGCAGCCTGCCGATGCTGTAGGGAAAAAGATCGACGGAACACTTGAAGGAGAGATTACCATTACTGGTGTTTCGGAGGATTTCCACTATGTGCCACTCAAGCAAGCGATTGGCCCAATGATCATGTTGCGGGCCGATCTCACGAAACACCGCGATTTCTTCACAAGATTTGTGATGGTTCGTGTGAAGTCGGAGGATATGGCGGCGACGATAGGTTTCCTGAAAGATCTGTGGATACAGAATGTTCCCGAGAGTCCGTTCGATTATTTCTTTCTCGACGAGCAACTGGACACGGTGTATAAAAATGAAGACAAGGTCAACAAGATCGTGAACGTGTTTTCATTCTTCGCGTTGCTGATCGCATGTTTGGGTCTTTACGGCCTGGCGGTGTTCTCATTCAGGACGCGCAAGAAGGAAGTAGCGGTTCGTAAGGTGATGGGAGCTTCGGGTGGAAGCATAGCAGGTTTGTTCGCGATGGATTTTATGAAGCTTGTGGTAGTAGGGTTTTTGGTTGGTTCCGGCGTGGCGATATACCTGGCAGGTGAGTGGCTCGAAGGGTTCGCGTACCGGGTTGGAATTTCGCCATGGTTGTTTGTGGGATGCTTGTTGTTGATAACCATAGTGGCGTTGGGGACGATATTGTTTCAAACGATCAAAGCAGTGCTTACGAATCCCGCGACGGTGTTGAGGAATGAGTAGTTAGTTGCCGTCTATTTTGCCCAGCACATTACTGAGGGTTTTCATGTATGCGCCGTTATAGTATTTGTATGAGTCGTTGCTTGTTTCCACAAATGAATATATAGTGCGGTCGAAGCAGATATGCGCGCATAGCCGACGATCTTTCCCATTCGTTTAAATACGCGGGATCCCGATAGGTGGGTATGCGCATATTGGCAGGACGCGCAATGGATGAAACTGCTGCTTTCTTGAATCCGATGTCAGTGATGTTGATTAGTGCGACGCTATTGGATAGCGTTCTCATTTCATCAGACCAAACGATTTTGATGAACTGATCCTCTGCAGAGGTGCGATCTTTCTTTTCTGCAAGCGGGCTTGTTTGTGCATGAGAGAAGCAGTTTTTATTCGGGTATGCATGTATTAATTTAGCGAAACCCTCATCTAACCTTGATGAAGTACCTCTGGATTTGTGTCACTGCAGTTTTTGCATGTTCGGTGCCTGCCGAAAATAAATCACGGCCGACTCATCTCGATTCGTTATCATTTCCTTACAGCAACGTGAAGCTGTTGAGCAACGAAATGCATTCAGAATTGAAATTAAGCGTTGCCGACTACGATCGATGGACAAGGAAGATAGACACAAGAGACTTTGATTTTGTCTGCACTCTTATCACAAGGATGCCGAGCGTTAACAACATTAATTTGATTGCAGTACAGTTGAGATTTCTCGACTTGAATCAGATTTATTTGCTAACAGTGGATGATAACATGAATCACATCGACCACCTGCCGGTAACCAATGGAGATGGAAATGGATGGGATGATAAATTTTACGTTGGGATTCCGGAAAAAGATGGCACCACGACCATGGAGGGAGATCTGATGACCACACGGGTGTTGTCAGACTCAACCTTTCTACGGACAACGATTCATGATCGTGTCTTTCATCCCGGGTTGTCAGATCAAAAAGTTACCACTGACTCGATCACAGAGTTTGTTGCAATTAATAAACATGGAAATTTTAAGATAACCCTCCTCGATAGCACGCGATTATATAAAATTAAGAACAACTCGATACTTGGCGTGTGGACCGACGGCGCAGCATTTCAGCATGCATCGTTTCTTGTAACCGATTCTTTATTTGTCTATCCCGAGATGGCGCCAGCCAGCTATGAGAGAAAAGGTGATTCAATAATCTTGTATTTAGACGGCGATACCCTAAGGATGAAATTTTACAGAACAGATCGCGATACACTTATTGTCGACTCCAGGTATGGCCGAAATAAGTACTGGACATTTCCTCATTAATGGGACTCACCTTCGCTCTATCACCCCTCTCAAGTCAGAGATCAGCTTCTCGAACGAACTCGGTTTCACCATACACCTGTCTGCGCCTAGCACCCTGCAGAGCTCCGCGTCTTTCTTGCTTACACTCGTAGAAAATATACAGATGGGCACCGAATGAAAACGCCCATCCTTGCGGATGTTTCGAAGCGTTTCCTTTCCATCCATGATCGGCATGTTGATATCCAGAAATATGTAGTCGGGTACCAGTGTAGCTAACTTCTTCAGACCTTCATGTCCATTAGACGCAACAACACATTCGTAGGATTGATTTATCACTCTCACGGCATCCTGGAATAGTTCTATATCCTCCGGATCGTCGTCAATACAGAGCAAAGTCATACGTCAAAATTATCGTACCGGGGTCAAAGATTCAACAAGAGTTAAGATATGATTGCTTACCGGGCTATAGACTTACAAAAGTCACTATAAAGACCTGACGAAATTATCCGTGGATTCCGGGATTTTTATGCGATTTCTTAATGTTATCGGACGATGAATAAAAAAGAGTTGTTTTTTGCAACGCGAAAAAATAATACACCCTCAAATGGCAAGTAAGATTAAAGTATTTCACGTCGAGGATTACAAGATAATGCGCGATGGTGTTCGATATCTATTACACCAGGATAAAGACATTGAAGTCATTGGTGAAGCCAAGAACGGCAATGAACTTATGCACGCACTTAAGACAGTTAAGAAAATTGACGTTATGATCCTCGATATTTATTTGGACGGTATGGAAGATCTCAAAACCATGAACGGCTTTCAAATATGTCATCATTTAAGCGCCAGCAACCCTGATATCCGCATTCTTGCACACTCTGTGTATGATGATGCCGATCGGGTTGCGGGAATATTAAAAGCTGGAGCCTTCGGATTCGTATCTAAAAAGTCGGGTTTTGAAGAGCTTATCCAGGGAATCAAAACCGTTTACCGGGGTCAAAAATTCATTTGTTCGGAGACTTCACGGCGGTTAAAAAACCTGAATAGATTTTTATTAGGCATTGAAAACAACCTTCGGAGCAAAGACGAGCTGTTCTCCCAACGAGAAAGAGAGGTACTTGAATTGCTTGCCGAAGGTAAATCGTCGAGGGAAATTGCCGCGTCACTGTTTATCACCGAACGTACAGTGGAAACGCACCGGAAAAATATGATCGTAAAGGGACAGGTTAAAAATACCGTTCAGCTGATCGCCTTTGCATCCTCTATGGGCCTCATAAAAAAATAAGCCCCGGGCCCAGCATTTCCACTAAACGGAAACGCTGAATAATGGCAGAAGAAAACAACAATCAAATTGCTGCACTGCGCGAAGCAGGTGAACATTCACCCGATGCGATCATTGTTATCAATAGAAGCGCAGCCCGTGTCGAGTTTGCAAACATTGTCGCATCCAACCTCCTGGAGATCAATACCGGCGACGACCTGAGAAAGATAACCGGGTTATTTGAGTCGGTCATGACCACCGATCGAGAGTACGTAAAGAGCAAAGTCCGGTTCCTGGATCAACAACCCGCCACAACGAACATCGAGTTCAGGCTAATGGGATCCAAAGGTGTTCCTATATCCCTTAAATGCGATGCCTACTTCGTAGCCGAAAAGGAATTTGTTTACGTCATCGCACGCGACGTCACACACGACAAAAAACACGAACAATACCTGGTTGAGTACGGTGCACGCAAGAATACGTTGCTCGATACCCTCATTCATCACCTGAGCGG
>DASRSO010000254.1:0-19191 GCA_035656375.1 Cyclobacteriaceae bacterium | reverse complement strand
TATTCGTTTTGGCTTCGATAACCGGTATCACACGTTGTCTTCGTTTCGAAGCGAAAATGATATACAGCAGACCTCCAACGAGTAGCATCCACCATGCGTATTTCAGGGCAGGTTGTTGCATAATGTAATACAGAGGGCTCTCGTAAGGATTATCGGACTTGGAGAACGGCAGCTTGCTCACCTCGTCCCAGATGATGTTTCTTCCCGGGAGGTAAGAGAACACTGCAGAAGCGTAGTCAACCTTATCCGGCTGTACCATAAAATAATTGGTGAACATAATGGGCTCGGTATGGACGAAGATATTACCCTTCCCTTCGAAGTTGATCCTGAAAAAATTCACATGATCATATCCCTGGTATCCGAGTGCGGTCATGCTGCCCATGTCGTCACAAATAGCCGGCCCGGCGACACGGTTCCATGAGTAGGAAACATCTTCGGTAAGAAAACGGTATCTAAACTCGTACGATCCCGCCTTCTTAAAGGTGTCGTTATAAAAATTTGCCCGGACCAATTCGCCGGGATCGTCGTCGTATGAAAGCTGCAAGGCACAATCGCCGTCGGTATACACGGAGTCGATGAGTTCGCGGGGAAGGCTTAATGTAGAAATGAACACGTTGTTACCATCACGCAGAAATTTCTTTATCGCTTCGACATCCGCGTTATCGAAAAATGCGCTCTGGCCGATCACAACAAGATCAGTTTGGCCGTTACTGAAATCCTCCTTTTCAGCAAGCTTATGAAAGGGCATTCGTTGGTTGATTGTGAACTCTCCATCCGGACGATACGTCTGCAACATCTTTTTCAGGAAGGAGGTACCGTAGGGCTGCTCGCTGTCGTGACGCAGTGTTGGCACCCATTGATACTTTGGTCTGTTGCTTGTGTAGAAATAATACAGGAGTATCAACGCCAGGCCGCCAACGAGAACACCTAAAACTACGGGCGTGCTTTTCATTCGGCTACTTTAACGTTTACAACATTCATGTTCACCGTCTCGAAATCGCCGCGGATGCGCTGAAATGATTCGTTTGAAACACTGCGTTCGCCATACCAAACGAGCTCATAGGTAAGTGTAAGCTTTCGAATGTCGTCGTACACAGTTTCACGACCGTAGAGCTCCGTAAGGTAATCGCGATTGGTTTTATCCTTCTTCCAAATGATGAGTCCGACCTCGTTGAGCTTCTTGAGAAGCAACAGGTAGTGAACCCTTACCGCGAGTCGAAGATCGCCGCCGGCAAGGGCATCACGAAGAAGTGCGTCGGTATCAATTTCCTCTATGTTCTCCACAGGCGCGGTGATATCGAGCGGCTTTATCGACTTGACCTTTTGCTTAACCGAAACGTTTTTGGCGAGGTAGTAAAGAATAAATGCGAATATGATGCCTACCGCGATGTAGGATATTAGTTTAACGAGCCCGCCGCCAGGGCCACCGGGCAGGCTCCAACCTTTGAACTCCCGTTGCCGGGGAGGAGTAAGGTCCATTTTATTCTCCTGGTATGTTTCATCGCCCACAATTTCTTTCCACTTCTGGCGATCGAAGTTCCTGGGACTAACATCTTGCGCCCACGCAGCATTTGCGATGGCTATGAAGAAAAGAAGCACGGTCAGTTTCCTCATTTCTTCGTGTATTTCTCTTTAGTAACACCAAAATTTTCTATCGATTGCCGCAGGTGCGATGCATCCATGACTTCGGAAAGGGAATAGTAAAGATAGGCCGAGCAGGCTGCAATGATTGGAAGTGTGAGATAGAATGACAAAACCTTAATGAACAGTTCAACAAAATATAATACATCGTTGATCCAGACATCAGCCTCAGCGAATTGCCATTTCAAAATATTTAAATACATGTAGACGAGCGGCGCCGACAGGATACTCAGGAACGAGAATGTGATCAACAATAGAACAAGATGGAGCACCAGAACCTGCGAATAACTTGCACCCAGGAGTTGCCATGCACGGCCGATACCCGATGCAAATCCTTCACCGCTGCCAATCGTGGCATACGCACCAAGAAGGAAGCACACGAAGGTAAAGATCAAGATAAAAACTCCCCATCCTTCAAGGGCATATAGCAGCCCAAACACGGCACCCATTATGAGGAAGATCCCAAGAAATGCCGCGAGATTGAAGGGTTGCTTTTCCTTCGCCGCATCGCTGGAGATCAAGCGAAATATCACGTAAAGAACAATGGATGTTGCGAGTGCATTTACTCCAATGAAATATATGTCGGGCGTGCCCATTCCAAACAGGAGTTGCCCAAAGAACTGAACCCACCAGTCGATCTCCGCCCTGGTAGTTACGACCTCCCGTAAAAGCCACCAGCGCCCCGTTGTTACAACCAGCGAGACACCAAGTATCCATGGCGCCATCTTCGCAAACTTGTCTTTATAGAACAAGAACGCATCTTTCAAAAGCTCTGCGTTGTTTTTGATGGCATTGTAGTTGACTGGCTCATTTGCAGAAGGTGCAAGACGCGCTTCTTTTATTGGCACCTCGAATCCCGATCGTGACTTAAGCCACGGATACACTACGAAATACCCCACGATGAACGTGAGCGACGCGAGTATAAGCATGAGCCGGATGATGTCGGGCGTGTCGGTATAGCGTGTGAGAAAACTTTCGATGATGGCAGCCAATACAAATATTGGAGTGATGCCTAACATGAGTTTCAACGAGCGTATGCCACTGATCTGGAATGCCTGGAGCCTGGAGTAGGTTCCGGGAAAGACGAGTCCGCTGCCCAGGGTTATGCCTGCACCGCCGGCAAGAATGATCGAGGAGATCTCCAATGTTCCGTGAAGCCATATCGATAATGCGGACTCTGCAAACAAACCACGTTCAACAAAAAAGTATTGAAAGCAACCGACCATGATACCGTTATACATCAGTATCCCGAGACTTCCTATCGATAAAAATATTCCGAATACATACGTTCTGAATGCTACCAGCAGATTGTTCAGTGTAATGCCCAGGAACATATCGATCTCGTTGCCGCTTTTGTATACGGCCATCGGGTCGCCACTCTCGATATTCGTCTTGGTCATGGCAACATATTGATCACCGAGGATCGTTGCTGTGAACTGCGGATCTTTCATCGATGAAAAGACCCCGATTGCGGCGCTGAGACAGAAGAAGAGAAAGGCAACGAGGAGTTCTTTGCGACAATGAATAACTATCTGTGGAAGTTCGTCGGTCCAGAAGAGACGAAATGCATTTTTACGATCGCGCTGACGACTATAAATAATAGAGAAATATTCGCGCGCGATCTTGTTCAGGTAAACTTTTACCGACCGGTTCGGGTAGTATGTTCTCGAATAGGAGAGGTCGTCGACCACCTGCGTAAACAGGTTGCTGAGCTTTTCTGGTTCCTTACTGTCGTGCGTAAGAAGGTTTTCCGATTCGAGCCACTTTTCCTTATTTTGAGCGATGAAACGGGTTTCTTTCATTACCGGAAAAATATTGCTTTAGTTCGATAAAATGAAGAGCATAGAAGTCAAAACAACCCAAAATGTAATCCTGGAATACGAGCTGGCGGACCTAAAGGACCGTGTGGTAGCTTTCCTGATCGACTTTGTTGTTATTACGCTCATCATATTCCTGCTTTCGATGCTGGGCTTTGCCGGGTTTCAATTGATGGAAACTGCCGCCGTAATCTGGTCGATCATTTTGTTCAGCATTTTTATCTTCTATTCGCTTGTGCTCGAGGTTTTTAACAATGGCCAAAGCGTGGGAAAGATGGCAATGAAGATCCAGGTGATAAAGACAGCAGGCGGACAGGCTACGTTTTCCGACTATGCCGCCCGTTGGGTGTTCCGGATGATCGATATCTGGTTTTCATTAGGCGGGATCGCTTCCATTTTGGTAGCGTCTTCCGCGAAAGCACAACGGATTGGTGATATCGTCGCAAACACGGCCGTTATCAAGCTTATCCCGCAGATGAATTTGAGGCTCGACGATCTTTTGAAGATAAAATCGCAAGACTCATACAAACCTGTGTTCCACCAGGCTCGCCAACTCGAGGAAACAGATGTGCTTTTGATCAAGACAACTCTTGAACGTTATCGTCAGTTCAAGAACTTATCTCACCAGCAAGCTGTTCGTGAGTTGTCGGAAAAAGTCCGGGCAACACTCGGCGTGGTCCCGGTAGCCCAGACTGACGTTCAGTTTCTTCAGACGGTTCTGAATGATTACGTTGTACTTACTCGTTAAATTTTAAATAATAAAGATGAAGGTCGCAGAGATCCATACCAAGAAAGGCGTCATGAAGATCAAGTTCTTCGAGAAGGACGCACCCAACACTGTCAAGAATTTTATCGATTTGGCTGAACATAACTTCTATGATGGCCTCACATTTCACCGCGTTATTCCAAATTTTGTGATACAGGGTGGATGTCCCAACGGACGCGGCGATGGTGGACCTGGCTATAAGATCAAGTGTGAACTTACCGGCGATAACCAATATCACGATCGTGGTGTTCTTTCAATGGCGCATGCCGGTCGCGACACCGGTGGGTCGCAGTTCTTCATTTGCCACAGCCGCGAAAACACCAAACACCTCGACCGTAAGCATACCGTTTTCGGGAAGGTGTACGAAGGCCTGGATGTGATCGATCAGATCCGCCAGGGCGATGTGATGGAGAAAGTTATTATCAAAGACGAAGCATAATGACACTGGAACTGTTCGGTTCAGTCGATAATTATATCAACGCAATGTTTGCCCCGCACGACGATGCGCTCGCCGCTGCGGAACGGGCGATCGTTGAATCGGGCATTCCGCAGATAAGTGTTTCACCAAACCAGGGAAAGTTTCTGCACGTGCTGGCGAAGATGTGCGGCGCAAGAAAGATACTCGAGGTTGGTACACTGGGTGGATACAGCACGATCTGGATGGCCAGGGCTCTTCCACCCGGTGGAAAAGTTGTTACACTCGAGATCGATCCGAAGCACGCTGAAGTTGCAAGGGCGAATTTCGAACGGGCAGGTTTGAGCAATGTTATCGACATCCGCCTGGGCAAAGCTGTAGATTCGCTTCCGGCTCTTAAGGCTGCCAGTGAAGGTCCGTTCGATATGATCTTTATCGACGCCGATAAACCACCATACGCCGAGTATTTTCAGCTCGCATTAAAATTATCCAAACCCGGAACATTAATTGTTGCCGACAACGTGATCAGGGCCGGCAAAGTTCTCGATGCACAGACCGACGATGAAATGGTAAGTGGAGTGCAAAGGTTTAACAAAGTCCTTTCACAAACACCGGGCGTTACTGCAACCATCATTCAAAATATCGGGGCGAAGGAGCACGATGGAATGGCCTTGATCGTAGTGAATTGAAATGGTTCGGAAATTTTGTAAAAGATCGTCACAGCCTGCTTCCTTTTTTCCAAATTATGAGACGATCAATTCTTTATAATTGAATCAATTCTATCTACCTTCTGGGATGAAATATACCCTGGTCTTTGCCCTGGTGGCGCTTTTATCGACACCAGCGCTATCTCAACAAGATTCAGGAATATTTCTGACCGTTCCATGCGGAAAGAAGAGCCCGAAAGAAACGGTGGCGCTCACGCAGAAAACAGTCTGCCTGGCATCCAACCCGATGATACTTACGTCAGAATTTCAAGCGGTGAAAGAAGTCCGCCAGCTGAACGAGAAGATATTCTTCGATCTTACGTTGTCGCGAAAGGCGGTAGAAACACTGAACCGCCTGGCGGCCAACCTGCCGAGTGCGTCGTTCGCACTTGTCGTTGACAAGGATGTCTTCTTTGTGTTTTCAGCAAGCGCGCTGGCTGGTAACAACAGCACGCTTCGGTTCGAAGGCGGAATGAAAGATCAACAGATCTTCTTTTCAACACAGGAAAAATTAAAAGCCCTGATCAATGGGGGGTCGCAATAACTATAATGTCCTGATTATTCTCCTGCTGTTCTCAGCATGCGGCTCAGATGCTTTTGGTCAGGATAAACGGGCTTCGAGGGAACCTACTGGTACCTACCGGGTGAAGCCTTACGAAACCATCTTCAATACCATTTGGAAAGACAGCCTTTATAGATTCGACAACTTCACCGATGGACGCGTGCGATTCATAAATGGTGTGTCGCGGACTTATAAGCTTAACTATAGCCTGATCACCGGCGAGATGGAATTCATCGACGCGCGTGGAGATTCGCTGGTACTCGATGGAACCCCGGATGTGAGGATTGTAAATATAGGGGGGAGGATCTTCTATCATCACCCCAGGGCAGGATACATCGAGATCGTATTGCAGATGCCGATCGCGCTCGGGGTAAAAAGAATACTGAGCGTGCTGCGAAAAGAAGTAGTAGGAGATAATGGTTACGGCCAGACATCATTTACGACCACAGCTGTCTCTTCACTGTATCGAAATTCTCCGAGCGTGTTCAGCAACTACGACATCCTGTACGAAAAAGAGAATGTGTATTTCTTCATCGACAACCGGAACACGCCGGTGCTCGCAAACCGGATTTCCTTGTTTCGACTTTTCCCGGACCACAAGCCTGAGCTGAAGCACTACCTTCGGAAGAACCGCATCAACTTCAAAAGGGAACGCGACATGGTCAATCTCACCAACTACGTCGCGAGATTCTACTAATAAGCTATTCGTGCTTAAGGCTCCTTGCTGGATTCACCTGGCTGATCGAAAGATATTTCGCAACAGCAATGGCCGTAATCGATAATACTACCACCAGCAATGCCAACGCAAACCATACAGGGTTCAGGTCGATCTTATAGGTGAACTGTTGCAGCCACCTGTTAAGTATGACCCAACACACCGGTACCGCCAATACAGTTGACGCAACTGCAATCTTAAGGTACACGCGGGAGAACAAAGTCAGCAAGCTCGTTGCGGATACCCCGAGCACTTTCCTTATCGCAATCTCCTTCGTCCGGTTTTCGATGCTGAATGATATCAGTGCATAGATGCCCAACAGCGCGAAGGCTACTGCCACGACCGTAAGTAATAATACTATCGCGTTCATCTGCTGCTCCGCATTGTACAATTGCGCAATATTCTCATCCATAAAAGTGAACTCGAACGGAACGCCAGGAACTATACCAGCATACACCTCTTTCACTTTGTCGACCTGGTTAGCGATGCTCCCGGCATTAAGTTTCACAGAAAGTTTGCTGAACGCTCGTTCTTTGTAGATGGCGAGCACTAAAGGCTCAACAGCATTGTGAAGCGAAGAGTAATTGAAATCCTTTACCACTACGGCAACAGGCTGGCGAGCTTCCTGTCCGAAAGGTGAAATCATTTTACCGACCGAATTCTGCCAACCGATCGCGTCAGCCGCAGCCTGGTTGATGGCATAGGTCACCCTGCTTTCGGACTTCAGGTTGTCCGTACTTCCTTCCACGATTTCGATACTCATTGCCGGGATAAAATCCTGGTCGACCGCCATAATGAACATCGACTGGTCTTCGGTCTGTCCTTCCCACCAAACCGACTGATGCCAGTTTGCCCGTCCCGGCGTAAAGTCGGAGCCGCCAACCGCCGACACTTCCGGCAGCTTTTTAAGTTCTTCTTTCAACGATGCAATTTTGGTGGGTGGAATGTCGCGACTAATACTTATAGTCATCACGTGATCCCGGTCGAATCCCAGGTCCATGTCGCTGATGAATTGCATTTGCCTGCTGATAACGAAGCTGGAAGTGATTAGCCCAAGCGACAGTGCAAACTGCACAAATATCAGTATATGCTGCACGCCGCTTGCTCGTGTGCCTGAAGAGCTTCCTTTTAGGATTGAACCCGGTTTGAAACGTGCGACGAACCACGAAAGGTAGCTTCCTGAAAATATCCCAAGAAATACTGTGATCAATAAGAACAACAAGATAAACAACGGATCACCATACGGTATCCTGAAATCATAGCCAAGCACAGCGCCCGCTACGGGTTTCAATATCTCAAGAAGCAACAGTCCAATGATTAGGCTTATTACCGTCACACCGACATTCTCGCTAACGAACTGCGACGAGATCTGCTTCGCAGTTGCACCAATCGTTTTACGAACACCTATCTCACGAAAACGCCGCAGGCTGAGCATCGTCGCCAGGTTGAAGTAGTTCATAACAGTGATCACGAGTACGCTGATCGCAAGCGCAATAAAAATGTAGATGTACTTCTGGTCGTACGAAGGCTTCATGTTGCCCCGGCTGTGCTGAAAGTGGATGTCGGTAAGCGGCTGCAGCCTTAATTCTCCAAACGTAAGGTCTTCCTGGTCGGGAATGCTGACTGCAATGGCCTGCATCTTCCTCTCTGCGGCTTCAGCACTTGATCCCGGAACAAGCTGCACATAGGCGAAATAATTGAACTCGCCCCAGGCCTGTGATCTTCCCTCACCAAAGATCCTTTCCAGGTTCCCGTACGACACCAGGTAGTCTGCTCTTAAATGAGTGTTCGACGGGAAGTCGGCCATTATACCGGTAACCTGGAAATCGAGCTTACTGTCTTTAAGTGTGATCACTTTCCCTACCGGATCTGCATCACCGTAGAGCTTTCGGGCGATACTTTCCGTGATCACTATGTTGTTTAATCCTTGCAGCGCTTTAGACCGCTCGCCCTTGAGTAGCTTGTAACTGAACATTTCGAAGAATGTGGGGTCAGCCATCATGAACGATGGTTCGAGGAACACCTGGCCGTTGCTTTCGATCGCCACCTTTTCGTTGAAGGTGACACTGTTGAAACGACAGTACGATTCGATCTCCGGAACTTCGTCTTTGAGCTTCGGCGGAATAGGAGCGGAGACTTTCACCCACGACTGTGAGGTTGCCGGATCGCCTGTGACGATCCTGAAAAGCCTGTCTTTGTTTTCATGGAATGTATCGAAGCTGTACTGGTAGCGTAGGTGCACATAACACATCATACAGCAAGCGAGACCGAACGCAAGTCCGAAGATGTTGATCGAAACACTCGAACGATATTTCAGAAGTTGCCTTAAAGCGATACGCAGGTAGTTGGAGATCATGGTTTGGCTTGGTTTCAGAAAGGGACAGCGTATAAAATCGAGAGTTGCGTAGCTTCATTATCGTGAGTAAAAAATACCCCATAGACCGGGACATTTATCCCCCATACACTTCATCGTTTCAAAAATATTTTTAACGACGCTCTAAGGAAAATTCTCAACCCTTTCGCTCCGAACATCGTAACAAGCATTATAAACTATGAAGAATTGCGGGTTATGAACACTGACAAAGTTTATTATACCGACGGTCACGAAGTAACGGTGACGTCGTCAACATTGAAAGTTCACAACAGGGAGTATTTGCTGCCGGGTATTACTCGTCACGGGTTGTCAACATTGAAACCACAGAGAGCTCCCGGTTTGTTCCTGTTTATTATTGGTATGCTGATCGTTGTCATCGGCGCTTACGAACTAATTCCTCCGGGATATGTAGATAATGTTTATATCATGAATCGTTTGACAACGGTGAATGACTGGGCGATTGTGTTAGGGGCAACGATTGGTTTGGTCGGGTTGCTGGTAGCGATGCTTGTAAGGCCGAAGTACGCGGTAAGGATCGCGACAGCCGAAGGAGAAAGTGATGTAGTGGTAAGTCGCCAGCGCGAATACATCCGCCAGATCATCGAAGGACTCAACAAGGCCTTCGTAGCACGTGGATCTACTGTGTAGGACTTTAAATATCGACGTGATAAACGTCGGTCTTATTCCGTGCGATTCCAGTCACGTGGAATCCGCCGGCTTGTGGTATATCTTCAATAAGGTCGAACGACACACAGCCTTTTGGCAGCGCTTCGAAGATCAATAAGAAACGAAACAGCTTTTTATCAGGAATCAGCGTCCACTCCGGGGCATATGATATGTTCTCGGCGTGGACGAGTTGTGACCGGCTGCCTGATCCGTTATCGACCAGGAACGTACTCCGCCATACCCTGATCAGCATATCCTTATGAGAATTGTTAAAGTAGCAGTGTACATACACATGAGACTCCTCTAACACGTCCGTTTGGGTCTCCGTCAGTACCTCCGTTTGCTGCTCTGTTTTCGCCATGCCCAAATTTCGTAAAAAAAAGTGCCCTGTTAAGACACCTTTTTTCCTTTCGTGAGTATCCCATAGGTACAAACCGCACCTATGTTCCGCAACTACTTCACGATTGCCCTCCGAAACATCCGTCAGAACCCTCTATACTCGTTTATCAACATCTTCAGCCTGGCCATAGGGCTTGCGGCCTGCATGGTCATCTATCTTTTTATCGCCGACGAGAAGAGTTTCGACTCATTTAACACAAAAAAGGACAGGATCTATCGTGTTGACGAAGTCCAGTCGTTTCCCGGCACCAACGTGCAGAAGGTTGCCCTCACGATGGCCGGAATGGCACCTGCATTTAAAGCGGATTTCCCAGAAGTGGAACATGTTACCCGCTTCGCCAATGGCCAGAAGATATTGGTTACAAAGGGCGATACCCGTTTTCTCATCCCCAACATTTCGACGGTCGATAGTACTTTCTTCGATATCTTCGATTACCCCGTGCTCCATGGCGACAAGAACACGGCTCTCGATGAACCTTACTCCATCATGGTCACCGAGAGCATGGCGCTGCGCTTCTTCAAAACTACCGACGAAGCGATGGGCAACACTTTAACGATCCGCTCGAAAGAACATAAGATCACCGGCATCCTGAAAGATGTTCCGGAGCAATCGCACCTTCAGTTTGATGGATTGATCTCGATGGCAACGATACTTGCCAATGCTCCTGACTTCAATGACCGCTGGGGCAGCAACGGGCTTAACACCTACATGCTCCTGTATCCAAACACCGACGTCGCGGCACTCGAAGCCAAGTTTCCGGCTTTCATGACCCGACATATGCCAAACAATCCCACTGTCAACGACGCATATAAGCTCTTCCTGCAGCGCATCGACCAGGTTCACCTTGCATCTACGGACATCGAGCATGATTATAATAACTACAGGAAGTTCAACGGTGCATATCTCGACCTGTTCTACATGGTTGGGGCGTTCATACTTTTGATTGCGGCCGTAAATTTTATGAACCTCACGACTGCGCGGGCATCGCACAGGTGGAAAGAAATTGGTGTGCGCAAGACGGTGGGTGCGAAACGGGTGCAGTTGTTTGGTCAGTTCATTTTCGAATCGATCGTGATGGCCGTGATGGCACTCGTACTTGCCGTATTGTTCGATATGGCATTCCTCCCGTTGCTCGACCGGCTGATCGGGCGGCAGCTTTCGATCATTAACTTCTTTACACAATACCAGTATGTACTTATCGTGATCGGTGGAACTCTCGGACTGGGGTTGCTCACGGGAATCTACCCGTCGTTCTACCTAACGTCGTTCAGCATGTCGAAGGCATTGAAAGGTGGGAAGACCGAAGGTAAGTCGATCTTCCGAAGCAGCCTCGTGGTGGTCCAGTTTGGCCTTGCCCTAGCGATGATCGTAAGCACGTTGGTAGTCGTTCAACAACTTTCATACATGCGCACGGCTGATATTGGATTCGACAAAGATCAAATGCTGCTCGTGGATATGAATGGCGACGCGAATAAAGTATTCGAAACTTTAAAGCAAGAGCTGGCGGCCAGTCCATACGTTCTGGGCGTAACGGCGAGTGGACAACGACTCGGGAACAACTTCCATCAATGGGGATTCAAGATCAAGTACGACTCAATACGGAACATTACGCCTTCGAATGTGAATGTCGACTATGATTATCTGAAGGTTTACGGGATTGACATGGTTGAAGGGCGTTCATTTTCCAAAGACGTTCCTACAGATGCAAAGAAGGCGTTTGTGATCAATGAAAGTTTTGCGAAAGAACTGGGTATTAAAGACATAGTCGGAACGCCGGCAGGGCACAGTTGGTATCATAACGATTCGTTGGGAACGATCATTGGTGTTGTAAAGGATTTCAACTTCAACTCACTTCACTATAAGGTCAATACATTGTCGTTGGTGGTTCATCCGGAATGGGGTTACGACGAGATGTCGGTGAAACTGGATAAAGCGCACATATCCGAGGGCATCGCATTTGTGAAAGCCACCTGGGAAAAATTGGTCCCGGCGTTCCCATTCGACTATGCTTTTTTGGATGAGCACTTTGAAGTGTTGTATCGCTCAGACGAGCAGATGGGATCGGTCGTCACGATCATGGCCGGGTTGGCAATACTTATTTCGTGCATGGGACTGTTCGGGCTGGCGGCGATCACCACCGAGAAGAAGACAAAAGAGATAGGTATACGGAAAGCGTTGGGAGCGAGCGAGGGTCAGATCACAGTGCTGTTATCGAGAAAGTTTGCTTTGCTGATCGTGGTGTCGTTTGTGATCGTGAGCCCATTGACGTGGATGTTGTTAAGTAAGTGGCTGGAAGGCTTTGCTTACAGGATCGGGATTAATCCCTTGATGTTCTTATTGGGAGGGTTTGTTGCGTTAGCGATAGCGATGGGCACGATAAGTTATCATACGGTACGGAGCGCGAGGGCGAATCCGGTGAAGGCGTTACGCTATGAATGAAACGTCAAACTTTAGAGTCCAAACTCGCGAGCAGGCCGGCCAAATCCAACGCCTTCGTAAACATTGTAAGATTACCTGCCTCATCGACAGGCCACAACTCCCGCGGCCTATCCCAATATAACTCGACCCCATTCTGATCGGGGTCATTCAAATACAATGCTTCGGAAACTCCGTGGTCCGAGGCTCCCGTTAACGGGTACTTCGCATCGATCAGGCGCTTTAAAACCACCGCCAGGTCTTTACGGGTAGGATATACAATCGCCGTATGATACAACCCGGCGGCACGAACGGGCGCCGGCGGCATTCCCTTACTGTGCCATGTGTTCAATCCAATATGATGATGATAACCGCCTGCCGAAACAAATGCAGCCTGGTCTCCATACAACATTATCAATTCGAAACCCAGAAGGTCGCGATAGAAGCCAAGGGCGCGATCAAGGTCAGCTACTTTCAGGTGAACGTGACCGATCCTCGTCTGTGCCGGTACTACGTAAGGTTCGTTAGCCATATTATTTGATCTCCAATGATTGCAATTTGAAACCACCTTCCACAGCCGATATCTTTATCGCGTTAGCGCCTTTCTTCAATGATACTTTCGCTAACGTTACCTTCTGCCACTGATCTTTTGTATCGGGCACCGCTGTCTCTGAAACCTTTCCGCTGTTAGCGCTCACACCAACTTTGCCACCAGTCGTTGCGGATGAAACATTGAGGATGACATTATAAGTTCCGGCCTTCGAAGCTGTGACAGTATACTTAAGCCATTCACCTGTTTCAAAACGGTCTACGTAGTAGTTCCCATCCTCGCCACCGATGTCGACGCCGTCGTTGCGATAAACGTGCCCGTGGTTGCCGACACCGGGCTTACCCGATACCCAATAATTGCCGGTGTCGATATCTGAATATGCATACTTGTTTCTCCCCAGATCGTAGTCTACGGCAAGTATTGGGGCGCCCGTTTTGTTCGAACCAAACGCTCGGGTATCGTTACTCTTTGTTTGACGGAACATAGCGTCGATAACATCCTTATGATAGATACAATTCTCAAGTTTCAGGTTCTCTGCAAACTCCATCAGTCCTTTCTCAGCTTCGGCAGGCGACGGACGAGGTCCTTTCTCGGCCCAATAATCCAGAACCTTCTGATACTCTACGGGGGTCTTTACCTGGAGAGGTTGATTGTATCCGAGCTTCTTTAAAGGCCACCAGGCCCAGCCTATGTTGCGTTCTTCGATTAGCTGAATGGCATCGCGAAACCAGAGGTTCGAATTCTCACCAGACTCACCAAGCCAAATGGGTACGTTCTGCTCTTCACGAATGTCGAGCGGCCCTTTGATAGTCGCTTCGTCGTTGAAGCTCCAGTACTTGTGAAAGCTCACCACGATGTTATTATCCCACAAAGGAAAAACTCCTTTGTAATTGTTACCCCAGCAGTTCCCTTCGATGATAATAATATGTTTCTTGTCGACTTCGCGGATGGTCTTCGTTATGTCCACCATCAATTGACGAAGCGGTTCATTCTTCTCTTCACCGCATCCATTCCTGTCGTCTGCTTTCTGAAAGCCCCAGTTTGGTTCGTTGATGATATCGTATGCACCTATCCACGGTTCATTCGCGTAACGCTCGGCTAGCTTCCGCCAAAGGGCTATCATCTTCTGTTTGTTTGCATCGCTCTGCCAAAGCGATGGGAGAGAAGGATCACGATCGGAGATGTTGTTGTCGTTGCCTTGTCCGCCAGGAGCGCCATGAAGATCCAGTATGAGGTAGAGCTTGTTGGCTTTGCACCAGTTCAACAGACTGTCGGTCATTGCGAAGCCCTTGTCGAGCCATGTATTCTTTCCGGCTACCGGTTCTTTCTCGACGGGCAATGTGTAAAGGTTGTAATGCATGGCGAGACGGATCGAGTTGAAGCCCCAACGTGCCATCGAGTCGATGTCGATCTTGCGTGTGTGGTTGGCGAGCCATGCATCATAGAATGCGTCGGCTTTTTGTGTACCGATAAGGTCCGCAATGTTTTTACGAATCACATGCTGTTGCTGGCCGATCTTTTCGACACGAAGCATGTATCCTTCCTGTAACATCCATCCGCCGAGGCCCATGCCACGGAGTAACACATTGTTACCCTTCTCGTCTACAATCCGTTTTCCATCGACTTTAAGAAATCCCTGACCGAATGCTGCCTGGCAGGTGAAGATGAAAACGAGCAGGAAAGCGTTCATGGATTTTTTCATGGGGCTGAAATAATTTGTCTCTATACGCTAAAATAATATTGTTAGATTTAATAAACCTTATGAAGCGATATATTCCCCTTTGTATCGCGCTGCTGATTGCCTGCGCCGAAAAAAAGTCAGCTCCCTCCGAACCTGCTTTATACCAGTTTGATGAAAACTCTTCGACCCGTTGGAGCAGCCCGGAGAATATCAACGGCACTCCCGGACAGGGTGGGAAGGAAAACGACGGTGGCAAAGGACATCCATTCGATGGAATAAAATCGGGACAGACATTGACTTTGCTCGACGTTAAAGGATCAGGAGTCGTTACACGGATGTGGATCACGGTCGCCGACCGATCGGCCGCGATGCTTCGTTCACTAAAGCTTGAAATGTACTGGGACGGAAGTTCGAAGCCCGCAGTATCAGTTCCATTTGGTGATTTCTTTAGCGTTGGCCTGGGCCGCACGGCTCCGTTCCATAACAACTTGTTCGCAAATCCTGAAGGGCGTTCGTTTCAATCTTTCATACCGATGCCATTCAAGAGCGGTGCAAAGATCACCGTGACAAATGAGTCGGTTAAAGATCTGAGTCATTTGTTTTTTGACATAGATTTTCAAGAGACCAAAACATGGGACGATAAGAACCTGTATTTCCATTCGTACTGGAGCCGCGATACAGCAACAACAGTCGGAAGAGATTTCGAGATGTTGCCCGCAGTGAATGGCCGAGGCCGGTATCTTGGGGTCACCGTTGGTGTAAATTCAAATCGCGCCTATGGCGAGTCGTGGTGGGGTGAGGGAGAAGTAAAGATCTATCTCGACGACGACGCAGAGTTCCCCACATTGAATGGTACAGGCACTGAAGATTATATTGGTACCGGCTGGGGACAGGGTGCTTATGCAAATCCGTATGCAGGTTGTTTGATTGCCGACGATACCAGGAAGCAATGGTCGTTCTATCGTCTGCATGTGCCCGACCCGGTGTTCTTCGCTACTAAATGTAAAGTAGATCTTCAGCAGATCGGCGGGAGCATGAAAGCAGATGTGTTGAAGATGCAACAAGCCGGTGCAAAGCTGTCGCCTGTTACGATCGACGAAGCGGGAAAGCTTCACCAGCTATACAAGAAAGGTCGTACTGTTAAGCTCGATAGCGCAGGCCTCCCCGACGGATGGACTAACTTTTATCGCAGCGATGATGTGAGTGCGACGGCTTACTTTTATCTCGATACTCCCGAAAACAATCTCCCCGCGATACAGCCTGTTGCGTATCGTACTGCTAACCTTCGAATTGAATAATCAGAAAAACTATGCGCTATAGATTTCTCTTCGTATTCATTTTCTCTGCGACGTTGACGTTCGCACAGGTGCCTGTGATCTTCGACACCGACATCGCACCTGATTTCGACGACGTTGGTGCGATGGCCCTTCTACACGCATTCGCAGATAAGGGCGAGGCGAAAATACTCGCAACGATCTCATGCAACACATTTGAGACAACCGTTCCCACGCTCAGTGTTTTGAATACATATTTCCGTCGCCCTGAGATCCCCGTTGGTATAACCCAGGGAAATTTCCCGAACAAAGACTGCAAGGAGAAGTGGGCAGAGTTTATAGTTGCCAAATATCCTCACGGCCTGAAGGCGAATTCGGAAGCACAGGATGCACTTGCGTTATATCGTAAGATCCTGATGAGCCAACCCGACAACAGTGTGACGATCATCAGTGTCGGTTTCTTCACCAACCTGGCCAATCTCCTTAACTCGCCGCCCGACAGTTATTCTTCTCTAAGCGGTAAAGACCTCGTGAAGAAGAAAGTAAAGCAACTCGTTTCGATGGCTGCATCGAATGGCAAGGATGGGAAGGGCGGCAATGAGTTCAACGTGGTTGTAGATGCAAAGGCATCGCAGACAGTGTTCAACGAATGGCCGACGCCAATTGTATTGAGCCTCTTCCACATTGGCGAAAAAGTAATGACCGGGATCCCGTTGATCAACGACGCGAAGATCACAAACAGCCCGGTAAAGGATGCATTTGATGTAGCCCTGAAGTTTAACAAACAAACGCAGGGCAGGAATAGCTGGGACCAGACAGCAGTGTACGTAGCCGTAAGGGGGCTCGAGCCTTACTTCACTTCGAAGAAAGTAAACTTCGATATCAAAGACGACGGCAAATCGGTACCGATACCAGGAGAGAAGTATACATCGATCGAATTCAAACAAACACCAGAACAAGTAGCAAAAGGAATAGAAGAATTAATGCATCATCAACCAGGAAGTAAATAAACATGAGAAAAGTAGTACTAATTATTTGCGTATTTTTTACACAAATTTCATTCGCGCAACAGACAACTATCACTAAGGACGCACTGAGGGACAAGATCAGGGGCGGCTGGGCAGGACAGACCATCGGGGTGACATTCGGCGGACCTTATGAATTTCGTTACAATGGAACATTTATCGGAGATTACCAGCCATTGCTTTGGTACGATGGATATCTGAAGAAGACAATGGTCAACAACCCGGGCCTCTACGACGAC
The DNA here is from genome assembly GCA_035656375.1 of Cyclobacteriaceae bacterium. Classification (GTDB taxonomy): domain Bacteria; phylum Bacteroidota; class Bacteroidia; order Cytophagales; family Cyclobacteriaceae; genus ELB16-189. The sequence continues at coordinate 1,944 of DASRSO010000254.1, read as the reverse complement.
CTGTACCTCGACGTCACTTTCGTTGACATCTTTGAGAAGGAGGGCCTCGACGCACCCGTGGAATCATTCGCAAATGCGTATGCGAAAGCCGGTTACATGCTGTGGCACGCCAACCAGGCAGGTCGTTACAATCTCCTGAATGGTATCAAGGCTCCGCAGTCGGGCCACTGGCTCAACAATCCTCACGCCGACGATATCGACTACCAGATCGAGTCGGACTTTGCGGGTTTGATGAGCCCCGGTATGCCGAACGTTGCGTCGGCCATCAGCGACAAGATCGGGCACATCATGAACTATGGCGATGGCTGGTACGGTGGCGTGTATGTTGGAGCGATGTACTCGCTTGCCTTTACGTCGAACGATGTTAACTGGATTGTTGCGACCGCACTGGAATCGGTACCCAAACAAAGCAAGTTCTACCAGTGCATACACGATGTGATCGACTGGCACAAGAAATATCCGAACGACTGGAAGCAAACCTGGCTTGAAGTTCAGAAGAAGTGGGCCGACGATCTCGCTTGCCCGGATGGAGTTTTCCTTCCATTCAATATCGACGCAACAGTAAACGCGGCGTATTGTGTAATCGGGTTACTCTATGGCCAGGGTGACTTCACAAAATCGATGGAAATAACAACCCGCTGTGGCCAGGATGCAGACTGCAATCCTTCGACGGTAGGAGGTGTGCTCGGAACGATCATGGGCTACGATAAGATACCCGCGTACTGGAAACAGGGTCTGGCCGAAGCAGAGACGATCGACTTCAAATACACGACTATGTCGTTGAACAAAGTATACGAGACTGGCTTCAAGCATGCGATGGCAAACCTCGAGCGAAACGGAGCGAAGGTGAATGGCAACAACATTCAACTGCCTTCACAAAAGATACAGCCTGTGAAACTTGAAGAAAGCTTTTCGGGGCATTACCCCGTGTTGAAGACCCCGGTGACCTGGTCGGCGAACAACGACGAACTGTCTTTCGACTTCGAGGGCATTGGTTTCGTGATCCGTGGCAGCGCTTCGTCGCGCAACGAGAATGTTGATTACGTGTTCGACACGGAGCTGTCTATTGATGGCAAGGTGGTAGAGAAGCCCAGGTTGCCCGTAAACTTCACGACACGTCGTCACGAGATGGCGTGGAAGTACCAGTTGCCCAAGGGCAAGCATTCGGTGAAGCTCAAGATCCTGAACCCGTCGAAGGAATATACCTGGAGGCAGGTGGAAGCGATCATCTATTCCGATAAGCCTGTGGATGGAATGAAGCAGACCGTAGAGGCGGCCGGGAAGTTCAAGTAACGCGCTTTTTTAAAGATATTTCGCAGTTTTTTTGGTTTCCGGACATCAAAACATATCTTTGCAGCCTCTTTAAAAGGAGGTCCGGTAGTTCAGCTGGTTAGAATGCCTGCCTGTCACGCAGGAGGTCGCGGGTTCGAGTCCCGTCCGGACCGCTGAGTAAAGTAAAAGCCTGTGGAATGTAAATTTCACAGGCTTTTTTTATCGCTCCACATTTTTCACACCGCTCGCTAAGGTTCTCCGGCTGTTCCAGTTTTCACCTTTCCGGCCCTCCTGTAACTCGCCATAATAACCCCGCTGGGTGTCACCGTACTTTCCGTGAGCGTGAATGTTCCGGGCGTCGCGCTGCTATCAAACAATTTCTTGCCTTTACCAAGAGTCACCGGGTGAATTTTGAGCCACAGCTCGTCCACCAGATCATTCTTCAGCAACAGCTTGACGAGCTCTCCACTTCCGTGAACCTGCAGATCGCGGCCATCTGTCTTTTTCAACTTTTTGATATCTGCCACACTATGAAGGAAAACCGAGTTGTTCCAGTCCGACTTTTTCTTCTTTCGCGACAGGGCGTATTTGGTGACGTCGTTAATACCCGGCCAGCCATTTGCGTGCTGCGGCCAGTAGCCGGCAAAAATGTCGAACGTCTTTCTGCCAAGC